>CANDMH010000008.1 GCA_947385785.1 uncultured Lachnospiraceae bacterium
TTTTCGTGCAAAGTGCGCACGAAAACGCCTCGCGGAGGCACCCGTGAACAGTAACTAATTTACGCAGGAAAAAGCCATTTTCTTACTTATGGATAGCAAAAATCAGCGGCCTGTGATAGAATAACTATATACATTTGCCGGCTGACCCTGAAGCAAAAGATGAGGTGAATTGAATATGCGAAATGATGATAATAATAATGTGGGAATAAGACTGTTGAAAAAGGGGCAGAAAGGAATGATTCATGCCGTTTTCAGCCGCATGGGACTGTTTCTGTTGCTGCTGTTGCTGCAGGCTGGATTTCTGGTGTTTCTGTTTCAGTGGTTTAAGGAATACCGCCCACAGGCCTTTGGAGGTATGGCTTTGCTCACTGTGGCCATGGTGCTTTACCTTTTGAACAGCCGTATTGACCCTACGGCGAAGATTACCTGGCTTGTGATTGTAATGCTGATGCCGGTATTCGGGTCGCTTTTGTATCTGTATACACAGCTGGATATCGGCCACCGGGCGCTGAAGGTACGCTTCGAACAAATAGTTGAGATGACAAAGAAAAGCATCCCTCAGGAGGAGGCGGTTATCCGGGCGCTGGCGGAGGAGAACCCGGGCGCGGCGTCACTGGTGCATTACATTCAGAGGAGCAGCTGCCACCCGGTGCATGACAGGACGGAGGTGACCTACTTTCCTCTGGGAGAGGATAAATTTGCAGAGCTGCTGCGGCAGCTGGAGAAGGCGGAGCATTTTATCTTCCTGGAATATTTTATCATCAGTGAGGGGCTGATGTGGGGGGAGGTGCTGGAAATCCTGGTCCGCAAGGCGCAGGAAGGGGTAGATGTAAGGGTAATGTATGACGGCACCTGCGAATTTGTCCTTCTGCCCCACAAATATCTGAGACTTCTGCGGGAGAGAGGGATCAAGTGTAAAGTGTTTTCGCCGGTTTCTCCCTTTATTTCCACCCATTACAATTACCGGGACCATCGCAAGATACTGGTAATCGACGGACATACGGCCTTTAACGGCGGAGTGAACCTGGCCGATGAATATATCAACCGGGTGCAGCGGTTCGGGCACTGGAAGGACACGGCGGTGATGCTGAAAGGGGAGGCGGTGAAAAGCTTTACCCTGATGTTCCTTCAGATGTGGAATCTGGATGAGAGAACGCCCGAATTCAGGAAAAATCTGACATATCCCACATTTCCCCGGGAACATGTGAAGGGATATGTGGTACCTTACGGAGACTGTCCCCTGGACAACGACAGGGTGGGGGAACTGGTGTACATGGATATCCTGAACCGTGCCGTGAAATATGTACATATTATGACGCCTTATCTGATTCTGGACGGCGAGATGGAGATGGCCCTGCGGTATGCCGCGGAGCGGGGCGTGGAAGTGATTCTGATTCTGCCCGGAATTCCCGACAAGCGGCTTCCCTATGCGCTGGCCAAGACCCACTACCGGAGGCTGCTGGAATCCGGAGTGAAGATATACGAATATACGCCCGGTTTTGTCCATGCCAAGGTTTTTGTCAGTGATGCGAGGGAGGCGGTGGTGGGAACGATCAATCTGGATTACCGCAGCCTGTATCATCATTTTGAATGTGCCACTTATATGTATGGCACGGACTGCATTCCCGATATCGAAGCGGATTTCCAGGATATGCTGCCCAAATGCCGCCAGGTGACGCCGGAGACGATCAGGAACGAAAAGTGGACGGTGAAGCTGACAGGTGTATTGATAAAGGTGGCGGCACCGCTTTTGTGAACTCACTGAACATGAATAAATATACACGAATAAAGAATAAATGTGCATAAATATAAAAAAGTAGTGGACATTTATACAAAAAGTGTTATACTTACATAGAGTGCCGGGTGCCTGCCGGCCAATATATACGGGGAAGTGTCAGGAACTGACATTTCCTTATGAAAGACCATAAAAGAAGAACAGTCTCGTGCAGTAAGTCCGGTGGAGCATATAAAATCAGTTACATAGCCCACTATGCGCCTGATTTTTAAGCGGCACTGACGAAGAAAAATCCTGCGGACTATTGACAGGTTATTTCGTGACAGTTCCTAACTGGTAAATATATGCGCTCATGAGTAGAAACAGAGTCTGAAAATCCGGGCAAACCGGAAGAGGAAAGCGCGGGACGGAAATGAGGAGAAGATGATAAAAGCAGGAATTATCGGAGCAACCGGCTATGCCGGCGGAGAACTTGTAAGGATTTTGACGAATCACAGGGAGGTCAGTATCGTCTGGTATGGCTCCCGCAGCTATATCGATAAAAAGTATTGCGAGGTATATCAGAATATGTTCCGCATTGTGGAGGATGTGTGCAGGGACGACAATCTGGCAGAGCTGGCGGAGCAGGTGGATGTCATTTTTACCGCTACACCCCAGGGATTTCTGGCCGGTATTCTCACGGAGGAGATTCTCTCGAAGGTGAAAATCGTAGATTTATCTGCGGATTACCGTATAAAAGACGTGAAAGTATATGAGAAGTGGTATGGAATCGAGCACAAATCCCCGCAGTTTATTCCGGAGGCAGTCTATGGGCTGTGCGAGGTGAACCGAAGCCGGATTACGGAAGCGACCAGGCTGGTGGCGAATCCGGGCTGCTATACCACATGCTCTATTCTGACGGCGTATCCGCTGGTAAAAGAGGGGCTGATTGATGTGGATACATTGATTGTGGACGCAAAGTCGGGAACTTCCGGTGCGGGGCGGGGGGCGAAGGTGCCCAATCTGTTCTGCGAGGTCAATGAGAACATCAAGGCTTACGGCGTGGCAGGCCACCGCCATACCCCGGAGATTGAGGAGCAGCTTTCGTATGCGGGGGACTGTGAGGTGGTGATTAATTTTACACCCCACCTGGTACCCATGAACCGGGGGATTCTGGTGACGGAATACGCGAAGCTGAAGAGGAAAGATGACGGCACTCTGCCCTCATGGGAGGAAATCCGCGCCGTATATGACAAATATTACGCAGATGAGAAATTTGTGCGGGTCCTGGATAAGGGAATCTGCCCCGAGACCAAGTGGGTGGAGGGCAGCAATTATGTGGATATAAACTTTGTGGTCGACGAGAGGACAGGCCGCATCATCATGATGGGCGCCCTGGACAATCTGGTGAAGGGCGCTGCCGGGCAGGCCGTGCAGAATATGAACCTGCTGTTCGGGCTGCCGGAAAGCGAGGGGCTGGAACTGGTGCCATGCTTCCCGTAGAATGAAGATACGGGTGGGAACAGTATGTGTACCAAATGTTTGTAGTGGATTTCCTGATTTGCAACCGGGACAGACATGGTGATATGGGATGAAAAACCCAAACCGGAACAGGAGGTACAAATGAAGCAGGATTTACCCAGGAAACTTGACAGAAAAATACTTTATGAGAGCGACTGGATCTGCCTGTATGCGGATAAGGTTCAAATGCCGGACGGGCAGATCATATCCCCCTGCCATAAGCTCCACTACCCCCATGCGTCTGCCTGTGTGGTCATTGTAAACGACAGGGATGAGATCCTGATGATCCAGGCCAGGCGCTACGTGACGGCAAGGCTGGAATGGGAGATTCCGGCGGGAAGAGTGGAAGAGGACGAAACGCCGGAAGAGGCGGCGAGAAGGGAATGCATGGAAGAAACGGGATGCAGCCTGAAGGATATTACCTTTTTATGCTGCCAGAACCCCAGCAACGGAATGTCCGATCTGAAGGTTCATGTATTTGGCGCCAGGGTGGAGAAGGAGACGGACACATTTGATGAAAATGAAGTCCGCAGTAAGAAGTGGGTGCCGAGGGAGAAGGTTCTGGAGATGCTGAAGGCAAACGAAATCCAGTGTGGCGTTTCAATGCTGGCATTACTGTATGCCATAAATTTTTACATATGATTTCGCTTTTTTGCTTTTGAAAAGAATCAACTGAACCTTAACAGATTGGAACTGCCCGGTGAAGAACATTCAGGCGAAATCAGTCATGGATACCATCGTTGGCGTGACAGCCGGCATGAAAGAGGATATGGATATTGATAACCATGGAAGGCGGATCGTGTGAAGAACGCATGTACTGCGAAACCACAATCAGGAGGAAAGAAAAATGGGAGAAAAATTAGCCAAAGAAACAGCACAGATCATGGAGGAAAGATTCGGCTGCGATAATCTGCTTGCCCTGGCTACAGTGGAGGAAGGGAAGCCCTGTGTGCGCACCGTAAACGGTTATTATGAGGACGGCGCATTTTATATCGTCACTTACGCCCTGTCCAATAAAATAAGGCAGATTGAAAAGGAGCCTGCGGTTGCCATCTGCGGCGACTGGTTTACCGCCCATGGCATCGGGGAAAACCTGGGGCATGTAAAGGCACAGTGCAATGAGGAAATCATGTCCAAAGTAAGGGTGGTTTTCGCGGAGTGGTATGACAACGGGCACACCAATGAAGATGACCCGAATACCTGCCTCCTGCGTATCCGACTTACGGATGGGGTGCTGTTCCACCATGGGACAAGGTATGATATTGATTTTCGGAGATAAGGAAGTGCCTGCAAATGACTGCTACAAGTTTATGGCAATTTTTATTGAATTTCCGGGCTTTTGTCTGAAAATATTACAGGAACCGCCTCGCGAACCCTGTGATCAAAAGGAAATTGTAGCAGTTACCTTCCTTTCTGAAATGCCGTCTCTGGAAAGAAAAACAACGATTTAAACTGGCAAAAGTTTTCGGCTGTGAGTATAGATTGACGTGCAGTATATATAAAAGGAGAACCATAAATGGAAGCAAAAAGAGTGGAAGCGGCAGTAAACAGGGTGACGGAATACATCAACAGACTTACCATTGAGTCCAAAGAAAACGTCCCTGAGAAGGTGCTGAACAGTACGGAACTGTTTTTCTCATGGGACAATGAGAAGCGTGCTCCTGGGAGAAAGGATTTTCTCTATGACTACAGCTATTACAACGGCGTAGTAATGGAGGGACTGTACGACATTTACGAGGCGGCTCCGGAGAAGGGAAAGGCTTATTACGATTATGTGAAAGCCTATCTGGACGGCCTGATGGAGCAGAGAGAGGACGGCGGCTGGCAGCTGAATTTTGAGCGCTCCGGCTATGTGGACTGCCATGGGGCGGACTGCTATAAGACGGCGGCGCTTTTTGAGCGGTTTTCCAAAGGAGAGGATGCTTACGGCGAAATCGCGGATACTTTATATCGGCATCTGACGGACGAAACTTATGTGAACAGCCTGGGGCATACGCCCTGCCTGGAAAATATGCCGGAGGAACTGGGGCATAATTACTGGCACGGCTGGAGGGAAGCGCCCATGTACAAGATCTGGCTGGACGGCATTTACATGCTGCAGCCCTTCCTGGCACATCATGCGGTGAGAATCGATGACAGGCGGCAGCTGGAACTGGTGCGGGAGCGCCTGGACTGGGTGGCGGATGTGCTGCTTGCCCCCAACGGCATGTACTATCATGCTGCAAACGGAAGGGGTGACGTGTGTAACTTCTTCTGGACCAGGGCAATGGGCTGGTACGGCATGGCCATGGTGGATATCATGGAGGTGCTTCCGGAAGAATACCTGGAGAAAAGAAAGGCAGCATTGAAGCTGTTTGTGGGCGGCATGCTGAAATATCAGGACGCAGACGGCATCTGGGCAAACCTGGCGGACAGACCTGCCACGGAGACAAACCGCCCTGAGAGCAGCGGAACTGCCATGATGAGTTACATTATTTTAAAAGGTGTCAGAAAGGGATGGCTGGACGAGTCCTGCAGGGAGGCCGGGATAAAGGCTTTCGTGGGACTTGCGGAGAACAAGCTGGACGAGCGGGGGCTGCGGGATATTTATCTGAAAGCGGCGGCCAACGGCACCAATAATTATGAAGAACCCCGATATTACCTTACCGACGAGGGGAAGGGAAGCGGGCCCTTTATCATGGCGTACTCGGAAATGCTGTATCTGTGAATTTATGTCAGATCCTCATTTTGGCAAAACTTCGGAAGCCATAAAACGAAACAGGAGGATGTCTCAATGCATTTTACTTATTGCCCCCATTGCGGGAGTAAACTCATTCAGAAAGAAATCGGTGACGAAGGGCTGATTCCCTTCTGCGAACAGTGCAGCGTCCCTCTGTGGGATATGTTCACTACGTCCGTTATCTGCGCGGTGGTGAATGAAGAGCGTGAAGTGGCTCTGATTCGACAGGATTATGTCTCCACGACGAATCATGTCTGTGTGGCCGGCATCATGAAGCCAGGGGAATCCGCGGAGGAGACTGCCGTCAGGGAGATTCAGGAAGAAATCGGCCAGGACGTGGTGAAACTGGAGTACATAAAAAGCTACCCGTACGAGAAAAAGGGAATGCTCATGCTGGGCTACAGGGCCGTGGTAAAAAAGACGGATTTTCGGCTGTCCGGGGAGGTGGATTCCGCTGTCTGGGTGAAATACGAGGACGCCCTGGACAAGCTCCGGGAGGGCAGCATAGCCTGGCAGCTGGTGCGGGAGGCCATCGGGCAGGATTTGCAGCATTTATCAGGCAGATCGGTTCCGTGACTGCCAGTATGCCTATATGTGCCGTTTATAACCCATTTGATCACTGTGATGCCATGAATAAAAGAGGGCAGTAACTGCCCCGAATCAATTTGCCCAAATCAGGTTACCCAAATCAAACCCTGACAGGCTAAATTTCCGGTTGTCATCTCCGCGAAGGTGTGTTATAGTAATTCCAGGAAGCAAAAGCATTCCGGTATCAAGAAGCAGGAGATTCTATTCCCGGTCTGTAAGATCGGGTAACTTGGCATCTGACATTCTACTATTTCAGAACTTGCCTGCTTGAAATCATATAAAATACAGGAGCAGGGCAGGGATGAAAGGCGGCTTATATTGTTTGCGGCGTATGTTCCATGTCCTGCGGAAAGGCGGGACAATGGGGGAACCGAACAACGCACTGAATGTATATATGAGGAAAACGGATCGAATTCGATCAGTGCTGGAATATTTTCTGGGAGAGAAGCTGCCGGAGAGCTGGGCATTTGAGTCGGGCGACGGCTTCTATACTATCCGGAATTCAAAGGGAAAGCTGTCCTTTCGGCAGCGGGACTGTATGAGGCGGGTTCGAACCTGCAAAAGCAGTTTTTATCTGGGGTTGGAAAATCAGGAGACGGTGAATCTGACTTTTCCATGGCGTCTGATGGAACTGGACAGTCTTGCATATGGTACGCAGATTGAAGAGATTCAGGAGAAGAACCAGGAAATGGGAGCAAAGTATGGGGCAGAGGATGACTTCAAGTATACGTATCGGAAAGAGGACAGAGTGCTGCCGGTTCTGAACCTCACGTTGTATTGGGGGAGAAAGAGGTGGGAGCGTCCCCTGTCGCTGGGAGATATGGCGGAATTGGATTCCCTGCCGGTGAAGCTGAGAGATCTGTTTGAAGACCACAGGGTACATTTGATTTATATGCGCCGTATTCCGGAGGAGGTTTTGGAGAAGATGGATTCGGATTTAAAATATGTCCTGGGTATTATGAAGCGAACCGGATCCAGGAAAAAGTATGAGAAATTTATTCTCGAGAATAGGGAGTATTTCAGCAGGATGCCAAAGAGCGCAGTGGATGTTATTGATGTCTGCACTGGTATAAAGGATATAACAGACTGTCTGGAATATACGTTAAATCAGGAGACAGGAGAGGAGGAAGCTGATGTGTGTAAAGCGCTGAATGATATTAAGAAGGACGCTGAGAAAAAAGGTATGAAGCAGGGGGTAAAGCAAGGAGTAAAGCAGGGAGAGACACGCTTGGGAGCATTAATGCAGAAGCTTCTGGCAGATGGAAGGATGGAGGATGCACGCCTTGCCGCAGAGGACGAGAGGGAGAGGAGCAGACTGTACCGTGAATGCGGTATTGCCGTCAAGTGAGCATCGACGGCCAGGCTTCCCCCGCGGGAAGAACCACTCTCTAAAAGCGATTCAAAAGCGTTTTTAAAAAGGGGTTTTTAAAAAGGAAGAAAAAAATATTGTCCTTTCCGGGCAAACGGTGTATACTGGTAAAGCCTGCGGATAGAGTCCTTGCCTGAAACGGGACATTGCGATGCGCCTGATGCCATTTGATTTGGGCGTTCCTGTGTTCACTGTATCTGACAGCACGGCCGCATATGCCTGTCTTAGCCGGATTTGTAAATTATGGCGGCCTTAAGTATAATCAGGAAAAACGTTATCTTGTATGGCAGGGGATTTCAGATGGGGGCATAAACCGAAGAAATGGGAAATGGGTAAAATAATGAACGATAAACCGTTTACAATCAGAACTATGACAATAGAAGATTACGAGGGGCTGTATGCCCTGTGGAAAACCATCCGCGGCTTCGGCATGCGCAGCATCGACGACTCCCGGGAGGGAGTGGAGCGCTTTATCAGGCGAAATCCCACCACCAGTGTGGTAGCGGTAAACGGGGATGGCGTCATTGTGGGCGGCATTCTCTGCGGCCATGACGGCAGGCGGGGCTGTCTGTACCATGTGTGCGTCCGGGAGGACTGGCGCAGGCAGGGCATCGGCAAGGCCATGGTGGTTTACTGCATGAATGCCCTGAAGGAAGAGCGGGTCAACAAGGTCAGCCTCATCGCCTTTACCGCCAACGATATCGGAAACGCCTTCTGGAACTGTATCGGATGGACGAAGCGGGAAGACCTGAATTACTATGACTTCACGCTGAACGAAGCGAACATAACGGCGTTTAACCGGTAAGGCGGGCGGCGGGATTTTTTTGAAAGGACGGATGCAAAGGATGGTTTTTGAAGGAAAATATTTTCATTTTGAATATGATGAAGCGGATCGTGAAGTTGCAGGCGGCATGATTTCGACTGCAGAAGACACATACGAAGAGGTGGCAGCCCGATTTCAGATTGCTGTGATGAATGACAGGTTCACTTTTCAAATCTGTCCTGATACTGCAACGTTTATCAGGGCGGCAGGTAAGACGGCCGAAACCTGGCAGCCGTGGATGGTTGGATCCGCAGACTATGCCAGACGCTTTGTATGTGTACTTTCGCCACGGGTTGTCAGCGACCGGTCCCTGGCTGATATGTTGAAAATTGTAAAACATGAAGTCACACATATTGTATTTGATTCACTGGGTGATCCGGATGCAGCCTGTATTGGTATCAGCGAAGGAATTGCGGTCTGGACTGCCGGGCAGATTGAGCCTGATTTTCTGCAGGTGAATGAGGCTCCTTCCATGATCAAACTGAATGACGAAGACTATTTTTATGAAAACAGCGGCTATCAGTATTCCGGTGTTTATGCAGGATATTTTCTGGAAAAGTTCGGTATGGAGGCCTTCAAAAAAGTATATGCGGGCATGGCGCGGTTGGACGAATATCTGTACAATGGGTTTGAGGCGGAAGCAATCATGAAGGCGAAAAATATATGCAGTATTAATGCATAAAGTATAGAATTCAGTTTGCGGTAGTGATGGGCAACACATTATCTAAAAAGTAGGAGAAAACATATGAGTGAAAGCGGCATTTCTATCCCCGATATTATGTATTTTTCATCACCGACGGATATGAAAACCGAATACCTTTCGGCAGAAATAACGGGCCAGGTGTTTATGTCCCCCTGGATTGGGATTTCTTCCTTATTTATTATCGACAGATTTAAAGAAGCGGGGGCTTATTTTCAAAAAATATTGTCAGAGCATAATCTGAAACTGCTGTCCAGTAACTATAACATCGACTACGATGAATGGTGGATCAGTGATTCCCTCCTGGGCAGCCCCTTAAAGGAGGCGCACCTTCGGCATAATATTGCGGCGTTTGCCCATGTGCCGCCCCTGCGGTCAGTCTCCTCAGGATATATCTACAAACTGGATGTGTCCGGAATAAAGGAAGAATTAAAGCTTTACGTCACAGAGGATGCGGACAGGGAGCTTGTGTACAGCGGAAAAGAAACAATACCGGTGGTGGAAAAGATTCCCCATACCATTCAGTGGGAGCTGTCTTACAAAGAAGACTTGTCCCGGCCGGGAAAGGTTAATGCGCGGGATTTGGTATCGGGAGAGGTGAGGGAAGTGATTTTGGCGGATTTGAAATTTTTCACTTAATTTGCTAAGCAGTGAGTGGAAACGCATTTCCCCAAAGGGTGTTTCTGAAAAATTGCATGTATTCAATTAAGGGGGAGCAGCTGTGGACAGGATTTTCATTTCGGAACTGAAGATAGAACATGTCAGGCATTTAAGGGATATCAGGATATTTCTTTCCGAGGATAAAAGGAAGCACCTGATACTGACCGGGAGGAATGGCAGTGGGAAGACCAGTGTGCTGGAGGCTCTGGCGCGGAATTTGGAGGGGAAAGTATTGGCCGACAGAGAGCAGGAAATCGAGGAACTAAAACAAATTCAGTATTATGAAAATCTGCTGTGCGAATTGCAGGATAGAGGGGAAAAAAGTAATCGAACGATAGAAGTAGAAAATGTCCTGAAAAGTATGAAACAGGCACGGGCGGATATCACTGCGGGAGTGTCCATGGAATTTATGCTTATGCCAGAAAACATTTGTCTTACAAAATGTATAACAGATGAGCGTTTTTGCAACACAGGGAAAAAAGAGGCAAATGTTAGCGCACAAGAGTATAACCCAGCTACAGAGATGTTTAAATATTCTGTTCAAAAGGGAGAATTTATCTTGGCTTATTATAAAGCGGAACGAATCTTTCAGGCGGATGTATCAAATCATATTGAAAAGATTGAGTTACAGGACAATTATTCTATAATGGAGGCACCCAGGCAGTTATTTGTAAAATACCTGGCAGATCTTAAGGTAACAGAAGCACTTGCCAAAAATAAGGGGAAGTACGAAAAAGCAGAATCTATTAGTCAATGGTTCGATAAATTTACAAAATTACTGCAAAGGATATTCAGCGACGATTCGCTGGAGCTGATTTTCGAGGAAGAGGATTTTTCTTTCCAAATCAGGGAAAAGGGCAAAGATCCATTTGATTTCAACACCCTGTCGAGCGGATTTGCCGCAGTATTGGACATCGTACTGGACATTATCATCAGGATGGAAAAGCAAACAAACCGTTCATTCGACTTCAACATCCCCGGAATCGTTCTGGTGGATGAAATCGAAACCCATCTGCACATAGAAATGCAGAAATCGATCCTGGAGATACTGACGACGGTATTCCCCAATATTCAGTTTATTGTGTCCACGCACTCGCCGTTTATCTTAAACAGTATACCGGATGCGGTAATCTATGACCTGGAGAATCATACTTTGGTGGAAGATGGTCTGGCAGATATTCCCTACGGCGGAATTGTGGAGGGTTATTTTCAGGCAAGCGAGATGTCGAAGACTTTGGAAGAGAAATTTACAAGATACAGAGAACTTGTCAGGAAGCAGAACTTGACGGACGATGATTTTGAGGAAATCGCGGGTCTGGAAATGTTCCTGAACGAGATACCGGATTACCTTGCACTGGATATCACAACAGAATATCAGAGACTGAAATTGGAGTTTGAAAGCAGGGAGGATATCTGATGGTTAAGATTGAGCGTTCCTTTCCTGCGCCCGCGTCGTTGGCGATACAGGCTCAAAACCCTTCGGGGGGCAGCTATTCCGAAGCGGATGTGATTCAGCGCCTTAAGGCAGATTTCCATAACAAATGCTATATCTGTGAGTTGAAGGGCCTGCAGGATCCGGAGGTAGAGCATTTATTGTCCCATAAAAACAGAACATACCCGGAGAGAGTATTTGACTGGAATAACCTGTTCTGGGTCTGCGGACACTGCAATAAGGTGAAGAATCAGCGGAAATATGACGAGGGAGTTCTGGACTGCTGCAACCGTGATCCGGAAGAGACAATTACTTTCCGGCTTCAGGGAAGAGAAGTTATTGTGATACCCAAAAAACAGAATGATCCAGAAGCTGTCCTGACAGCAGTGTTGGTTGAAGAAGTGTTTAAGCTGAAAAATACCGCAATGCGGGATTATAAAAGGGAGTTCCGTTTCCGGAAGCTAAACGAGGAAATGAATATTTTGTACGATAACCTGGAAGAGATGAAGAAGAATCCCCAGTCCAGAGTCATTATGAGGAAGTTGGAAGCGTTGCTGCGCAGAGAGTCAGCATTTGCCGCTTTTAAGCGAAACTATATACGGGAGCACAGTAGCCAGTTTCCGCAGTTATTGCAATACACATTATAGGAAGCAAGTGCAGCTTCCCATAGTTGAATGCGGCGCAAAAACTGCACCTTTTATCAAAAGCACGGGAGGTATAAACATGAAACAGATACAAGGCGGCGTAACCGCAGCAAAAGGATTTCAGGCAGCAGGCATAGAAGCAGCCATCAAATACCAGAACCGGAAGGACATGGCCCTGGTCTACAGCGAGGCCCCCTGCGTGGCGGCAGGGACCTTTACCACAAATGTGGTAAAAGCTGCCCCTGTGCTCTGGGACCGGAAAATCGTACAGGAGTCTCCCTACGTCCAGGCGGTAATCGCCAATTCCGGCATTGCCAACGCCTGCACGGGAAAGGAAGGCATGGACTGCTGTGCGGCGGAAAGCAAATGTGCAGGCGAACTGCTGGGTATCCCTGAGACTTCCGTTTTGGTGGCATCCACCGGTGTCATCGGCATGCAGATCCCCGTGGACAGGATCACGGAAGGCATCAAAAAGCTTGCCGCCGCCAAAGCGGACACACCGGAAGCCGGGACGGATGCCGCGAAGGCCATCATGACCACGGACACAGTGGAAAAACAGATCGCTGTAACGTTTGAAATCAGCGGAAAAACCGTAACCCTGGGAGGCATGTGCAAGGGTTCCGGCATGATACACCCTAATATGTGCACCATGCTTGCATTCCTTACCACAGACCTGAATATATCAAAACAGATGCTCCAGAAAGCGCTCAGCGCGGATGTGGAGGATTCCTTCAATATGATTTCCGTGGACGGGGACACCAGTACCAACGATACCCTGTTGATTCTGGCCAACGGGCTTGCGGACAATGAGGCGATTCTGGAGGAAGGGGAGGACTATGACACCTTCTGCCAGGCCCTGCGTTATGTCACCACATACCTGGCTCGGAAGATGGCGGGGGACGGGGAAGGCGCCACGGCCCTGTTTGAGACGAAGGTAATCGGTGCAGCCTCCAAAGAGGATGCCCGGATGCTGGCCAAATCCGTTATCTGTTCCTCCCTGACCAAGGCGGCCATCTTCGGCCACGACGCCAACTGGGGCAGGATCCTCTGCGCGCTGGGCTACTCCGGAGCACAGTTTGACCCGGAGAACGTGGACCTTTACTTTCAGAGCGCAAGCGGCCGGATTCATATCTATGGGAACGGAGCGGCCTGCAGCTACAGCGAGGAAGAGGCCACGAAGATCCTCTCAGACCCGGAAGTCACCGTCCTGGTGGACATGCACATGGGGGAGCAGGAGGCTGTTGCATGGGGATGCGATTTGAGTTATGATTATGTGAAGATTAACGCGGATTATAGAAGCTGAGATTTCGGAAGCCTTTGGCATGCAGACGGAAGCCATACAGGGAGCGGACAGTCCCGGCATGCAGAAGGAAGCCAGGCAGGGAGCGGACAGTTCTGGTATATGGACAGCTGTCATATAGGGAGCGAAAAGTCCCAGTATGCAGACTACCTCCATGCAGGAACCAAAAAATCCTGGTATGCGGACAGTCGCCATGCGGGAAACGAAAAATCCCGGTTTGCATATTGCAGCGGGGCAGCAACCGGAAAGCCCCGGCATTCATACAGCAGTTATGCAGGAACCGTGAAGTCTCGGCTGTGCATTACAACCGTGCAGAGACAGGGAGGCGTGGGAATGAGGCAGAAAATAAACAATGTGCTGAATATCATTATGGGAAGCTCTGTAGGGGTATGGATAGGGCATGGAATCTATACTTACTGGGATTACAAGGCACATCCGGGTCTCTATGCCATGTATTCTGCTCCATGGTACACCGGCAGCTTAATATATGGCGCAGCAGCGCTGGCCACTCTGGTCATATGTTTCCTGATAAAGCTTGTCCTCCGAAAAGGAATGCGGAAGAAAGAGGATAATAGGCAATGACGGTTCCGAATGGGCTGATTCCGGAAAGAAACAGAAAACAGGCACAGGCACTGCAGAGCAGATAAGGAAGAATTGACAGAAAAAAGCCACAATGAGAAAGGAAGCGATACCCATGGAAAAGGACATGGAAAAAGTACTTCAAAAAGCGGAGGTGCTCATCGAAGCCCTCCCCTATATCCAGCGCTTTAACCGTAAGATTATCGTGGTAAAATACGGCGGCAGCGCCATGAGCAACGAGGAATTACAAAAAAACGTCATCAAGGATGTGACGCTCCTGAAACTGGTAGGTTTCAAGCCTATCATCGTCCACGGGGGCGGTAAGGAGATCAGCCGCTGGGTAGGAAAAGTAGGAAAAGAATCCACCTTCGTGAACGGCCTGCGTGTGACGGACGAAGAGACCATGGAGATCGCCGAGATGGTGTTAAACAAGGTGAACAAGGACCTGGTTACCATGGTGCAGGAGCTGGGGGTGAAGGCTGTGGGCGTCAGCGGCAAGGACGGCGGCCTGCTGCAGGTGGAGAAGAAATATTCCGACGGCCAGGACATCGGCTATGTGGGGGAGATTACCCAGGTGAATCCCAAGGTGCTGTACGATTTACTGGAAAAAGATTTCCTGCCTATCGTAGCACCCATAGGCCTGGACGATCATTTCCAGACCTATAACATCAATGCCGACGACGCGGCCTGTGCCATCGCCCGTGCGGTGAAAGCGGAGAAGCTGGCTTTTCTGACGGACATCGAGGGCATTTACAAGGATTTCAAGGAGAAGCAGGGCTTCATTTCCAGGATTACGGCTTCCCAGGCGGAGGAACTGGTAGCCGGGGGCTATATCGGAGGCGGCATGTTGCCCAAGCTGAACAACTGCACCGCCGCGGTGCGGAACGGCGTAAATCGTGTCCACATCCTGGACGGCCGGATTCCCCACTGCCTGCTGCTGGAAATTTTTACCAATCAGGGAATCGGCACCGCCATTGTGGACGACAAAGAAATGGAGCACATGGAAGGAAATATGAATTAGGACGCAATCATTAAGCGGCCGGAAATGCTCTGCGGAGGCCTGGTGCCGGCGGGATATATGCGGAACTGGAATAGGAGGATGAATGATTATGAACATGCAGGAATACATTGATGAAGCGGAAGGCGCGCTTCTTCACACTTACAACCGTTATCCGGTTGTGCTGGACAGAGGGGAAGGGGTATATTTATATGATACCGACGGCATCAAGTACCTGGATTTCGTCTCGGGTATAGGCGTATTTGCCCTGGGATACAATAATAAGGAATACAACAATGCCCTGAAATCCCAGGTTGACAGGCTGCTGCACACTTCCAACTACTATTATAATGTGCCCGCCATCAACGCGGCGAAGAAGCTGAAAGCGGTATCCGGCATGGACAGGGTATTTTTCACCAATTCCGGCGCGGAGGCTGTAGAAGGTGCGATCAAGGCCGCCAGAAAATACGCTTATCTCAAAGACGGCAAAACTGACCATGAGATTATTGCCATGAACCATTCATTCCATGGCAGAACCTTCGGCGCCCTTTCGGTGACCGGAAATCCTAAATATCGGGAACCCTTTTTGCCCATGATTGGAAATGTACGGTTTGCCGATCTGAACGATATAGAGAGCGTAAAAGAACAGATTACCGATAAAACCTGCGCCGTTCTTCTGGAGCCGGTGCAGGGTGAGGGCGGCATTCATCCGGCTGATGAGAGCTTCCTGAAAGAAATCAAGGCAATCTGCGAGGAGAAGGATATCCTCCTGATTCTGGACGAAATTCAGTGCGGTATGGGGAGAACCGGGTATATGTACGCATGGCAGCGCTATGGCGTGAAGCCCGATATCATGACTACGGCCAAGGCGCTGGGCTGCGGTGTGCCTGTGGGGGCGTTTCTGATGACGGAGAAGGTGGCACAGAATTCCCTTGCCGCCGGCGACCACGGAACTACCTACGGCGGGAATCCTTTTGTCTGCACGGCCGTGGAAAAAGTCCTTGCTTTATTTGAAGAGAATCATATCATAGAGCATGTAAGGGAGGTTGCGCCTTACCTGGAGAGCTGCCTGGACACCCTGAAGGAAAAGTATGACTGCATTCTGGAGCGCCGGGGGGCGGGGCTTATGCAGGGACTGGTATTTGATCGTCCTGTGAGAGATATCATCAGCCGGGCGCTGGAAGAAGGGCTGGTTCTAATCAATGCGGGAGAAAATATTATTCGATTCCTGCCGCCGCTTATTATTTCGAAAGCAAATATTGACGAGATGATTGATATCCTGGAGAGCTGTATGGAACCGCAGGAGGAGCAGGCCGAATGACTGCGGCCGAAAACATTTGTCAATGTAAAAGTATAACGAGTGGGCGCATCCATGCCGCAAGGCGGGCACTTGGCAAATAGATGCGCTCACGAGTATAAACAGCAGGTTCCAATCAATATGGCTGCATTTTTCAGATTGTGAATAGAAGGAATACAATTCCTGATTGAATCCGGGGGTTAGAATGCATTTAAAAAAGAAGTTGATTGCGGCGGCCATTGTAGCGGCTATGGCGGCAGGTCTTTTCTGTGTGGGAACTTTACAGGCCGGAAATGAGGATGAGTCAGGGGAGAATGCCAGAGTGCTTCTGCCCTGGTCTGCGGATAAAGAGACAATTTATTTCTGGTATTCCGATGAAAGTATGACGAATTTCCTGAACAGTGCGGTTGTTTCTTTCGGGGAACGGGAGGATGTGCGGGTGATTCCGGTGCTGGTCTCCGACGGGGAATACCTGGAGGCGGTGAACCGGGCGTCCGTTTCCTCTGAACAGGTGCCGGATGCCTATATTATCAGCAATGATTCGCTGGAGAAGGCAAGCCTGGCGGGACTGGCCTCCCGGATTGAGGATGTGGGAGGTGTGTGCAATGCGGAGAATTTTCCGGCGGCTGCCCTTTCTGCTGTCACTTATCAGGACATGCTGGTGGGGTATCCTCTTTTCTTTGAGACCAGCGCCCTTGTCTACAACGATACTTATCTGCAGGAATGGGCGTCACAGATTGCCATGAAGGAGCTTCTGGAGGCCGGTGAGCTGGATGAGAATCCGGAGGAGACAGACGGGATTGCAGTGGACGAAGAGCAGCTGGCCGCTCTGCGGGAGACGTATTACAGTCAGGCAATTCCCACTACGGTGGATGACATCTTGAATATAGCGAATACCTTTGACGTGCCTTTGGGAGTGGACGGTGTCATGAAGTGGGATGTGTCCGATATTTTCTATAATTACTGGATGGTGGGAAATTATATGATCGTGGGAGGGGACAGCGGCGACAATCCGGGCATGATCAGTATTAACAGTCCGGAGACTATTCAGTGTCTGGAGGTTTACAAAGCGCTGAACCAGTTCTTCTTCATAGAGTCGGACACGGTAGACTACACTTCTGTAATAGATGATTTCTGTCAGGGTAAGCTGGTCTTTACCATTGCCACAACGGATGTGGTAAAGCGTCTGGAGGACGCGAAGGCGGAGGGCAGCCTGAATTTTGAATACGGAATAGCACCCCTGCCTCAGGTGAGCGCTGGGCTGCAGAGCCGCTCCATGTCCGTTACCAATGCGGTGGCGGTGAACAGCTATTCGGAGCATGCGGAGCTGGCAAATCGTTTCGCGGCCTGGCTTGTGACGGAATATGCGGATTCCCTGTATGACATGACGGGGAAGGTGCCGGCGAATCTGCGGGCGAATGCGGACAACGGGGCGCTGCAGATTTTTAAGGCGGAATATGCGGACAGCATACCGCTGCCGAAAATGATGGAAACCGGGAATTTCTGGCTTCAGCTGGAGGGATTGTTTTCAAAGGTATGGAACGGCGCCGATGTGACAGAGCTGGTACAGGAACTGGACGAAACCATTTCGGAGCAGGTTACTGCCGGAGGAAAGTGAGTATAGTTTGTATAGATGCATAAATTTCCAGTCATAGGATACACTGAAAGACAGGGAGTCGTATGAGATGCAGGATTTCGGCTTCTGAAAGGAAGGTGCAGCCTATGATTGGATTTTTTATTGCTTTGATTTCCGGGGCGCTGATGAGTGTGCAGGGTGTGTTCAACACTCAGGTGACAAAATCTTCCAGCATCTGGACGGCAAGCGCGTTTGTGCAGCTGACGGCGCTGTTCGTCTGTCTGGGAGCCTGGGTTTGTACGGACAGAAGTAATCTGATGAACGTATTTACGGTGCAGCCGAAGTATATGCTCCTGGGAGGGGCAATCGGCGCTTTTATCACTTATACCGTAATAAAGAGCATGGACATGCTGGGACCTGCCAAAGCGGTCATGCTGATTGTGGTGGCACAGCTGGCAGTGGCATATATCATTGAGCTTTTTGGCTGGTTCGGAGTGGAGAAGCAGCCATGGGAATGGCGAAAGGCCCTGGGGATGGCAGTGGCAGTGGCCGGCATTATTATTTTCAAGTGGAAATGAACCGGGCAGGGGATGTTTTGTTCCCCTGCGCATGGGATATATACATGTACTCATGTTAAATCCGGTAAGCCCATTTCCGTTTCGCTACATTTCCTATATCCGGAAATATTTATTTGTCATTTTATTCTTCTTTGCAGAGCGCAGTCTGAGGCGCTTCTTTTTGCTTTTGAGGATTCGTTGTATTTCGAAGACGGACAGTCCGGTCAGCTTTGTAAGCTGGCCTGCGGATGCACCGTTTTTCAGCATGGTACGCAGCAGACGCTCCCGTTCTTTTTGCATTCCCTGAGCCATTCCCTGTTCCAACCCTTCAGCCAGTCCTTCTTCCCGTGCCTCCCTGCGGAACATGCGCATGTATTTACGTTCGTTATATTCAGTCAATAACATTTTCTTTACCTCCTGCCTCAGAAATTTTCATGAAGATTTTATAAAGGCACTTGTAAAAAGGATACAATTCCGATACAATAAGAGAATCAGCATAGAGAGGCAATCCCTTTTTGGCTTTTCCCGGGACAGGATAGGGAAATGGCAGTGCTTCGAAGGTTCTGCGCAATTCCCAGGCGGTTCCGGTTGGAAAAGAGAAAGGGACTATGATGAAAAAAAGAAATATTCTGATATTTTTATGGATTGCGGCTGCGTGTATCCTGTGCTGCGGCTGTGGGAAAGAAAGCGGAACGATTCTCATCGGGGATACGAAAAACCGAATAGAAGAAAATGCCAGCCAGGACAGCCGGACTTCCGGAACGGAGGCTGAGGCTTCGGAAAGCACAGATGGTGCGAAAGCTGAAGAAGCGAAGGAAGAGGAAACGGTAATCCGTGTTTATGTCTGCGGTGCAGTGGTGAATCCCGGTGTAGTGGAGATTGCTGCAGGAAGCCGGGCCGAGGATGCGCTTCTTGCGGCAGGAGGCTTTTCAGGGGAAGCGGCCAGAGAGGCAGTAAATCTGGCGGACTGGGTCAGCGACGGGCAGAAGCTGTATTTTCCTGCCGAGGGAGAAGAATTCGTGGCGGACACGGTTGGGGGAGCTTCCGGTGGGGAAGCGGCATCGGGGCTTGTGAATATCAACACTGCCGATGCGGCAACGCTCTGTACTCTGCCCGGTGTGGGAGAGAGCCGGGCGGCGGATATCATCGCATACCGTGAGGCCAACGGCGGCTTTGACAGCTGTGAAGATATTATGAAGGTACCCGGAATCAAGAATGCAATGTATGAGAAAATCTGTGATAAGATAAGTGTGAAATAGAAACTCTGTGGAGGTTGCTATGGCTGGGAAGAGAGCTTTGGTGGTAGATGATGAAAAATTGATTGTGAAGGGAATCCGCTTCAGCCTGGAACAGGATGATATGAAGGTGGACTGTGCCTATGACGGGGAGGAAGCCCTGGAATATGCCCGCGCCAATCAATATGACATCATTCTTCTGGATGTGATGCTGCCGAAGCTCACCGGTTTTGAAGTCTGCCAGCAGATCCGGGAGTTTTCCAATGTCCCTATTATCATGCTGACTGCCAAGGGCGAGGACATGGATAAGATTCTTGGGCTGGAATACGGCGCGGATGACTATATCACCAAGCCTTTCAACATTCTGGAGGTAAAGGCCAGAATCAAGGCAATCATGCGCCGCACGGAGCCCAAGCGTATCATGGGAGAAATGCCCGCGGCCAAAAGTGTGGAGCGTGGAGAGGTGCGCCTTGACTGTGAAGGGCGCAGGGCGTTCATCTCCGGCAGGGAGATTGGTCTGACGGCCAAAGAATTCGAATTATTGGAACTTCTTATGCTGAATCCCGATAAGGTATACAGCCGGGAGAGTCTGCTGAAGTTAGTCTGGGGCGCGGATTATCCCGGGGATGTGCGCACGGTGGATGTGCATATCAGAAGGCTCCGGGAGAAGGTGGAAGCCAATCCCAGCGAACCCCGGTACGTGCATACGAAGTGGGGCGTGGGTTATTATTTTCAGGTGTAAGGAAATGTCTGCAAACTTCAGGAACCGCTTCGCGCCTCCTGGAGTTCAAAAGAAATACCTAAAAAACAGCAGTTATTTTCCGGCAGTTCCTGAGACATAACGGTCCGGACGGGAGGTGCCGCAGAGCATGCCCTCAAAAGAGACCGGGCATCAGGCGGGAGTGGCAAATGGCAGCAAAAATATTCGAGGAGCTGAAGAGGCTTCTCTCTCTGCGCAGCTTACAGGCGCGCATCTTTATCATTGTGCTGGCGGCGGGTTTTATCCCCAGCATGATTGTACGTTATGGGATTCTGGATAATTACGAAGAGCATTCTGTCCAACAGAGAATTTCCACTGTTCAAAACCAGCTGATGATTGTGGGGAACCACCTGATCAGCAACAATTATTTTAATACAAAGCCTGAAGGATACAGCAGCAGTGTGTCCCGGGACGTGATCAACGCGGAACTGGAGATGATCTCCAATCTGTATGAGGGACGTGTTATGATCATCGATGCCACGCTTTGTGTGGTCAGAGATACCTATGATATCAGTGAGGGCAAGACGATTATCTCTGAGGAGGTGATCAGATGCTTCCAGGGAGAGAGCATGTCTAATTATGACAGGGAGCATGGTTATATAGAGATGACTACGCCTATCATAGATGCCAGTGTGGAGGCAGGGAAGGTGGTGGGTGTCATGCTGACCAGCATCTCCAATGACGCGACGGTTGCCACGCTTGAGGTGCTGAACCGGAAATCCGTGCTCCTGCAGAACCTGATGATTGTAGTAATTGTGGCCATGGCAATGGTATTGTCTGTGATATTGACACGCCCGTTTAACCGTGTAACGGAAGCCATCAATGAGGTGCAGGCGGGCTACAGCGATGAGAGCATTTCCGTGCCGGACTATGCGGAGACATCACATATTGTGGATGCTTTTAACCAGCTGCTGAAGCGAATGCGGACACTGGATAATTCCAGGCAGGAATTTGTGGAAAATGTGTCCCATGAGTTGAAAACACCCATGGCGGGAATCAAGGTGCTGGCAGATTCACTGCTTGCCCAGAGAGATGCGCCGGCGGAGCTGTACCGGGAATTCATGGAAGATATCGTTTCGGAAATTGACAGGGAGAACCAGATTATTACGGATCTGCTGGTTCTGGTGAAGATGGACAAGAAGGCGCAGGAACTGAATATCGCATCCATAAGCATCAATGATTTAACGGAACTGATCCTGAAACGGCTCCGCCCTATTGCGCGAAAGAAAGACGTGGAAGTAGTCTTTGAGAGCATACGTCCTGTTGTGGCCGAGGTGGATGAAGTAAAGCTGACGCTGATTATGACCAATCTGGTGGAGAATGCCATCAAGTATAACAAAGAACATGGCTGGGTAAAGGTGGAACTGGATGCAGATCATCAGTATTTTACCTTTCAGGTGCGCGATTCCGGGCTGGGGATACCGGAGGATGCGCTGTCGCACATTTATGAACGGTTTTACCGGGTAGATAAATCCCATTCCAGAGAGATCGGCGGTACCGGTTTGGGGCTTGCGATTACAAAAAGCGCCGTGCTGATGCATCGGGGAGTCATTACGGTGACCAGTGTGGAAGGGGAGGGCTCCTGTTTTACAGTAAAAATCCCGCTGAGCAATGCGGGGAGCAGTGTCGTGTCATAAGGATGGTGCAGGATGAACGATACAGTGTTGCTGATGAGTCTGGAAAGTCCTGTCTTGTTCTGCACTGCAATTTTAGGGAACAGGAAATGGAGGAGTGTTATGAAAAAGCAGTTGAGAATATTGCCTGTTCTGGCCGCGGTTTTACTGTTTGCCGCATGTTCCGGAAAGGAAGAGGACGACGGGAATGTCTACCAGGTATATTATGTCAGTAATTCCGAGACGAAGGTGGAGATGCATTCTCATGTGATGGAGGCGGTATCGCCGGAAGAGCAGCTGAAGGAACTGATCATCTGCCTGTCTACGGAGCCGGAGAAGCTGGAGTACAAGGCACCCTTTGCCATGGGGTTTCAGGTGCTGGGGACGATGCTGGAGGGAGGAAATCTGCAGATTGATGTGGATGCGGCCTACAGGGAACTGCCGCCAATTACGGAAATCCTGGTACGTGCCGCAGTGGTGCGCACATTGACACAGCTGCCCCAGGTCAGCCTGGTGATGATTACGGTGGAGGGAAGTCCTCTTCTGGATAAGAAAGAGAATACAGTGGGATGGATGAATGCGGAGCAGTTTATCGACAATGACGGGAATGAGATCAATACCTATGAGGAAGCCAGGGTAAGGCTGTATTTTGCGGATGAAAGCGGTACAAAGCTGATTGCGGCGGACAGGGAAAAGCATTATTCCACAAATACGCCGCTGGAGCGTTTTGTGGTGGAGGAGCTGATTGCGGGACCCAGCGGGCGGATTGAGGGGCTGTTCCCCTCTGTCAACCCGGGGACGAAGATCGTCAGCGTTATGACGAAGGACGGCATCTGCTATGTGAATCTGGATGAGACATTCCTGGCAGTGGTGAATAATGTATCCACGGATGTATCAGTGTATGCCATAGTCAATTCCCTCGTGGAACTGAGCAGTGTGAATAAGGTGCAGATAATGATCAACGGGGAGGTGCCGTCAAACTTTTCAACGCCAACTTATGAACGGAATCTGGATATTGTGACCACGCTGGATAATTGATCAATTGTTTTGGGATGTGAGTAAGGAAGCGGGTTCCTGAGGAATTAGATTCCTAAGGAACTAGCTTCCTCAGGAATTAGATTCCCGGGAGATTGTACATGCCATGCAGGAATGGGAGACATCAATCATATGAAAGAGACGCCGTACAGGATATTATTTTTAGAGGACGAGCCTGCCATCCGTGAGGTTCTGACAGAGTACATGCTGATTTCGGGATATCAGGTTACCACAGTGGAGCGGGGGGACGAGGCAATCCGTCTGGTGAGGGAGCAGGATTTTGATCTGGCAGTGCTGGACATCTGCGTGCCGGGGGCGGACGGCTTCGAGGTGCTGAAATGTATCCATGCCTGGCGGAAGAAGACTGCCGTGATTATGCTGACTGCCCTGGAGGATGAAAAAACCCAGGTGAAGGCTTTTAATCTGTATGCGGATGATTATGTAATCAAACCGGTTTCGCCTATCATTCTGCTGAAGCGGATGGAAACCATACTGCGGCGCACTGTCGGACACACAGGAGAGAGCGCGGAAGAGCAAAATGGACTGGTGCTGAAGGAAGAGGCTTATTGTGCGCTGTATGACGGTGAGAAGCTGCCCCTTACTCTCAGCGAATATCTGCTGCTGCAGACGCTTTACAGGGAGCCTGACAGAGTATTTACCCGGGAACAGCTTATTATGAGTATTTTCAATGAAGATTATATCGGCAATGACCGGATTATCGATGCCCATGTGAAGAATCTGCGGAAAAAGCTTCCTGTGGCCTGCATCAGGACCGTCATCGGAGTGGGATATCAGTTTGACAGAGCATTTCTGAACTGAAAGCATTGGAAGTGTCATTTTCGGTCGGATGTGCCTGGCAGCATGCGGGAGGCTGTCCGGGAATGGAAATCGGCAGGATGGAGGTGGAACCGTGCGCCTGGGGCGAAAAAATCTGCTGTACAGCATGGTGCTGGCAGGCGTCATGATGTTATTTCTGGTGGGATATTTTATCTGTATGCTGCCATCGCTTTATGTGGAACATGTGATGGAACAGAATCTGAAATCTGTCTATGAACAGCACAGGGCATATATGGAATCCGGCAGCTACGACGGTGTGCGGGTGAGAAATGTCACGGCCTGTTATTCGGTGGAGATTCCGCTGGAGGGAGACAGTATTTTAGTGACAGGCAAGGCATTTTCCGCGGAAATCATTCTGAAAGATAAACGGATTGCGGAGATTTTGGACAATTGCCGGAAGAAACTGGTCCGTGACAGCCTGGCGGATGGGGAGCGGCCGGAATGGGAGCTTGAACTGGCAGATGAAGTGGAGGCGCTGAGGGAGATATTGCAGGAGGCTGTGTCTGATTCCGGCTCATTTCCGTTGGAAGTCCGGCTGCAGTCTAACAGCGGGATTGAGGAAGAATTTTTTCATGAGTCAGTGAAGGTGCATACCTATTCGGGAGATTTGATGATTATGGAATCCAGCGTGGAGGATGCACATAACCGATATGCGAACTATATTGCCGTGGAACAGACGGAAAACAGTATTGTTCTATCCTGTCTGCCGGTTGTGGCGCCGGATGTGGATGAAATCCGGCCGGTGGTGCTGCAGAGCCTTCCCATGCTGGGGGCAGTGATTCTGCTGTTGGTTCTCCTGTTTTCACAGATGTATTCCCGGGGAATTGTGGGGCCTATTCTGCGGCTGGCGCGGCATGCGGAGGAGATGGAGTATGCCCAAAACTGTGCTGTGAGGCGGTTGTCGGAGGAGTGGCCTGACAGGAAGGACGAGGTGCGGGAACTGGCCGATACACTGGATGATTTTTACCGGCAGATCAGGGAAAGCTATCAGGAGCTGGAAGAGAAGAACCGGGAGCTGGAGGAGGAAAACCGGCGTCAGGAAATATTTCTGCGCGCTTCTTCCCATCAGCTGAAAACGCCCATAGCGGCGGCACTTTTGCTGGTAGATGGCATGATGAATGAAGTCGGCCGGTACAGGGAGACGAAGGTATACCTGCCGAAAGTGAAGGAGCAGCTGCTTTCCATGCGGAAAATGGTGGAGGAGATTCTGTACCTGAATCACTGCGCGGAGAGCAAAGAACTGCAGCAGATGGATGTGGGCGTGCTGTTGACACAGCGGCTGCAGTCCTATCAGGTGGAGCTGGCGGACAGGGGGATTTCGGCTGCTGTTTCCGGAGCGGACAGTCTGTCATTGTACACGGATGAAATGATGATTACGCAGATTCTGGATAATCTTCTGTCAAATGCCGTGAAATATACGCCAAGGGGTGGAACTGTAAAAATAGAGCTTAAGGAGCGCAGCGAGGAAGGGAAAGCGGTAATACGAATCGAAAATACCAGTGAGCCGATAGAGGAAGAGCTGCTGCCGCATATCTTTGACCCCTTTGTCAGAGGCCGCCGCGAGGGCGCCTCTTGCCTGGACAGTCATGGGCTGGGGCTTTATATTGCTTCCTTTTATGCCAGAAAACTGGGCATTTCCATATCGGTGCAAAACGGAGAAAACTGTGTGATTGCTTTGCTGACATTCATGGAGTGAAATCCGGTATCTGCCTTTTTCGGATCGCTTTGTGTCACCTGCATAAAAACACCATCCTTTCTTCATACGAAATTCATACGGTTCTGATAAGATAAGAGTGGCGGCAGAAGTGCACGGCTGTGCAAATATTTTCGGTCGCAAGTATAGGGAAATGTCTACAAATAACGGCTGTAAGTCCGGAGGCAGCAGCTGTTTTCCGACAGTTCCGAAATAAAGGAGTGATAGATTTATGCTGTTATCCATTCAGAATCTAACCGTGCGATACGGGGCGGATACGGTGCTCTCAATCCACTCGCCTGTTGAAATCGCAGAAGGCGACCGGGTGGGGGTGATTGGTTCCAACGGCGCGGGGAAAAGTACCCTGATCAAAAGCATCCTGGGGCTTGTACCATATCAGGGGATGATAAAAACGGGTTTAAAGCCGGAGCAGATGGCAGTCCATATGCAGTTTAACGAGTATACGGATTCCATGCCGGTAAAGTATATCATGGAAGCTATATTGGGCACAAAGATTTCCAGGGACAGGAAACTTCAGGAGCTGATTTCCTTTTTTGAGTTCGAAGACTGCCTGCGTAAAAAATATACAAAGCTTTCAGGAGGGCAGAAGCAGCGTTTTACCATTATTCTGGTCATGATGCAGAATGCGGCGCTCACTTTTTATGATGAAGTAACCTCGGGGCTGGATTTTGAGACACGTCAGAAGCTGGTGGAAAAGCTGGTGGAGTGGTACCAGGGGAAGGATGCCAGTTTCCTGATGGTCTCTCATTATTATGAAGAACTGGACCAGCTGGCGGATAAGCTGCTGATTCTGGATAATGGGCAGGTCATCGACTATGGCGGGCGTGAGGAATTGTTTCGCAGGTACTGCGGAAGGGCAGTGATTATAACGGGCAATACGGAAAGAAACATGACACTTCTGTCAGGTTTTGAAAAGCTTGCTTCGCCGGCCCATTTGATTGCCCTGTCCTGTGAGAGTGAGGAGAAGGAGAACCGGATTGTCAGACTGCTGCTGGAACATGATATCAATTATAAACGCAGCAATAATGACATTGAAATGCTGTATATCAATGCGAAAGCCAGGGCGGACAAGGCCGGCAGGGAAGCGGGCGGAATGCCCGGGAGCGGCGGAAAGGAGAACCATGCAAAATAACAGTAAGAAGAAAAGACTGATATCCGGGCAGATGCTGCTTTTTGAATTCCGCAATGTCATTGGAAATCCCTATGTGCACATATTCGGAGTGGGCATGCCTGTACTGATGATGATCATTATCACCCGCGCTGTGGCGGGGGAGATGCCGGAAGGACCGATACTTTCGGCCGCAATGACGAGTATCTTTCTGGGGATTGGCGCGCTGATTCCCATGGCGACCATATTTATGGGGTATGGCGTGTCTCATGCCCAGGAGCTGGAAAAGGGGATTCCGCAGAGGCTGGAATTATTTGGGATTAAGATCAGCGTTACCCTTTGTAACCGGATTCTTTCGGAAATGCTCTTTATGATCATTGCATTCGTTATTTATTTCGCGGCGGGATATGGATTCGCGGAAGTGGAGCCGCCGACAGTGTCGGGAGTTATACTGTATTTGCTTTGCATTCTGGTGCTCAGCATGATTTTGTTCTGCCTTGCCCATGCGATTTCCTCACTGATAAAGAAGTTCGGGGCAACTTACTGTGTGACAATGATACTGTATTTTGTACAGATGATACTGGGAGGCATGATGGGTATCAGCTATGACAATATGCCGTCTCCCATGCAGGCGGTGGCAAAGCTGCTGCCGGTTACTTATATCAACCGGGATTTTGGTACGGTGTGGAAAGGGGAACATTATAATTTCGGCCCCATGGTGCAGTCTTATCTGCTGATGGGGGCGGCAGCGGGAATTTTGCTGTTCGTGACGCTTCGGAAGGAGCGGAGAGAACTGCATTGAGCCTGAGAGAAAGGGGGAATTGCATGAGGCGTCCATTATTTGCGGCCGCCCTGTTCCTGGTGATGATTGCCGCCTTCCGGTTAAAAGCCGGATGGGCGGAAGAAGCGCCGTATGGTTATATCAGCGCAAATCAGCTGGAAACAGGAGGGGAATATCTGATTGCCGGACAGGTATATCAGAAAAACGAGACATCTGTTTATCTCAAGTCAGTCATTTTATCAGAATCAAATGCCCTTGGGCAAAACGCTCATGGGCAGTCATCCGCGGATTCGCGGCATGTAAATCATATTCAGGATACCGGTAAGATTCAGGAAAATATCATATGTGAGACAGAAGAGGCGCAGAAAATTCCCCTGGGGAGCTTTCTGGCAGTCAGGGGACAGTTTTCGGCTTATTCCCATGCCACCAATCCCGGGGAATTTGACGCGGCAGTGTATTACAGAACCCTGGAGGTCGGAGGAAAGCTCAGGAAGGCAGTTGTCCTGGCAAGGGGCGAGGAATACTGGCATGTCAGGGAGTGGCTGTACGGACTGAAATGCCGTTTGAAAGAGCGGCTGTACCGGATTTTCCCGGAGAAAGAGGCGGCAGTGATGAGCGCGCTGCTTTTGGGGGATAAGAGCGAGCTGGACAGTGATTTGAAGGAGCTGTATAAACGAAACGGAGTTTTGCACATCCTTTCCATATCCTCACTGCATATTACAATCATTGGAATGAGTATTTACAGACTGCTGCGCAGGACCGGACTGCCGATTGCGCCCTGTGCGCTGGCGGGAAGCGTAATCCTGATTTTGTATGGATGCATGACGGGCTTCAGCGTATCGGCCTGCCGTGCCATCGGGATGTACCTGATCAAGATGGGGGCGGAAGTCGCAGGGAGGACTTATGATATGCTGACGGCGCTTGGAGTGATGGGGGCATTGATGGTGCTGCGCAATCCTTTTTATCTGCAAAACAGCGGCTTTCTGCTTTCCTTTACTTCTGTGCTGGGGATTGGAGTGGTATATCCTGCACTGGAGCCGCAGCTGCCTCACGGAAGCGCGAAAAAGGCGCCCAGGGGCAGGGCAGATTCTGGGCTTCCGTCTGCCGGGTGGGTTGGCGGCAGGGTGCGGGAGATACTGGCATCTGCGGCGGAAAATGGACAGAACCTGGGAAAATCTCTGGTGCAGTCATTCTTTGCCAGTCTGTCCATCACACTGACGACGCTTCCGGTGCAGCTCTGGTTCTATTATGAAATTCCTGTTTATTCTGTAGTGCTGAACCTCTTTGTAATTCCTTTTCTGAAACCAATGATGATTACGGGGCTGCTGGCAATGCTTGTGCCCGGACTGGGCTGGCTGGGATTTGCTGACCGGATGATTTTGGGCGGTTATGAGTTTATATGCGGCTGCTTTGACCGATTTCCTTTCCATACCTGGAATCCGGGGTGTCCCGGGATCTGGCAGATTGTGATTTATTACCTGCTTTTGTGCGGGGGCGCAGGCATTCGACTGGCGGCTTTAAACGGGAACGGAAGTACCGAAAACGAAAGAATCGAAAGCAGAAGAACTGGGAACGGAGGAATTGAAAACAGAAGAACCGGGAACGGGGGAATCGAAAACAGAAGAACCGGAAGCGTAAGAATCGAAAATGGAAGAATCGGGAACGGAAGAATCGAAAACGGAAGAACCGGGAATGGAAGAATCGAAAACAGTAGCACCGGAAACGACCGGAAAAGAGACGGCAGATTGAGAAATGGAGCCAGGAGCGGCGCCGCAGTTATGCTTGCGCTTGCCGTGGCGCTGTTCGCTGTCCGCCCACCGGCAGAAAACAGAGTTACTTTTCTGGATGTGGGTCAGGGAGACGGCATTCTGCTGCAGACTGCTTCCGGACAGGTCTATCTCTTTGACTGCGGGAGCAGCAGCCGTAAGAATGTCGGCAGATACATTCTGATTCCCTGCCTGAAATACAATGGTATTCATACCATTGACGCGGTCTTCCTTTCCCATCCGGACGCGGATCATGTCAACGGCGCAGTGGAGCTTCTGGGCATGGCGGGAGAAAACAATATTACGGTCAGTCAGCTGCTGCTGCCTGCTATCGAGGAAAGCGCCAGGGAGGAGCAGCTGGGAGAACTGGTGAGAGCGGCCGCAGAGGCGGCGCAGAGAGAGCCTGTTCCCGTAGGCTATCTTTCCGCGGGAGACAGATGGGAATGCGCCAGCGCGGCATTTACCTGCCTGCATCCGGGGAATGGCTTCAGCGCGGCGGATGCCAATGCTTATTCGGAATGCTTTCTGGTGGAATTTTCGGAAGGAAAAAGCGGAGGACGGCAGGGCGGCGGGACGGGCGGCCAGGGCTGGACTTTGCTTCTGACAGGGGATGTGCAGGAGAAGGGGGAGGAAGCATTTTTCCGGGAGATCCAGGAAAGGGGAATCGGCGGAATTACTGTTCTGAAGGCGGCGCATCACGGTTCCCGCAATTCCACACCGGAGGAACTGCTTCATCAGCTGCAGCCGCTCCTGACGGTGATTTCCAGCGGCCGGGACAACCGTTACGGGCATCCCCATGCGGAGCTTCTGGAGCGCCTGGAGGCGTCCGGAACTGTCATTGTGCAGACTGCGCAGTCCGGGGCGGTTACGGTTACCTGGCAGGACGGCGGCCTGAAGGTTTCCGGTGCGGCTGACATTACGCAGGGCCGTTAGCTGGTATTGCCCAGGCATGCTGATGACAGGGCAGCGCTGGTACTATACTCGTGAACGCATTTAATTGCCGATTTCTGTTTTACATGACAGAAGCGCTCACTCGTTATACAATTTCAACTGGCAAATGTTTTTGACCGTGAGTATATATTAGCATAAGAACGGGGGTTGCGCAAGCACAGCGCCTGTTTTGCTTGTAAACAGATAAGAGGTTGTGATATACTGAATGCATCACAGGTTCACACACTGTTTCCATGGTATGAGGAAAGGAGGACTGCCATATGCCGGAAAGAAAAAAGGCGCTTCCGGTGGGAATTGAGTTTTTCCAGGATTTTAAATCGGATTATTACTATGTGGATAAGACGGCGTTTATCGCTGAACTCATAAGGACGAAAGGAGCCGTAAATCTTTTCACCAGGCCCCGGCGCTTTGGGAAAAGCCTGAATATGAACATGTTCAAATGCTTCTTTGAGATCGGGGCGGACGTCTCCCTGTTCGAAGGGCTGGCTATTTCCCGGGAGAGGGAGCTGTGTGAGCAGCATATGGGGAAATACCCGGTCATATCCCTCAGTTTAAAGGATGTGGAGGGCGGGAATTATGAAGGTGCGTTAAAAATGATGTCGGGGATTATGAAACAGGAAGCCCGCAGGCATCAGTATCTTCTGGACAGCAGCAGACTTTCGGAGATAGACAAGGAATTTCTGAAAGAGCTTTATTCTCCCCGGTCAGGGGAGGATACTCTGAAAAGCAGCCTGAACCTGCTTTCAGAACTGCTTTGCAGGCACTATGGCCGCCGTGCGGTGATCCTGATTGACGAATATGATGTGCCGCTGGACAAGGCTTATCAGAGAGGTTATTATGCAGAGATGGTCAATCTGCTCCGCTCCTTCCTTAGTAGGGCGCTTAAAACAAATGAAAATCTCGAATTCGCGGTGCTCACCGGATGTCTGCGTATTGCAAGAGAAAGTATTTTTACGGGCCTGAACAACTTCAAGGTCCGCTCCATATCCGATGAACAATGCGCGGAATATTTTGGCTTCACGGACGGCGAAGTGAAGGAGATGCTGCGGTACTACGGTGTGGAAAACCGTTTTCCGGATATGAAGGAATGGTATGACGGCTATCATTTCGGGGATGTGGACGTCTACTGCCCCTGGGACGTAATCAATCAGTGCGACCTGCTGACAGTGTCAAAGGATGCCCCCATGAGGCCGCACTGGGAGAACAGCAGCAGTAATGCCATCGTCAGGGATATCCTTGAGGAGGCCACGGAGGCCACCAAAGCGGAGATAGAGGCGCTGATCTCCGGCGAAGCGGTGGAGAAGGAAATCATCCCGGAACTGACATACACCGACCTTGACAATGAGGACAGGGGAATTCGCCAGACATATCTGTGGAGCATCCTTTACTCCACGGGATATCTCACCGACGCCGGAAAGCCGGAGGGAAGGATTCATAAGCTGGTGATTCCGAATAAGGAAATCCGCGGAATTTACGAGGACAGGATACGCTCATGGTTTCGCGTGAAGGCAACGGGTGACAGGGAGCGGTGGGAACGGTTCTGCACGGCAGTCAAAACGGGCGACGCTGTAACCGTGCAGGAGCTGTTCGGCGCGTTCCTGGCAGAGTCCATCAGCATCCGTGACACGGCAGTGAAAAAGGAGAAGAAGGAGAATTTCTACCACGGCATATTCCTGGGCCTGCTGAGGGCAGAGGGCAGCTGGATCGTAAAATCCAACGCCGAGTCCGGGACGGGCTACTCCGACATCCTTCTCATTGCCCCCCGCGAGAAAACCGGCTGTGTCATCGAAGTGAAATATGCGGAAAAAGGCGCTTTTGACGCGGCATGCCGTGAGGCCATGGAGCAGATCGAAACCCATGAATATACCCGGTTTCTGAAAGACGAAGGCATGGAGACGATCCATAAGTACGGCCTGGCCTGCTTCCGGAAGACCTGCCGGGTGGCGTATGAGAAAGAATAGCAGTATCCGCAGCGGCTTCCCGGCTCTGAAAGGAATGTGCGCAGCCAGGAAGGAGGTCAGGACGCCATGAAGCATCTTGATTTATACGAACAGAAGATCATCAGCGACCCGGAATTTCCGGTGCAGCTGCATATCAATGACATTTCCAGCAGGAAGCAGTATTTTGCGTCTCACTGGCATGAACATATCGAGCTGCATTACGTCAGGGAGGGGAGAACCCTGCTGTGCCTGAACCAGAGAGAAATCTGGGCGGAGAAGGGAAATCTGGTGATTGCAAACAGCAATGAGCTCCACGCAGGATACTGTGACGGGAGCCATATGGAAGTGCTGGTGATGATTTTTGAGATGGAAGCATTTTCCAGGGAACTTGCTGACAGAAATGTCATTTTTCAGTCACTGATTCAGAAGGATGAGATAATAGATGAGATTATGGGGGCGATTTACCGGGAGTATGCGGAACAGAGGATCGGTTACCGCCTTGTCTGCAAAGGGGAGCTGCTGAAGCTGATTGCTCATCTGGTACGGGAATATACGGTGGAATTTCTGACAGAGCGTGAGAGTGACAGAAGGAAGAAGCAGCTGGAGCGGCTGAATCTGGTGCTGGACTATATCCAGTCAAATTATACGCGGCAGATCGGCAATGGCGAGCTGGCAGGGATTCTTCATTTGAGCGAGGACAGATTTAACCATCTCTTCAAGGAGAGCATGGGCATGGCGCCGCTGCAGTATATAAATGAAGTGAGGCTCAAGAAGGCAATGAATCTTCTAAAGAAAAAGGAAGGAAACGTTGCTGAGATTGCGGACAGCGTGGGGTTCTCGGATTACAATCATTTCGGCAGGCAGTTTCGGCGATATTACGGATGCGCGCCTTCCGAAATCCTCAAGAGATAGCACCGAAGCCCGGCTCCGCCAGACACAGGCCACAGCCGCAAAGCCCTGAGCCGCCAGATACAGTCCGCAGCCGTCAAAGCCCTGAGTCGCCAGATACAGTCCGTAGCCGTCAAAGCCCTGAGTCGCCGGATACAGTCCGTAGTCGTCAAAGCCCTGAGTTGCCGGACACAGGCCGCAGCCGTCAAAGCCCTGAGTTGCCGGACACAGTCCGTAGCCGTCAAAGCCCCTGATCTTCCATACAGACCACAGCCGCCGAAGCCCTGAACCGTCGGACACAATTTACAGCTGCCAGATAGCAGTCAGATGCCGTCAGCAGGCGGATTTTTCCGCCAACAGAGACTCTCGGCCGCCAGATAGCAGTCAGATTCCGCTAACAGGCGGATATCTTCTGCCGACAGAGAGCCTCCACCAGTGGATATACAGATTGATAAAAACAGCAGAATCGTATGTATAGACAGCAAAATGAATCTTTCATATTATGCTGTCTTTTTTTATAATCAAATAAACCAACATAAAATTCTAGATGGTAAAAATACATAAAAAAACGGAGGAATTGCTATGAAATTAGGAACATTGACGGTAGCACTGGGCGATCTGCCTTTCGAAGAGGCATGTAAGTTCCTGTCAGAGAGAGGCGTGCAGATGGTGGAAATCGGCTGCGGTGGTTTTCCGGGCAAGGCCCACTGCGACGCGGCGGGACTTCTGGCAGATGAGAGAAAGCGGGATGCGTTCATGGAGACGCTGGATAAGTATCATCTGGAAATCAGCGCCCTGAGCAGCCACGGAAATATGGTGCATCCAAATCCCCAGGTGGCGGCGAAGTTTGAGGCGGATTTTACCAATGCCATTCTGCTGGCGGAGAAGCTGGGGGTGCCGGTGGTCAATACCTTCTCAGGGTGCCCTGGGGGAAGCAGGGAGGACAGGACGCCCAACTGGGTCACATGCCCCTGGCCGGATGATTTCAGCGAGATTCTGGAGTACCAGTGGAATGAAGTGCTGGTGCCCTACTGGAAGGAGAAGGCTGCCTTCGCGGAGGCTCACGGTGTGTCCAAAATCGCCATGGAGCTTCACCCCGGCTTCTGTGTATACAATACGAAGAGCATGCTGCGGCTGCGCAGGGAGGTGGGACCTCAGATTGGCGCAAACTTTGACCCCAGCCACCTGATCTGGCAGGGAATGGATCCCTGCACTGCCATCAGAGAGCTTGGCAGGGAGGGCGCTATTTTCCATTTCCATGCCAAGGATACGAAGGTGGATGCCAGAAACACGGCTGTCAACGGCGTGCTGGATACCACTCATTACGGGGAGGAGCTGGAGAGGTCCTGGATCTTCCGTACCGTGGGCTATGGCAACGGCGAGGAGTATTGGAGGAACATCATTTCCGAGCTGCGCATGGCGGGCTATGATTACGCCGTCAGCATCGAGCATGAGGACGGACTGATGTCCGGCAGGGAAGGCCTGGAGAAGGCGATCAGTTTCCTGAAAAATGTGCTGATTTATGAGGACAGGGGCGCTATGTACTGGGCCTAGTGCGAGAAGAAGTTCTAAGGCAGCCTGGTGCGAGAAGAAGTTCTAAGGCAGCAGAGTACGCTGCCTTAGAACTTCTATGTCTCGCACGGAAGAACGCAAGTGCAGCGTTCTTCCAGACTTGCAGCGTGGCAGGAAGCAGGTGCGGCGTTTTTCCCGGTTTTGCAGCGTGGTGGGAAGCAGGTGCGGCGTTTTTCCCGGTTTTGCAGCGTGGCGGGAAGCAGGTGCGGCGTTTTTCCCGGTTTTGCAGCGTGGCGGGAAGCAGGTGCG
>CANDMH010000009.1 GCA_947385785.1 uncultured Lachnospiraceae bacterium
GTGACGGTGGTGGGATTTGACAATTATCTGTATCCCGGACTGCCGGACCGTAAAATTACGACTTATGAAGTGAACATGAAAGAACTGGCCCAGGTATCCCTGAAAAAGGTTTTGAAGCGCATGGAGGACCCCGGTGCCATGAAACGGATGGATCTGGTGGCGGGGCACATTGTGGAAAAGGAGAGCGTTCGTCTGCCCGGCTTCGGGTGAAAAGCAATGGAGAGCGTTCGTCTGCCTTGCTTCGGGTGAAAAGCAATTGAAGAAAGGCATTATATCAGAAAAAAGCCGCCGTATGGCGGCTTTTTTCTGTAATTGTGCCGTTATGTAAGATTTTCCGGGTAAAAAATGAATGACTATCAAGGTATCACAAAATTCATTTTTTTGGTATCATATATCACGTAAGAATAAAACTTAAATGTAAAATTAATTATTAATTCAATCCCTCTTTTCACTTCGCCTAAAAACACATAAAATGTAATAAACGTGGTAAAAATAAACAAAAATAAGTTGTTTCCGTCCGGCTATTTCATCCGAATTTGTGCGAAGTGACAAAAATGCACTTTTCTATTGACGAAATTATTGATTAAGAATATAATTAATTTATAAATTAAATATGATTAAATAATTAATTAAAAATCCTGTGTTATACTCGCGGACGCATTTATACCCACATACGTAATTAATTGCCGTCTGCACAGTATAATGAGTGAACGCATCGGCAATCCAGAGCTGAAAGCGGCAATTAAATGCGTTCACGAGTATAACTGCCGATCACTGTACCAGCATTGTAGAAGCGTTCACTGGTGATACCTTTCGATTGGCAATTGTTTTCATTCATGAGTATTAATTGATTTACAGTCATATGGGATAACAAAGCCACCGGAATGCCGGTGACTTTAAGGTCGTCAGTCCTGTTTTACGGAGCGGTACCGTGAAGGCTGGCGGTCCTGAGTATAAATAAAAGGAGGAGAGATGGATGAAGAAACGGTTTCATAAGGGTCTGGCCGGTCTTTTTGCTGTCTGGATGCTTCTGGCTTTTGCCTGGCCGGGAGGACCTGGCGTTCTTACGGTTCAGGCCCGGACAGACCAGCCCCTGGAGGAGTACAAGGATGTGCTGAACTACACAGCCGAGTATCAGGATTTCAGGGAGTATCAGGAACAGCATCAGGGAAGCGCTTATCCGGAGGATGTGTATGTCATGGAAGGCGGTGACTATGCGCGCTTTGAGGGGAAGGAAGAACCTGAGGTTCTGACAGACTTTGAAGGCAGGGCGGGAAAGTCGCTTCTGACACAGGACACGGGGATGGTGGAATACGAGGTGGACGTTCGCAGCGAAGGGATGTACCAGGTGGCGCTGACCTATTATCCCATCGAAGGAAATGGCTCTTCCATCCAGAGAGCGTTTTTCCTGGACGGGGAGCTGCCCTACAAACAGCTGTCGGAAATCGAGTTTTCCAGAGTATGGAAGAATTCCATCAGCGAATGGGAGTCCGACAACCAGGGGAATGACTTAAAGCCCACGCAGGTGGAAGCGCCGGAATGGGTGGAGAGCCAGCTTTACGACGCGGAGGGCTATGTGGTGGAGCCCCTGAGCCTTTACCTGACGGCAGGGAAGCATACCATTACCGTAGTTTCCCAGAGGGAGCCCATGGTAATCGGCGCCATTACATTAAAGAATGAAAAGGCGCCGCTGGATTACCAGAGCCAGTATGGGCAGTGGAGCGGAAGCGGGGCGAAGGATGCTTCGGGGCAGCTTGTGGAGATTCAGGCCGAATACGCCCAGAAGAAATCCTCCAGCATGCTGTATCCCACGCAGGACCAGTCCTCCCCGGCCATTTCTCCCTACAGCGCCAGGGCGCTGAAGAACAATACCATCGGCGGCAACAGCTGGAGCCATACGGGGCAGTGGATTGAATGGGAATTCGACGTGGAGCAGGACGGCTTTTACAATATCGCCCTCCATGCAAAGCAGAACTTTGTGAAAGGCATCTACGTATCCCGGAAAATCCTGCTGGACGGCCAGGTTCCCTTCAGCGAGATGAGTCATTACGGATTTACATACAATTCCGACTGGGAAATGATGAAGCTGTCGGATGAGGCGGGAGAACCGTACCGTTTTTACCTTACGGCCGGCCATCATACTCTGCGGATGCAGGCCGTGCTGGGAGATTTTGCCCAGGTGGTCAGCGATGTGCAGAATACGGTGATCAAGCTGAATTCGGTATACCGCAACATTATCCGCATCACCGGCGTATCTCCTGACGAGTACCGGGATTATCAGATTGAGAAGAGACTGCCGGGCCTGGGTGAGAGCCTTTCGGAGATTAAGGGAGACCTGGATGCCATTCTGGGAAGCCTGGATGCATTAAATGTAAGGGGCAGCGAGGAAAATGTCATCATTACCATGCGGGATCAGCTGGAAGACATTCTGGAGGATGTGGAGAAGGTGACCAAAATGGTAGGGGACTTCAAAACCAATGTGAGCGCCCTGGGAACCTGGATTACCAACGCCCAGTCCCAGCCCCTGCAGCTGGATGCACTGTATATCATGTCCCCCGATCAGGATGCGCCTGAAGTGAAGAATTCCTTCTTCAGCAAACTGGGACATGAATTTAAGAAGCTTTATTATTCCTTTATCGTGGATTACAACGCCATCGGCAATATTGCGGAAGAGGGCGGGGACAGTCCCACCATTACCGTCTGGGTGGGAAGCGGACGTGACCAGGCCAATGTAATCAAGTCTCTGGTGGACGAGACCTTCACCCCGAAGCAGAACATTAATGTCAATGTCATGCTGGTAGATATGAATACCCTGCTGCAGGCTTCCCTGGCGGGACAGGGGCCGGATGTGGCGCTGCAGGTCGCCAATGCCGGCGGCTCCGTGGCTACCTCCGCAACAGGAACCACAGGCTCCTCCAATGATCTTCCGGTGAACTACGGACTGAGAAGCGCGGCGGTGGACCTGACCTCTTTTCCGGACTGGGAGCAGACAGCGGCACGCTTCCGTGACAGTGCCCTTTCCCAGTATACGTTCGAGGGCTCTCTGTACGCCCTGCCCGAGACCCAGAATTTCCAGATGATGTTCTATCGGAAGGATATCTTAAACGAGCTGGGTGTGGAAGTTCCCAGGACATGGGACGACATGAAAGTTGTAATCTCGGAGCTGAGCAAGAATCAGATGAGCGTGGGGATGCTGCCTTCCGAGCTCACATTCACCAGCCTGCTCTATCAGTATGGGGGAGAATTATATAACGAGGACGGGACGGCTTCCGCGCTGAATTCGGAAGAGGCGATAAACGCATTTAAAGCATATTGTGAATTTTATACCGATTATAAGCTGGACAGGGCCACCAGTGTGGAACAGAGGTTCCGTACAGGGGAATCTCCGATTATCATTGCGGATTATACAACCTACAATGTGCTGGAGGTATCGGCGCCCGACATCAAGGGACTCTGGGGATTCACCACACTGCCCGGCGTGGCGGATGAGAACGGAAACGTGAACAATGTCTCCGCCAGCACCGGACTTGCCTGTATGATGATGAACGGCTCAGAGGATAAGGCTGCTTCCTGGGAATTCATGAAGTGGTGGCTGTCGGAGGAGACTCAGACCGCCTATGGAAAGGAAATGGAAGGCCTGATGGGCGAGGCGGCCAGATATCCTACCGCCAATGTGGAGGCGTTCGCCAATCTGCCCTGGCCCTCTGACGATTATGAGGCTCTGGAAGCACAGCTTGCCAATGTAAAGGGCTTCCGCCAGGTGCCCGGCAGCTATTTCACATGGCGTAATGTGAACAATGCTTTCTACGCGGTGGTTGTAGCCGATGCCGACAAGAAGATGCAGCCAAGGGAGGCCATGTACGAGTACATCGAATATATCAATGCGGAAATTACCGGTAAGCGCCAGGAGTTCGGTATGGCGACTGCGGAAGACGAATAAAACAGCAGCGACTGGACAGCAAAGTCGCGAAGGGACTTTGCCCTTCAGAGCCGTCGCGCAGCGACTAAGTTAGGAGATTGATATGCAGACAAAAACCAAATGGCAGTATTTAAAGCAGGACATTAAGGACAGCCGCATGAGTTATGTGATGCTGGCGCCTTATTTCATCCTGTTCTTCATCTTCACCGTATTGCCCGTGGCAGCTTCCGTGGTCATCAGTTTTACCGATTTCAACATGCTGGAAGCGCCGAATTTCGTCGGGTGGAAGAATTACATTAAGTTAATGCTGGACGACGATGTGTTCAAGAAGGCATTGAAGAATACCCTTGTGTTCGCGGTGATTACCGGGCCTCTAAGCTACATCATGTGTTTCCTCTTCGCCTGGGTTATCAATGAGTTCAAGGGGAAGCTGAGGGCGTTTCTGACATTGATTTTCTACGCGCCCTCCATTGCGGGAAACGCATTTATGGTGTGGTCCATCATCATATCCGGTGACCGTTACGGTTACCTGAACGGTATTTTGATGAAATGGGGCTTTATCTATGAGCCCATCCAGTGGATGCAGACGGAGAAATACGTATTGCCCATGCTGATTGTAGTGCAGCTGTGGCTGAGTCTGGGCACCGGCTTCCTGACCTTCATCGCAGGCCTCCAGACCGTGGATAAGAGCCTGTTTGAGGCGGGAGCCATGGACGGCATCAAGAACCGCTGGCAGGAGCTGTGGTATATCACCCTGCCTTCCATGAAGCCTCAGCTGATGTTCGGCGCCGTAATGCAGATTACCCAGTCCTTTGCGGTGGCGGATATTTCCATCAACCTGGCCGGCAATCCCAGCGTGAACTACTCCGGCGCCACCATCGTGACCCACCTGATGGATTACGGCAGCGGCACCCGTTATGAGATGGGATATGCCTGTGCCATCGCTACAATCCTGTTTGCCCTGATGGTGGGAACCAACCAGATCATCCAGAGGGTCTTGAGAAGGGTAGGTGAATGAGATGAGCGGGAAAACGAAGACAAAAGAGCAGCAGGGAAAGACCTATACCGTTGCCTTGAAAAAGAATAACAGACGCTTTTTCTTCTTTAAGAAAAAGGAAAAGCAGCTGAACCGTTCCATGGCGGGCAATACCATCATGTTTGTCATTATGGCAATCTGCGGTGTGTTTATGGCGCTTCCGCTGGTGATGATACTGAACAATGCGTTTAAGCCGTTGGATGAGCTGTTCCGGTTTCCGCCGCAGATATTCGTGAGAAACCCATCCGTGGATAATTTCGGGGATTTATATGTGCTGATGTCCACCTCCTGGGTGCCCTTTACCAGGTATCTGCTGAACACGCTGATCATTACGGGATTCGGCACGGTGGGGCATGTGCTCTGCGCGTCCCTGGCGGCTTATCCTCTGGCGAAGCATAAGTTCCCCGGGAAGAAAATCCTGTTCCAGATGGTGGTGCTGTCGCTGATGTTTTCCTACAGCGTCACATCCATCCCCAACTACATGATCATCTCATGGCTGGGCATCAACAATACTTACCTGGCGGTGATCCTGCCCGCATTTGCCTACGGCCTGGGACTGTATCTGATGAAGCAGTTCATGGAGCAGCTGCCGGATTCCCTGATTGAGTCCGCCAGGCTGGACGGGGCCGGGGAGTTCCGGATTTTCTTCGGGATTGTGATGCCCAACGTGAAGCCGGCCTGGCTGACACTGGCGATTTTCCAGTTCCAGTCCATGTGGGCCAATACAGGAAGCGGCTTCCTGCGCAGCGAGCAGCTCAAGCCCCTGCAGTATTCTCTGTACCAGATCGTGGGCGGCGGCCCGGCCAGACAGGGAGCGGGAGCGGTGGTGCAGCTGATCATTGCCGCGATACCGATTACATTCTTCATTATCTGCCAGAGCAATATCATCGAGACGATGACCACCTCCGGCATGAAGGATTAAGGAAAGGGGGGAAGCAGATGAATAAAATTTGGAACCGCCTGTTTTACAGGAAGGCCTCCGGGACGCTGACAGGAGCAGGGGACGCGGGGAGAGCCTGCGGGGCAGACGGAGAGAACGGAACGAGGAAGCGTTATAGAGAAGCAAGCCGCAGGACGGAGCAGAGCTGCCCGCAAAGCCGGAAGGCAGAAAAGAACAGCGGAGTGAAGCGGAGCAGCGCGGCAGAGATGAAGAAAAGCTGCGGAACAAAGCGGTGCGGAGCGCCGGGGACCCTGGCGAGAGCCGCGGCTCTGGCGGCGGGGGCAGCCATGCTGCTGTGGGACGTATCAGGCATCACCGTCCAGGCGGGGCAGGGCGTGCCTTACGAGACCTACAATTACGATTATTATGAAGACATCAAGTACACCCCGGCGGCCTATGTGCCGGACGGCATCGTCACGGGGGCGCAGATCGGCTGCGGAAACCTTGCGGGGCCCCAGGATCTGAATACGGACGAGGACGGCAATGTCTACATCGCGGACACCAACAACAACCGCATCGTGGTGACGGATAAGGATTTCAGGCTGCTGAGGGTGATAGAAGAATTTGAACGGGACGGTAAGAAGGAAACCTTCTCGGCGCCCAACGGGGTCTATGTGTCCGCCCGGGGCAACCTCTATATTGCGGATACCAATAACATGCGTGTGGTGGAACTGGACGGTGCGGGAAAACTGGTGCAGGTCATTGAGAATCCCAGGTCCGAGGTCCTGGAAGAGGGATATGTGTTCCACCCCATGAAGGTGGCTGTGGACTATGCGGACCGTGTGTACGTCATTGCCCAGAACCAGTTTGAGGGCATTATGGCTTTCAACGAACTGGGGGAATTTCTGGGATTCACGGGAACAATCAATGTGCAGATTACGCCATGGGAAATCTTCTGGAGAAGATTTTCCACCAAGGAGCAGCGGGCCAGGCAGCAGCTTTTCATCCCCACGGAGTTCACAGGCATGGAAATCGACAGTGACGGCTTCGTCTATGCCACCAATGTGGACGGGGAGGGGAAGCAGTCCGTGCGCAGACTGAACCCAAGCGGCGAGGACGTCATCCAGAAGAAGGAGGGCGGGCTCTCCGGCGACCTGGACTGGAGGATTGCGGGGACTTATTCGGGGCCTTCCCGGATTGTGGACGTGGTAGTGCGCAACCAGGGAATTTACTCCATCCTGGATTCGGTCAGGGGCAGGATTTTTACCTATGACCATGAAGGGAACCTGCTCTATATCTTCGGGGGACTGGGAAGCCAGGAGGGAACCTTTACCGGGCCGGTGGCCATCGATACCATCGGGGAGGAGATTCTGGTACTGGACGCCACCAGAAACCTGGTGAACCGTTTCCGCGCCACCAGTTACGGCAGCCTGATTAACCAGGCGGTGGGGCTGCGGTATGACGGCGACGAGGTTCAGGCAGTGGAGTGTTGGAGAGAGGTGCTGAAGCTGGATTCTAATTTTGAACTGGCGTATGTGGGTATCGGCAAGAGCTACCTGGCGGCAGGGCAGAACAAGGAAGCCATGGAATGTTTCCGCACCGGCAACAGCAAGCAGTATTATTCCATCGCCTATAAGCGTTACCGGAACGAACTCCTGAAAGAGAATATGGGCACTATCCTGACGAGCCTGATTGTCCTGGTGATTCTGTGGATGATCTGGAGCAAATTCGGGAAGAAGCTTTGGAAGAAGAGGAGGGTGAGCCATGTTTAAGGAGAAACTGAAATACGCATTTTACACCATCGGGCATCCGGCGGACGGCTTCTACGAGATCCGGCACCGGGGTCAGGGCAGCGTGCCCCTTGCGCTCCTGTTTGTCTTTCTTTTCGGGCTGTGCTTTTCCGCCAACAGGCAGTATGCGGGATTTGTAGTCAACTATGTGAATCCCATGGAAATCAACAGCTTTGCGGAGATGCTTTCGGTGTTCGTACTGTTCTTCCTCTTCTGCGTGGGCAACTGGTCCATCACCTGCCTGATGAACGGGGAAGGAAGGCTGAAGGATATCGTGACGGTATGCGGTTATTCCATGCTTCCCATGATTCTTACCTTTGTGCCGGCAATCATTCTGTCGCGTTTCGTGGTGGCGGACGAGGAGGCGTTTTACTTCATCATCATGGGCTTCGGCATCGCGTGGTTCCTGCTGTTGGTGCTGTCCGGCGTCATGACGGTACATAATTACACTCTGGGCAAGACGCTGCTGACCATCATTTTTACCTTTGTGGCCATGCTGATTATCGTCTTCATTGCAATGCTGCTGTATACCCTGCTGAGCCAGGTGGTCTCCTTCTTTGTGAGCATCTATAATGAATTGATGCTTCGAATTTAGGACCAGAAGTTGTTCTAAGGCTGTAAAGTACACAGCCTTAGAACAACTATATCTGGTCCGGAAGAACGCAAGGGAAGCGTTCTTCCCGGTTTGCGGCAAGTGGGAGAGCTAAGGCTGCAAAGAACGCAGAGGAAGCGTTCTTCCCGGTTTGCGGCGGACTGGGAGAAAGTTTGCCGGAGAGCCCGTTTGGAGGAGTCAGGCAGATTTGACGAAGGGTTTTCCGGAGAATGAAAATCAGTTCTGGCAGAACCTTTGGCAGAAAGGGCTTATGGCAGTAGAGAGGCATGTGAGTAAGGAAGTGTCTACAACGAAAAATGCAGAAGGGAGTTGCGATGAAACAGAAAAAGAAAGGCAGGATAATCGCTGTCTGCGTGGTGGCGGCAGTGCTGCTGGCGGCGGCAGCGGCAGTGATTTTTATCATAACGCGGTATTTCAATTATAATAAGTATCAGCAGTTTCTGTCTTCCTATGAACTGGAAGAGGGAAGCGGATTTAAACCGCTGGACGATACCTCTGCAGATGTGCCGGGCATGGTACTGGCGGCGGAGAATGAGGAGCTGAAGCTGTATACGGATCAGGAGACCTCGGAAATCGCCGTATACGAGAAAGCCACAGGACATGTCACCTATTCCAATCCGGAGGACAGGGACGGGGACACGGTGGCGGCGGGAGTGAACAAGAGTCTCCTGAATTCCACGCTGGATGTGATTTATTACAACAGCGCCGGGAACAGGGCGTCCATGAACAATTATGACATGAGTATCCAGTATCAGCAGTTTGAGGCGCAGGCGCTGGAAAACGGTATCCGCTATGTTTACACACTGGAGGATCCTTCCAATTCCACGGGGATTATCCCTGCCCAGATCAGTGAGGAGAGGCTTCAGACATTGATTCTGGATAAACTGGGAGAGCGGGATGCCAGGACCATGAAGGGCAGGTTTACCCTGCGGGACGGCGTTTATTATCTGAACGAGGACGCCATGAACTCCAAGGTGGGCATGCAGCGGATGAACGCAACCTTCGAGGAATGCGGCTACACGGAGGAGGATTATGCCATCGACATGGAGGGCGCGGAGGGTTCCGAAAACGTATCCTTCCAGGTGGCAATGGATTATCGGCTTACCGATAACGGGCTGGCGGTGTCCATTCCCGTGAACCAGATACGGGAACAGGGCGGGGCGAAGATTACCAGGCTGCGGGTGCTTCCTTTCTTCGGGGCTGCAGGCACGGAGGCGGAAGGTTATATGATGGTTCCGAACGGCTCCGGGGCTTTGATTTATTTGAATAACGGCACCACCACCCCGGCCTATATGCAGAATGTCTACGGCATTGACCCGGTGGTGCAGAGCTATGTGGTGACGGATTTGACGGAGACCGTGCGGATGCCCGTGTTCGGCATGAAAAACGGAAGCCAGGCTTTCCTGGGAAGGATTACCGAGGGGGATGCCCTGGGCATCATCAACGCGGACGTGGCGGGCAGGACCAACAGCTACAATTTCGTATACGCGGAATTCAGCGTTCGGGAGATGGAGCTTCTGAACATGTTCGGCGTATCCGGCAACAAGGCGGATGTGCCTTCCGTGGAGCGGGAACTTTATGATGAAAACCTGACGGTGGTGTACTCTTTCCTGAACGGGGAGGAGGCGGATTACTCCGGCATGGCGAAGTGCTATCGGGAACAGCTGAAGGCGGAAGGAGTCCTGGGAAACACGGAGGCAGGCGATATTCCCTTCTATGTGGATATCCTGGGCGGCGTGGAGATACAGAAAGCGCTGATGGGCGTTCCCTATGACGGAATCGTGGCCATGACTACCTATGAGCAGACAGAGAGTCTGCTGGATATGATTTACCAGGCGGGCATCGGAAATGTGCGGGTGAATTACCAGGGCTGGTTTAACGGAGGGCTGTACCACGATGCCGCGGACAAGGTGAAGCCCGTGAAGGCTCTGGGCAGCAAAGCGGAACTGGAATCCCTGGCGCGGCGTCTGGAGGAAAACGGCGGGCGGCTGTTCCTGGATGTGGCGTTCCAGAAGGTATCGTATACTTCGGAACGGTTTAACGACCTGTTGGAGGCTTCCAAGTACTATTCCGGCTATGTGGTGCAGCTGGGGGCGCTGAATCCCGGCACCATGCGGCAGACCAGCGCGCTGTCGTGGTACGACGAACTGCTGTACTATGTGATTTCCCCGAAATTCCTGCCCTGGTATGTGGAGCATTTCGCGGACAGTATCGAAAAATATGATGTGGGCGGCATAGCCCTGCGGGATCTGGGTGATGTGATTGCCTCGGACAAGAAGCGGACGGAGGTTATCAGCAGGCAGGCGGCGGAGGATGTCATTACGGCACAGTTCGACAGATTGTCCCGGACAGGGAAGAGCCTGATGGAGAGGGGCGGGAACGCCTACACCTTCGGGTATGTGACGGACATTGTGGACGCGCCTACTTATTACAGCAAGTTTTACATTGTGGATGAGCAGATTCCTTTCTATCAGATGGTCATTCACGGAAGCATCGATTATACCGGAAATGCCCTGAACCTGATGGATCAGGATGTGGACGAGGGGCTGATCTTAAGCTGGATTGAGTATGGCGTGGCGCCTAGGTATACCCTGTCCTGGGAGGATTCCAGCCTGATTAAGTATACCTCTGCCGCAGATAAGTATTCGGTGAATTACACCACCTGGATGGACAGCGCCCAGAGCGTGTACCGCCGGATAAACGAAGCTTTGGCTCCTGTACAGGGTGCGGCGATGGCCCATCATGAAGTTCTGGAAAACGGTCTGGCGGTGGTAAAATATGACAATGGCGTCACAATTTATGTAAACAGGACAGACAGGGCGCTTACCGCAGAGGACGGGACTAAGGTGGATGCCATGAGTTATGTGACGAAGCAGAATGCAGCAGCCAGGAATCCGGAGCAGCTGCGGATGTCCGTGACCGATAACAGAGATTGTGATTCAGAGCTGGAGAGCTGCGGCCGGAGTGACAGAGAAATGCGGAATGATGGTGAACGGGAAACAGGAGGTGCGGCATGAAGAAAAAGAAAAAGATATCCCTCATACAGAAACGTGCGATTACCGGGCTGATCTTTATCACGCCGTGGCTCATCGGCTTCCTGTGGTTTTATGTGAAAGGCTTTGTCCAGTCGGTACGCTTCAGCCTGAGCAATATGCAGATGCTGGAGACCGGCGGCTATCAACTGGAGTTTACGGGGCTGTCCAATTTTAAATACGCCCTTTTCCAGGATCCGGAGTACAACCAGGTACTGGTGAGCTCCATCGGGAACATGCTGATCGATGTGCCTCTGATTATTTTCTTCAGCCTGTTCATCGCCATCATCCTGAACGGGAAGTTCAAGGGACGCACCATTTTTCGGGCCATCCTGTTCCTGCCCATCATCCTGAATTCCGGAGCCATCAGCGCTTCCATCGCCCTGGCACAGCAGGCGGTGAGCGGCGGCGTGGCTGCGGTGTCCACGGAGGCAGCGGCGGCAGGGGGCGTGAACATCGAGTACCTGCTCTCCATGCTGACGGATCTGGGATTCCCGGCGGTGCTGACGGACTACCTGGTTGCGGCGGTGGGACGGATTTTCGACATCGTCCAGGCTTCCGGGGTACAGATTATCATCTTCATCGCGGCCCTGCAGTCGGTGCCGGGGGCTCTGTACGAGGTGTCCCAGATTGAGGGAGCTACCGCTTACGAGACTTTCTGGAAGGTGACCTTCCCCATGGTGTCGCCCCTGATTGTCACCAATGTGGTCTACACCATCGTGGATGCCTTTATGGAGAGCGAAGTGGTGCAGACGGCTTACGATATGGCGTTCACAAATTACAACTGGGGCGTCAGCGTGGCAATGAGCCTGATGAGTTCCCTGGCGGTGTGCGTGGTACTGGCGATTATCGTGAAACTGATATCCAGTAAGGTGTTCTACTACAATTAGGGGGAGGTGCCAAACGTGAAGACAACGATAAAACAAAGAGTGGATTCCCTGGACAGGGTGCAGATGAAGAAAAGAGCCAGGAAAGTCCAGGCAGTCCTGATGTGGATACTGAAGGCGGTCATCCTGGTGGGCATCTCCTACATTATCCTGGGGCCTGTGATTTCCATGGTATCAAGTGCCTTTTTCACAAGCGATGACCTCTACAATCCGGTGGTGGTGCTGTTTCCGGTGGAGGGGACACTGGAAAATTTCCGGGGAGCGTTTCAGACACTGGTCTATCCCAGGACCCTGCTGACCACGGTGCTGTATGTGGCGTCCCTGACCTTTATCCAGGTCATCGTCTGTTCCATGGCGGGGTATGGTTTCGCCAGGTTCGAGTTTCCGCTGAAGAAGCTGCTGTTCGGGTGCGTCATCCTGACCATCGTGCTTCCCACGGATACGCTGATGCTTCCCTGGTATACGGAATTCCGTAATTTTGATATCTTCGGAATCCTGCATCTGGTGACGGGGGGCGGGGTGAACCTGTTAAGCACGCCCATTCCCATGTACATTATGTCCCTGTTTGCCTGCGGGCTGCGCTCGGGACTGTATATCTATATTTTTAACCAGTTTTTCCGGGGGCTGCCCAAGGAGATTGAGGAGGCGGCTTTCATGGACGGGGCGGGTTCCTTCTATACCTACTTCCGTATCATGCTGATGAACGCCATGCCTTCGGTGCTCACCGTGAGTATCTTTTCCATGGTGTGGCAGTATAACGATACCTTTTACGCACAGCTTTTTGCCATCAACAACAGGCTCCTTATCAGCCGGAGAATCGGCACCCTGCAGGCTACCATCGCCCAGGCGTACGAGATTCGGGACTCCGGGGTGACGCAGCTGTATCTGTATGCAGGTATCCTGATGATGGTTATCCCGGTGGTGATTGTGTACTGCCTGCTGCAGAAGCGCTTTGTGGAAGGCGTGGAGCGCAGCGGTATCGTCGGGTAAGTGAATTGAATTGTTTCGTGAAGCCTGGTTTGGCGGCAGGCGGTTTTGGGGAAGAGGCTCTGGAGGCCGGCAGTTCTGGAGAGGTATCTCCGGCGGCAGGCGGCCCTGGGAAAGGATTCCAAAATAGGAAAAAGTATATATCGTGAAACCGGCGGGCCGGTATATGAGCCGGCCTGCCATATCAAAATATTTCAAGGAGGTTTTATCATGAAAAAGAAAACATTAGCAACAAAAATCAGCGCTGCATTGATGAGCGCCATCCTGGTGATGTCCATGACGGCCTGCGGAGGTGACGACGGCTCCCAGGGAAGCTCAGGGAACGGCAGCCAGGCGAGTGACAGTCAGGCTTCCGATGACGGCGGTGCGGCTTCCGGTGAGTCTTCGGCAGAAGCGGAGGGAGCGTCTTCGGCAGAAGGCGGAGAGGAAGCGTCCGGCGAAGCTTCCGGAGAAGGGGAAAACGAATCAGGGGGGGTAGTTGTGCTTCATGAGCCCAAGGACCTGGGCGGACGCACCATCAAAATCGGCCTCTGGTGGGATGAGTACTGGGACAGCAATTACCAGACCCTGGACGATGTGACGGCAGCAGGCGGCTCCTATTCCAATTCCGAGACAATGCAGATGAAACTGGATAAAATCCGTGATATCGAGTCCAGATGGAATTGCAAAATCGAGTGGGTGAACCTGGGATGGGACGGCATCATGGAGAGTATCAATACTTCCATTACAGCCGGAACTCCTGACTGCGATATTTACCTGACAGACCCCCAGTTCGGCATTCCTGCCGTGCTGAACGGATATGCCCAGAAGATTTCCAGTTTCGCACCGGCGGATTCCGATATCCTGAACGACAATGTGGTGCTGACACCCTTCTCCGTGCTTGGAAGCGATGATTATCTGATGTGCACTTCCGATAATTACATCATTCCCAGTGGGGCAGCCTTCATGGCTTACAATGTGGATATGCTTGACAGCCTGAACCTGGAAGCGCCTGAGAAGCTGGCGGAGAGAGGCGAGTGGACCTGGGAGAAGTTCGCCGAGTACGCACTGGCCTGCACCAGAGATACCGACGGTGACGGCAATATGGACACCTACGGATACGGCACCGTCTGGACGGACACGGTATCCGCGTTCCTGGCTTCCAATAACGCGGCTATCGCCAATTCCGCCACTGAGGGCTTAAGCGATCGCAAGACCATCGAGGTGTTCAATTTCCTCGACAGGCTTTACAATGTGGACGGTTCCGCAAGGCCTTACGACAATGACGACTGGGATTATCAGCTGAACGCAATTTTCCAGGGGCAGGTAGCCTTCTCCATGGTGAAGCCTTATCAGCTCATTGACCAGACTCCCAAGATCGATTTTACGCTGAATGTATGCCCGCTTCCCGTGGGAACAAGCGGCGACGGAAGCCAGACCCCGGTTATGCTGGTAAACAGCTACTTTATCCCCATTGGTGTGGAGGATGCGGAGTCCGTGTACCTGGTATTCGAGGAGATGCAGAACTGGTTTGACGGCGATACTTACTACAGGGATGACCCGGAATGGTTTGAGTCCGCTTTCGCAAGCCTGGAGCAGGTGGATGTGGCTTATCAGGAGGGCGCAAAGACCAATGACGACCTCTGGAACAGCATTGACTCCAACGGCGCGGTTGGCGATGTGTGGTACGGCGTTTTCGTAAATAAGGATATGACCGTGTCCCAGGCCATCGAGTCCAAGAAGCAGGTCATGCAGGATACTCTGGATGCGGCTACGGCGCTGATTAAGTAACATAACAAAAGCTTTTACCAAACTCCTTTCAAAAAGAGATACAGGTACATCTCTTTGAGATACAGGTACATCTCTTTGAGATATGGGTACATCTCTTTCAGATATGGCAGCCGGTTGCCTTGGCTGCCGTATCTGGTATTAATAGTTATTTCTTTTGTGATTGTCTTTCACTTTATCCCCCGTCATGGTATGATGGAGAGGCGGGGGATAAAGTGGGGGATAAGCGGATTACCGGGCAGGAGGACGCCGGGGAATCTTTTTTTATACTCATGAGTGAAAACATTTTCCAGTTGAAATTGTATAACGAGTGAGCGCTTCCGTAAGCTGGAACAGAAAGTGGTAAATGTATGCGCTCACGAGTATAACGGTATCTGCCTGGAGGGCAGAGTTCAGGACAGGGAGGAAGAAAGGATGGTATTACATATTTCAGAACCATATTTATGGCTGCCGGTTGACAAAAGGAACCCGGAGATAAAGCTTCATTTTTACTGCAAGGACGAGAAGTTTCAAGAGGTTGACATTCAGCTTGGGGGAACGGACGGCGATTTCTATACGGCAATGGACGTAAGCCGATACCTGGGCCAGGACATCGAGATAAAGGGAGACATACCGGAGGACAGATTTTACAATATTTTCTGCTATAAAGAAGGGGTACAGAATGTCTATCCCTTCCGCCCGCAGGTCCATTTTGCGCCGGAAATCGGCTGGCATAATGACCCTAACGGACTTGTTTTTGCAGACGGGATTTATCATTTGTATTATCAGTGGAATCCTTATGGCGTGGAGTGGGGAAACATGCACTGGGGGCATGCAGTAAGTAAAGATCTGGTAAAATGGGAGGACAGGCCCATGGTAATGGAGCCTGACCAGTACGGCACGGTCTATTCGGGCTGCGGCTGGCAGGATAAGGAGAATGCGGCAGGGTTCGGAGAAAACGCGCTGCTGTTTTTCTATACAGCGTCGGGCGGATGTAACCAGTGGTCTATCGATATGGGGAATCAGCATACGCAGCGTCTGGCGGTATCCACGGACGGAGGAGAGACTCTGCACCGTATAGACGGAACGATTATTCCGCATATCGCGGCAGGGAACCGCGACCCGAAAATGTTTTATCACAGGCAGAGCGCCGCGTATATTATGGTGTTGTTTCTGGACGATTACGAGTTCGCGTTTTTCCGTTCTGCGGATTTGCTGCACTGGCAGGAGGCATCAAGGCTTTCCGCGGAAAAGATGCGGGAATGCCCTGATTTATTTGAATTATCTGTGGAGAATGAGGAGGGGGAGAAGAAATGGGTATTCTGGTCTGCCGACGGATATTACCTTGTGGGCAGCTTTGACGGCTATCGGTTTACGCCGGAATCGGAGGTGCTGTGCGCGTACAGTAACGTCATGGCTTATGCGGCGCAGACATATGCGGGAGTGGAGGACAGGGTAATCAGCGTGGCATGGCTGCGGCTGGCAAATACCCGCGGCAATTACCGGGGTGTTATGTCCATTCCCACAGAGTTGTCCCTTGTAAGGAAAAATGACGGATACAGGCTGCGGTTCTGCCTGCCCCAAGAGTTCCTGGCGTACAGAAAGCTGTGGAAAGAGGGGGAAAAAGGCTGCAGAGGACTGGAAGCCGTGCTGAGGGGCGTACCCGTGGATATCATACTGGCATGGAAAGCCCGGGAAACAGGGAGCGCGAAAATACGGATAGGAGATACGGACATTGCCGTAGACTTTGACAGGGGAGAGATTACCTTCGCGAATCCGCAGGTTTATTCGGAGGCAATCGTTGTTCCCTTTGATAAAGCAGAAGGTTTGAAGCTGGAATTTATTGTGGATCAGGAAGTAATAGAGTTTCTGGGAAACGACGGCGTGATCTGCGGGGCGGTTGAGACGGAGGAAAATATATTGCGGAAGAAGTTTGTACTGGAGTCCGACGGTGGACTCGAGGCAATGAAAATGTATGAAATTGAGGTGAGATGACAGCGCCTCGAATCCGTTTTTGCCAACCGAAGCCTCTCGGATATTTTCATGTAGTTGCATATCAGGGAGTGTTCGGCAGAGGGGTTCCGGTTATTGCGCAGATATATGGAAAAAGGCATTTGAATTTAGGCGCTTAACAACGAAATTCTGCATATTCCGGCAAAATTTTGGTTCTGGATCCGTCCGGGTTAGGGAAAATTCAGTTGCAGCAACAATAGCGTCTGAAAAAACATTGGATATGGGTGAGCGTTTTAGCGTTAATAAATGGACAGGAGGGCGGGAAAGATGAACAAAATATTCGGCCATGACACATTTTTCTTTCGGTTTATGAATCAGGCGGGCAATGTCATCATAGCCACGCTGCTCTGGCTGGTGGGGTGCCTGCCGATAGTGACCATCGGGACATCCACCATAGCTTTGTATTACACCACGGTGAAAAGCATCCGGCGGGGAGAAGGGTATGTGAGCCGGGAATTTTTCAGCGCTTACCGCAGGAACCTGAAAAACGGGATTCCCATGACCATCGTATTCCTTCTGTTGGCGGCAGTACTGGTCATCGACAGGCTGTATGTGGATCAGGGGCAGTCCGCGGTGGCGGCAGCTTTCAGCCTGGGGTATACTTTATTGACTCTGGTGGTGGCGAGCCTGGCGGTCTATGTGTTCCCGGTGATGTCCCGGTTTACCATGAGCGCATGGGAGTGCTTCCGTCTGGCGCTGCTGATGGTGTTCCGGCACCTGCCCTTTACGGTGGTATTGTTGGGGATGCTGATTGCGTCCATCTGCCTGGTAGTCCTGATTCCCGCGCCCATGCTGTTTATCATCCCGGGGGCGTGCTGCTACGGGCAGTCCTTCCTGATGGAGCGGCTGCTGAAGAAGTACATGGCGAAGCCGCAGACGGAGGAAGAGGCGGAGAAGTGGTATTATAAGTAAAATAGGTTGTATTCTAGCTAGAATTTACATATAATGTAATTGAAAGGAAGGTATACAGTATGACAATAGATACAAATACAATGATTTCAATTACGGAAGCAAACCAGAACTTTTCAAAAGTGGCCAGAGTTGTTGATGAGCATGGAAGTGCTGTAATTTTAAAGAACAATATACCAAGGTATCTTGTAATTGACTTCAGCAAGGCAGAAAAAGAAAAAGTGGCTAAAGCGGAGGATGTCCATGCAATATCTGAACGTCTATTAAAACAGAATAAGGAAGCATATGAGGTTCTTGCAAAATGATTATTTTGAGCAAAGAACAGGTATTACAGCTTCACACAAGGCTGATTGAGACAACTGGTGGAAGCGATGGCATTCGTGATGCGGGTATGTTGGATTCCGCATTAAATAATCCGTTTCAATCATTTTGCGGGGAGGAATTATATCCGAGCATTCAGGCAAAGGCGGCGCAGCTATGTTTTGGCTTGGTAAAAAACCATGCAATGATAGATGGCAATAAAAGGCTTGGCGCACATGTAATGTTGGTCTTCCTGGCATTGAACGGATATGAACTGTCTTACAGTCAAAAGGAATTAAGTGATACAATTCTGGCTTTGGCTTCCGGAGAAATCGGCGCAGAGAGAATATTGCAATGGATTATTGCACATCAAAAATAAGCACTTGGGCAGCTGCAAACAAGTATATGCCGAACTGTACGGGAAGAGAAGGAGAAGAAATATTAGAAATGAGATATGCTCACATTACGGATATACAGAAAGTGAACGAACCGGATAAGCAGAAAGCGTTGAAACACTTGTTGGTGAAGCTGCAGAAGGCTGAAGCTTTGGTTAATACGGAGGGAACAATATCAGCGGATGAGTTGGAAAAAGAGTTGGGGAGAGTGATTATGTGAGTATTATTAAACCACACGACATCACATTATATGGCGGAAATGATACCTGTAAAGTTATACTTCGTCCGCTTTCGGATGATGATTTGCCGCAGTTGTATAAATGGAATTCGGATCCGGAGGTACTGTATTGGACGGAGGGAGATGATGTCGAGAGCTATCCTGCGGAGGTGGTTCATCAGATTTACGGAGGAATATCACAAAACAATCCCTGTTTTGCAGTAGAAGTGAACGGTGAAATGATCGGGGAGTGTTGGTTACAGAAAATGAATTTACCTGATGTGAAGGCAATGTACGAACCGGATACGGATGTCAGAAGAATCGATATGTCGATTGGAGAAAAGGCTTATTGGGGAAAGGGCATCGGAAGAAATTCCGCAGCCGCATAAGGGGAAACTACAGTACCACTGGAGACTGACGCGGGACGAGTACGAAAGGCGGCGGAAAGAAAAGTATTAGAAATTTTAGCAGAGCAAAGAGAGGTACACATCATGGCAATCCAATTTTTAGAGAAGTACAACATTTTTCAACTGGACACAGCAAACACAAGCTATCTTATCGGCATCGCGGACGAGGAGAAGTTTCTGGGGCATATATATTATGGAAGCAGAATCCGCCCCGGCGACGCCTCCTATCTGCTGCGGACGCAGGAGCCGCCCTATGTGCCGTCCCGCAACAACCGGGACAGGACATCCTTCTATGACCAGTTCCCCTTTGAATATTCCGGGAACGGCCTGGGGGATTACCGGGAGAGCGCCGTCGCCGTGGAGACCCTGCAGGGGAATACAGGCGTTATGGTGACTCTGGAGGACTACGAGATTTTGGAGGAAAAACCGGCCCTGGAGGGTCTGCCTGCCTCGTTCGGAAATGAGGGAAAGACTCTGGTGCTGCACTGCAGGGACAGGGTGCTGAATCTGGAGGTGGATCTGCTCTACAGCGTGTTTGAGGCGGAGGATGTGATTACCAGGAGCGTGGCGGTGCGCAACGGGGGGAAAGCGCCGCTGTGGCTGACGAAGGTGTATTCCGCCTGCCTGGATATGGATAACCGGAATTATGAGATGGTGACCCTGCACGGTTCCTGGGCCAGGGAGCGTCAGATTGACGTGAGGCCCCTGGGGTATGGAAAGCAGGGCGTGGGATCGGTCCGGGGAGAGACTTCCCATCAGGAGCATCCTTTTCTGGCGCTGCGGGAGCCGGGGACTACGGAAGAACGAGGAGAAGTATACGGTTTCCAGTTGGCTTATTCGGGAAATTTCCTGGCCCAGGCGGAGAAGACCCAGATGGACATGCTGCGGGTGGTACTGGGTATCCATCCGGAAGGATTTCGGTGGAAACTGGAGCCGGGGGAGGCATTTACGGCGCCGGAGGCTGTATTGACGTTCTCGGAGCAGGGCATGGGGAAAATGAGCCGGAATTTCCATGATTTTCTGCGGGGGCATATGATACGCAGCCCTTACCGGGACAGGAAGCGCCCCATTCTGATCAACAACTGGGAGGCTACATACTTTGATTTCAATACGGAGAAGCTGCTTCAGATAGCGGAAAAAGCGGCACAGCTCGGCATTGAGATGCTTGTGATGGACGACGGATGGTTCGGACACAGGAACGACGACAATTCCAGTCTGGGGGACTGGTTTGTAAATGAGGAAAAGCTTCCGGGAGGGCTTAAATTCCTGGTGGACAGGGTGAATGCCCTGGGGATGAAGTTCGGCATCTGGTTTGAGCCGGAGATGATTTCCCCGGATTCACGGCTGTACCGGGAGCATCCGGACTGGGCCATAAGGATTGCGGACAGGACGGCGGCGCTTTGCCGGAACCAGTATGTGTTGGATTTGAGCAGGAAGGATGTACGGGATTACGTTTATAACGGTGTGAAGGCGGTTCTGGACAGCGCCAATATCGAGTATGTGAAGTGGGATATGAACCGTCAGCTGTCCGATCTGGGAAGCGCCGAACTGCCGGCGGACCGGATGGGGGAGCTGTACCACAGGTATGTCCTGGGGGTATATGAGCTGCAGGAGCGGCTTGTGACGGATTTCCCCAATCTTTTACTGGAAAACTGCTCCGGCGGCGGGGCCAGGTTTGACGCGGGGATGCTGTACTACAGCCCCCAGATATGGTGCTCTGACGACACGGATGCCATTGAGCGGCTGAAAATCCAGGAGGGGACGGCCATGCTTTATCCCCTTTCCACCATGGGGGCCCATGTGTCCGTCTGCCCCAACCATACCGTGGGCAGGGTGACGCCCTTTGAAACCAGGGGATATGTGGCCCTGGCGGGGACTTTCGGGTATGAACTGGATGTGACAAAGCTGTCGGAGGAGGAGCAGGGGAAAATTCCGGGGCAGGTGGCATTGTATCACCGGTACAATGACCTGGTGCGCCGGGGGGATTATTACCGGATTGCCTCCTATGGGCGGAATCACGAGTTTGACTGCTATATGGTGGTTTCCCGGGATAAAAGTGAGGCTCTGGTGACCTATGTGCAGGTGCTGAACCGACCCAATTACCGGAGCAGGCTTTTCCGGCTGCAGGGCCTGGACCCGGAGAAGACGTACCGGATTGAGGCCGTGGAGGGCGGTGAGGAACTGGCGGCGCTGACGGGCAGGAGCTTTGGCGGGGATTTGCTGATGAAGGCCGGGCTTACGATGCCGAATCCCTGGGGGGATTTCCAGGGAAGGCTGATATATCTGCGGGCGGAGTGAGGGTTGTCCCTTCAGGTTTTGCCCTGGTGCAATGGACGGCGATTTACCGGCGTGCTGTGAGGCCTGTCTCTTCGGATATTATCCTGGTGTGTCAGAAGCGGATACCTGTCATGACGGAACGGTGGTTGATGTGGATTATTATGGTAAAAGCTTATAGCGGTTATTGAAAAGGGAGGCTGAAATGAACGCAGAATTAAAGAAGGCAACCGATGAAAAATTAAAGAGATACCACGAAAAGAATCTGACGGCCCGCAAAGGCGAAATCCTTTTCACAGGCTCATCCCTTATGGAAATGTTTCCCATTGAGAAGTTTATGGAGGAGAGGGGGAATCCCTATATTATTTATAACCGCGGGGTGGGAGGATATAAGACGGAGGATTTGATGGAAGCTCTGGAAATCTGTGTCTTTGAGCTGGAGCCTTCCCGCATCTTTATCAATATCGGAACAAATGATTTGAGTGACGTTAGTATTCCGATTTCACAGATGATTGAGAATTATCACAGGATCCTGCTTCGTATTAAGGAGCGCCTCCCCGGGGCAGAGCTGTATTTGATGGCGTATTATCCTGTCAATTATGATGCTGCGGCAGAGGAAATGAAGCCCTGCCTCCGCGTACGGAATAATGAGAAAATAGATGCGGCAAACCGGGAAGTACAAAAACTGGCGGAGCGCGTCCAGGGCAGGTATATTGACGTTAACCGCAGGCTGAAGGATGAGAACGGCAGCCTGAAGTCGGAATACACCATAGAGGGCATGCATATTAAGGAGGAAGGGTACCGGGCGATTTTAGATGACCTGATGGAGTATGTGGGGGAGCCTGCGTGGAATTGAGAGACTTTGAAGGGAGGTTTATTGTATGTTTGAACAAATAGCATTCCCTGAACATGAATATGAGTCAATTCAAAATTACTTAAATGAACTGGGGTATTGTTATACAACGAGGGTATATAAAGAAATCAGGAAATATAAAGTCGGGGAATTATATATTGCGCCATGGGGTGATGTATTGAAGATAGACGAAGTGAAAACATACTGGAAAGTATCAGACCGCCCTTTCTATGACGAAATGAATGATGACGAAAAGACAGAAATCCGTAAATATTCTGAGGACATAGGGCTGCCATATGAATTTATAAAATTTTCTAGAAGTTAAATATGAAGCAGTGGGTCTACTTTTCCGAAAGAGGAGAAAAAGAACGTTGGTACATGAAAAATGAGGTGAATACGATGAAAAGCAGAATAAGGATTAACGGGCATATGGAAAAGCGGGTGCTTGCCTGGTTTGTGTCAATAGGGCTGTCGCTGTCTCTGCTGACGGGATGTGGGCAGGATGCGCAGAACGCAGGAAATTCGGGCAGCGCCGGGAGCAGTGTTGTGGGAACGGCCAGTGGGGAGAACCAGGATGGTGAGACAGTGGGCGGTGTGGAAAGTCCGGAAGGAAACGGGGAATCAGACAGTGCGGAGAGTCCGGAAGGAAACGGCGAATCAGACAGCACGGAGAGTTTGGGAGGAAACGGGGAATCGGACAACGCGGAGAGCCCGGAGGGCAGCAGAGAATCAGACAGTGCGGAGAACCCAGGAGACAGCGCAGCCCCAGAAGCCGCGGATTTCGAGCAGCTCTATGACGCGGCAGAAGCGGAGACAGCGGGCAAAGTACACCTGGAAACCAAGCTTTCAGGCTACACCGGCAGCGGCTACCTGGCGGGCTTTGAGTCTCAGGAGGACAGTTGCTCCTTCCAGGTGGAAATTCCTGCAACGGGAAGTTATGACATTACTGTCATCAGCGCCGGAATGGGCGGGGAGAAGACCAACGGCATCGCAGTGGACGGAGAGACTGTGGGAAGCTTTGTGACAGCTTCAGAGGAATTCGACGAGGCTCTGCTGCAGCGGGTGTATATGGAAGGCGGCGCGCATACGGTAAGCATCCGGACGGAATGGGGGTGGATTGGAGTGGATGCTCTGAAAATAAAATCAGCCAGGCCTTTGCCGGAAAGCGTGTTTCAGGTGGAGGGGAACCTGGTGAATCCAAATGCTACAGAGAGCACCAGGGGTCTGATGGCGTATCTAAAGGATATCTATGGAAGCTATATTCTGTCCGGACAGCATTCGGACAAGGGGGCGGGAGGCCCTGAAATCCTGGCGTTAAAGAAGGTGAACGGAGACAAAACACCTGCCGTGCTGGGACTGGATTTCAGCGAATACACCCCTTCCAGGGTGGCAAACGGTTCCTCGGGGATTTCCACACAGCTTGCTATCAATTTTGATGCCATGGGCGGAATCAACACTTTCTGCTGGCACTGGAACGTGCCGGAAAAGTATCTGACGGAGGAGGAACCCTGGTACCGGGGCTTTTATACGGAAGCCACAAATATTGACCTGAAAGCTATTATGGACGGAGAGGATCAGGAGGGATATGAGCTCCTGCTGCGGGATATTGATGCCATTGCGGAGCAGATTGCCATTCTCCAGGAGGCGGACGTGCCCATCCTGTTCCGGCCGCTCCATGAGGCTTCCGGCGGATGGTTCTGGTGGGGCGCTTCAGGGCCGGAAAGCTATATCGAACTTTGGAAGCTTCTCTTTGAGCGCCTGACGGATTACCATAAGCTGAACAATATCATCTGGGTCTGGAACGGGCAGGACGGGGACTGGTATCCGGGGGATGAGTATGTGGATATCATCGGGGAGGATATCTATGCCGAGAAGCATTCTTATCTGCCCCAGAGCGGGAAATTCAGCGAGGCAGCGGCGTATTCCGATTCGCCTAAGCCCATTGCCCTGACGGAGAACGGCTGCCTGTTTGATCCAGATTTTGCCTTCCGGGACCAGGCGCCCTGGCTCTGGTTCTGCACCTGGAGCGGGGAGTTTGTGGTGAAAAATAATCTGCCACTGCTTTCGGAAGAGTATACGGAGGAGGCCATGGTGAAGAAGGTCTATGAGGATGAGCGGGTGATTACGCTGGATGAGCTGCCGGACTGGAAGCATTAAAGTAAAATATCCTGTTTTCCTTTTCGGGAATGTGTGCTAAACTATACTTAGGAATTGTCGGAAAAATGACTGATACAATTGTTTCAGGCAAAGGCCTGGCAATACAGGGGAAATTTGCGGTAAACGGCAAAAAAGCCATTATGACTACAGTGGCTTTAAGACCTATATTTGCCCGTATTCAGCAGAGCAGTATACTCGTGAGCGCATAAATTTACCGGTTAGATGCTCCACGGTATGGATGCGCTCACTCGTTAATACGGAATCGCCTGCTATAAGAAGAAATGTAAGGTGCTTTACAGGAGTGAAGTCCCTGGCGATTCTGCGGAATCTGAAATGCTGTGACGCCGGGAACTGACGGATTCCGGCATTGGGATTACCAGGATGGCAGGCGGTTAGCCCTCTTCGGAGGGCAGTACCATAACCGTCTATCGGTATTTTCTGTTGGACGCCTGTTACAGCAGGTGTCCTTATTTATATACGGATAACACAAAGCCCTGGAAAGTTCAAGGGGTTTTTGCCGGTAAAATAAACTACAGGCGGGTGAAACTGAAACAAAATACGGTCTAATTGAAACCGAATAATAAGCATGAAAGGTGAGGAAAGAACGCAGTGAGATGCCGGAACAGCCGAAACCACCGGGGACGACGGAACCATAACCACAGGCGGAGCGATTGGGCAGGTCCGGCATCTGCGAGAACTTTCCGGAAAACGGGTATGATGATTCACAAATTACATGAAAACTGGAAAATGTGCATAGCCGGTACGGAGGATTACATACCGGCGGCAGTCCCGGGCAGTGTCTATCAAGACCTGCTGGCAAACGGGCGGATGGAGGATCCCTATTACCGGGACAACGAGATGAAGGCGCTGAAAATCATGGAAGATGATTTTGAGTATGTGTGCGTATTTGACGTGGGAGCCGGACTGCTGAAGTGTGATGCGGTGCTGCTGCATTTTGACGGGATTGACACCGTTGCCGATATTTGGCTGAACGGCACCCGGATTGCGTCGGTGGAAAATATGCATCGGACCTGGGAGTTCCCGGTGAAGGAGATTCTGCGGGAGACGGGAAATGAGTTGAAGGTGACGCTGCATTCTCCCACGAAATATATCCGGGAAGCGGATGCGCGGGAGCATATTCCGGGGAGCGGAGACGCTATGGACGGCTTCCCTTATTTGAGGAAAGCCCACTGCATGTTCGGCTGGGACTGGGGTCCCAGGCTCCCGGATGCGGGAATCTGGCGGGATGTGAAGCTTATCGGGTTCAACGAAGCACGGATTGACAGCGTGTATGTCACCCAGGTGCATGCGGACGGCAGAGTGACTCTGAAACTGGATGTGGATGTAGAGCGTTTGGGAGAAGAGCATCTGCGCCGGTTTGGGCGGGACGACGGCAGACTGTCCGGATTGTCCTGCCAGGTGACACTGACAGACCCGGAGGGACGGAAAAGAGTCTTCGGCCATGAGGAGGCTATGGCGGGCATTGTGATAGAGAATCCGGGTCTGTGGTGGCCAAACGGTTACGGAAAGCAGCCGTTGTACGGGCTGGAAGTGGAGCTGCTTGCGGATTGCGGCAATGCGGCGGCAGCCGTTCCCGGAGAGCGGGGAGTTTCGGAGAGCCGGGAGAGGGTGCCGGAGCGGAATGGTACGGAAAGCCGGGAGAGGGAGCCGGAGCGGAGCAGAGCGGAAAGCCTTGAGACGGTGTTGAAGCGGAATGATGCGGAGAACCGGGAGACGATGCCGGAGCGGAATGGTGCAGAAAACTGGGAGACGGAGCCGAAACGGAATGGTGCGGAAAGCCTGGAGAAGGTGCCGGAACGGAATGATACGGAGAGCCGGGAGAGGGAGCCGGAACAGAGTGGTGCAGAGAACCGGGAACTGATGCCGGAGCGGAGAAGCGGGGAGAGACTGGAGCCGATGCCGGAGCGGAAGGGTGCGGAGAACCGGGAGGCGATGTCGGAACGGAAGGGTGCGGAGAACCTGGAGCCGATGCCGGAACGGGATGATGGGGTTGGGCAGGAAACGGGAGAAGACAGAGGCGTAATAGCCCTGGATATATGGAAGCGCCGTATAGGCCTGCGTACCGTGACCATGTGCACCGAAAAGGACGAATACGGCGAGGAGTTCTGCCATGTGGTAAACGGCGTAAAAATCTTCGCCATGGGCGCCGACTACATTCCGGAGGACAATATCCTGCCGAGAGTGACGCCGGATCGGACCTACGATCTGCTGCTGCAGGCGAAAAATGCCAACCATAACTGCATCCGCGTCTGGGGCGGCGGACACTATCCCGGCGACGCTTTCTGGGATGCCTGCGATGAGCTGGGGCTGCTGGTTTGGGAAGATTTTATGTTTGCCTGCGCGGTATACGACCTGACGGAGGAGTTTGAGGAGAATATCAGGGCGGAATTCATCGACAACATCAAGCGGATCCGCCATCACGCGTCTCTGGGGCTGTGGTGCGGCAACAATGAGATGGAAAGCTTCATGGTGCCGGGCAGTTACTGGGCCGGCAAGCCCCAATATAGAAGCGATTATGTGAAAATGTATGAGTATATCCTGCCCCGGGTAGTGAAGGAATATGATCCCAACACCTTCTACTGGCCCTCCAGCCCGTCCTCCGGAGGCGGTTTTGACAATCCGGGCGATGAAAACAGAGGGGATGTGCATTACTGGAATGTATGGCATGGCAACAGACCGTTTACGGCGTACCGTAAATTCTATTTCCGGTATGTGTCGGAGTTCGGTTTCCAGTCATTCCCTTCCCTGAAGACCTGCGAATCCTTTACTTTGCCGGAGGACAGAAATATTTTCTCCTATGTGATGGAAAAACATCAGAGGAATGCCAGCGCCAACGGCAAGATTATGAATTATATGCAGCAGACCTTTCTGTACCCTTCAGATTTTGATACGCTGCTGTATGCGTCCCAGCTTCTCCAGGCGGAGGCTATCCGCTACGGCGTGGAGCATTTCCGGCGCAACCGCGGGCGCTGCATGGGGACCGTGGTGTGGCAGCTGAACGACTGCTGGCCGGTGGCAAGCTGGTCGTCCATCGATTATTTCGGCCGTTGGAAGGCGCTGCATTATTACGAGAAGCGCTTCTTTGCCCCGGTGATGCTCTCCTGTGAAGAGGAAGGGCTGCTGAGCCAGAAACCGGACGTCAATGCGCAGCATGCGCAGCCTTATGAGGTGAAGAAATCCATCCGGCTGAATGTAGCCAACGAGACCATCGAAGAAGTCAACGTGACAGTGCGGTGGGCGCTTCGCAATGCAAAAGCAGAAATCAGGAGACAGGGAGAATGCGAAGTGACGGTTCCGGCACTTTCCAGTGTGTGGCTGGAGAAGGAAGATATGGGGGATGCGTCCCTTTACGAAGACTATGTGAGCTATGAATGCCTGAAGGACGGAAGGGTCATTTCCGGAGGGACGGTACTGTTCTGCGCGCCGAAGCACTTCCGCTTCGCTGACCCGGCATTGAAGGTACGCGCGGAGGGCGGTGAGCTGGTGGTGACGGCGGATGCCTGTGCGAAGTCCGTGGAAATCAGAAATGAGGCGGATGATATGCTGCTGGAGGACAATTATTTCGACATGAATGCCGGGCAGCGTAGAGTGAAGATCCTGAAGGGAAAACCGGAAGGGCTGAAGGTGCGGAGCGTGTATGATATCAGGTAGGTCTGAGAACCCCCGGCCTGGTTTTCGTTTCGTCACATCAGCCGGTGGCTCTGAGGATTTTGCGGAGAAGGTATCCGGCGATTCTGTCACAGGCGGGTATGCCCAAGCTGCCAGAAAGCTACGGCGCTGGCCGCGGCTACATTGAGGGAATCCACTCCGTAAGCCATGGGGATACGTACCGTATAATCGCTGTCCGCGATGGTGTCCGCCGTCAGGCCGTCCCCTTCCGACCCCAGGATGACGGCCAGTTTATCCTCTGCCGCAAGCCTGGGGTCGTCGATGTTTACAGACTGAGCCCGCAGTGCCATGGCGGCAGTTCGAAAACCCAGAGCCTTTAATGCAGGCACAGACTTTTCCTGCGGGAGGAAAGTCCATGGAATCTGAAAGACGGTGCCCATGCTGACCCGGATGGCGCGGCGGTACAGGGGATTGGTGCAGGAGGGCGTCAAAAGGACGGCATCCATCCCCAGGGCGGCAGCGGAGCGGAAGATGGCGCCCACGTTGGTGGGATTCATGACCCGTTCCAATACCGCAATACGCCGGGCATGGGCACAGAGCGCGCAGACATCCGACAGCGCGCGCCGGCGCATGGCGCACAGGATGCCCCGGGTGAGCTGAAAACCGGTGAGCCGGGTCAGCACAGCCAGGTCGGCGGTATAGACGGGGATGCCGCAGCAGCGGGCAATGACGGGAGCGGCCTGCCCGGCAATCTGCTTTTCCTCCACAAGCATGGAAACGGGCACATAGCCCTGGTCCAGAGCACGTTCAATGACCTTCGGGCTTTCTGCGATAAAGAGCCCGTAGTCCGGTTCATGATAACGGAAGAGCTGTATCTCCGACAGACGCGCATAGACATCCAGTTCCGGCGCGGAAAAATCTGTGATGTGAATGATGTTTGGCATGGCATGAAAATCTTTTGTCTCTTCTTGAGTCATAATGTACACCTCCCTGACACAAGCATACCGCAAAGAAAGTACAGATGCAACGAGACAATTGAAATTTCTGAGTCTTATCATTTCCAGACATTAAGCCGATAATATACTTAGAAATTGTCAGAAAATACCTGGTATAACGAGTGCGCGAATCCATACGTGAGATATTCGATTGGTAAATGAATGCGCTCACGAGTATAAGGAATTGTCTACAATAAACAGCCGGAAAACGCATGGATGCGGCAAAATGGACAAGGGGGTCACAATATGAGCATAGAAGTCAACACAAACAGAAATACCGGCGTAAGACAGATTACAATCAAGAGGCCTGACGGCTCCAGCGTGGGAACGATTACGATTCACAGTTCGAGTCTGAAGAAACTGAAAAAACTGGGATACAAACAGCGGCGGATTTCCACCATGATTACCCAGGCCACCACCTCCGGCAATGCCAGGCAGGTCCTGGCCAGCGCCAAGACCGAGACGGTGAATCTGCGCAGGAAGCTTGTAAGCGGGCAGTATAATGACAGAGAAGTCAGGGCTGCCATCCGCCATGCGGAGCGGATGGAGCGCGTTGCGAAGAAGCGTATGAAGCATCTCCAGCAGGAGGAATATATCGAAAAACATGGCGGCGGCACATGGCAGACAGGTCTTGACGAAGAGGGCAGAGAAGAGAACGGACAGGAGATGGAGTTTTCCGAATTAGCCAAGATGAGCGCCGAAGAGCTGGAGGAGCTCATGCAGGAGCTGCAGGAGGAAATGGAAGAACTGGCCCAGGAGCAGGAACTGGAAATGATGGAGCTGATACAGACCGTGAATACGGATATGAATCCCCAGGAACTGGAACAGCTGAAAAAGAAGCACAGGGCAGATGAAATGCGGGAAATCGTGGAAGCGGACATGAAATACCTGCGGGCCCTTTTCAGCCAGCTGGAAAAGGAAAGGCAGGACTCCGCTTCTTCCGACAGCGGCGTGTCCCTGCAGCTGGCCGGTGTGGAGATACCGGTTCAGGTGGACACAAGGTCAGCGGCGGAGGTGGCTTCCCAGGGAGCTCCTCCTGCGGGGGGCGTGGTTGATATATCTCTGTAAAAATGATTGTTTCGGATTCGGAATGAAAGATTTATCGGTCATTTTTTTGATATTTCCTGATTCTTAACTGCGATAAAGTACAGCCCCGGTGCTGTCCCTGGAAAAGAGGGAGGCCCGGGGCTGTGGTGTGTCATATCTGGTTTTTCGTATAAAAATGCCGTCATTTTTATCCAAAGTATTGTTTTTTTCATGGGAAGGGTATAATATGTCTTATCAGAAGCATGCATTTTGCTTCTGATAAAAGGCGCATCCCTTTGCGCCGCATTCAACTATGGGAAGCTGCACTTGCTTCCTGTAGTATGTCTTATCAGAAGCATGCATTTTGCTTCTGATAAAAGGCGCATGGGAGAAAAGCGCCAATGGTTTCTACAGATGTGCAGGAGGGGAAGATGCAGCAGGAGAAGGAATTGCGCGTACAACTGTTTGGGGGCTTTGCAATGTATTATGGGGGCGAAGCGGTGAAGCTGAATAAAATGGGGAGTTCGAAATCCGTCCGTCTTCTTCAGATGCTTCTTTTGACATATCCTGAGGGAATTCCAAAAAATGAACTGATAGACAGCCTGTATGTATGGAATGAAAGCCGTGCGGATACGGCAAACCGCAACAGGAATCTGAATAATCTTATCTACCGGCTAAAGGGCCAGCTCGCGGCATGCGGCCTTCCGGAGGAGGAATACGTTGAGCTGAGCGAGGGAAAATGCTGCCTGAAGCTGACCATGCTGCTGGAAACGGATACGCGGAGGTTTGAAAATGCAGTGGCGGAGACAAGAAAAGCGGCCAGGGGGGGGTATTACTCTTAAGGAACGCATGGAAATGCTCCGCAGGGCCAATGAACTTTATACAGGAGAACTGCTTCCAGCTAACCAGTCCGAGACCTGGTTTTTCCATAAAAGCAAGTATTACAAAGAGTTGTACATTTATACCGTACGGGAACTGGAAAAGGAATATGTGAAGAGCGGCGATTATAAGAACCGCCTGGCTCTTTACGAAAAAGCGGCGTCTATCTATCCTTTTGATAACTGGCAGACACAGCTGATAAAATGCAACCTGGAGATATACCGTTACGAGGAGGCGATTACTATCTATAACAGCACCATGGAACTGTATGCCAGGGAACTGGGGACGCCGCCTACTGCAGAGATGCAGGAGTGTTTTGAGAAGCTGGTGCTGAAGGACGAAAATCATAAGAAAACTGCTGGCAATGTAAGTGACTGGCGTAATATGGACCGCGTATTTATGGGCAGAAAGAACGATATTAAAAAGGCAATTTTCGGCGAAGAGACCGTAAGAGGAGCCTATTACTGCACCTATCCGAGTTTTGTAGATTATTGCCGCCTGGTGGCGCGCGGGAAGAGCAGAAATCACTTCGAGGCGGTTTTGATGTTCCTGACCCTGAGCCAGAGAGAGGGCAGGAGCAGCCAGAAGCAGATGAACCTGCAGGATGAGATGTTGCTTTTGAAGAACGTATTGAGCGAATCGCTGCGGATTGGAGATGCTTATACCAGATATGGCAACAGACATTTTATTCTGATGCTTGTCAATATTGAGAAGGCGTTCTGCAGCCCTGTTTTTGCCAGGATTGAGTCGTCCTATACCAAAAGAGGGGGCAAAGGAGAACTCTGGTATTACGCGGATATGACGCAGGAGTTGCAGGAAACGGAGGCGTGAAGGGACAGCAGTTTTGCGCAGGAGCACCGGAATTTCCAATCTGCTTTTCCGCCTGTTCTGATTCAGAAAGGATGACCGGAAGGAATCGGAAACGGTTGATAGTAAAGGAGTCAGACAGAGAGCGTGGAAGGTGTAACAGACGGCTGTATTTTGGGAAGAGAGGATTTCACTGTAAATTTTAGAGACAGGCTGTTTGGGATGGTATTGGAAATCGGAAATAACAGAATAATGGAACGGAATGATAGAACACCCTGCTGAGTCGATAAAAGGCTTTGGCAGGGTATTTTTCGGAATAAAATGGCAGATATTTTGTGAAAAATTCAAAAAACCCCTTAAAAGAATAATACGAGACAGCTTGCGAGACACCTCTTTTGCTATAGTGGTCGTAAATGATACATAAAATTGCGGAAAGTGACTACCGCCAGAGAAAGGGAAAAGGGATAAAAAGGGGCGGGTATTTAAAAAGGCAAAAACGATTTGGATGTAAGCAGGAGAGGAGAAGGACAGGCGGGCAATGAAGAAAAAGGACATTTTAAAAAGTATTGCGGCAACAGGTGTAATGCTGGGCGGAGCCAATGTGATGCAGGATTACAATGTTGTCTATGCGGCAGAGCTGGAGCGGCAGGGGCAGGAAGAGGCGAGCAAGGTTGTAGAAGAACTTGAAATAGAAGCCGTCACATCTGAGACACCCAGCGAATTCCTTGAGTTTATTGAATCAGAGGAATTGGAAAAAGCAGAAGAAGGAAGCAAGGCCAGTGAAGAGGCGGCAAGTGAAGTTGCCAGCGAGAGTGAAGCAGTTTCTGTTAGTGAGACGGTCAGTGAAAGTGATACGGCTACGGTAAGCGAGATCGCCAGTGGGAGTGATGTAGTTTCAGTGAGCGAGGAAGCTAGCGAGAGCGATGTGACTTCAGCAAGCGAGGGAGCAAGTGATAGTGATGCTGCTTCAGTAAGTGGAGAAGCTAGCGGAAGCGATGCAGCTTCTTTAAGTGTGAAGGCGAGCTTGGACAATAGTATTTCGTCAAGTGAGGCTGCCAGCCAGAGCGGATCAGTCAGCGTGAATGACAGTGTTAGCTTGTCCGATAGTATTAGCCTGTCTGATAGCGTCAGTATTGCAACGAGTGAGAGCGAGTCAGAGAAGATGCTGGCTAGTGAAACGGCTGTTGGAGGGGCTACAGTTTATGGTGGGCTGAGCAATTTGTTTGGAATGTCTACCATGGCAGAATCGGAAACAACTCAATATAAAGATTGGGATGATTTTGAAAGCAAGAATCCTGAATTAGCAGCAAGCTATGATAAAAATTATAAAAGTTGGACATTGGAAGGGCTATTCCTTCGGTGGCATTTTGGTGGCGGCTGGGAGACGGCTCCTCTTCCTTGGGTTACTGGGGGGCAAAAAGCATATCGCAATGCAATTCTAGCGCAAATTAATGCTGGCATATCATCCGCTGAGATCAGTGAATCGATAAGTATAGGGGCATCACAGAGCGAATCAGAATCACGTAGTAAGAGTGAAAGCGAGTCTGCAAGTGCTAGCAAAAGTATAAGTGAGTCTAAGAGCGCAAGTGATTCTGCAAGTGCCAGCGCAAGCGAGTCTGCTTCTGAAAGTAAGAGTGCAAGTGAATCCGCAAGCACAAGTCAGAGTACCAGTGCCAGCACGAGTGAAAGTTTGAGCGCGAGCCAGAGCACCAGTGCCAGCACGAGCCAGAGCACCAGCGCGAGCACGAGCGAGAGCCTTAGCACGAGTCAGAGCACCAGCGCCAGCACGAGTGAAAGTCTGAGCACGAGCCAGAGTACCAGTGCTAGCACGAGTGAAAGCTTGAGTACCAGCCAGAGCACCAGCG
>CANDMH010000010.1 GCA_947385785.1 uncultured Lachnospiraceae bacterium
ATGCTGCCGGAAAGACCAGCCTGGGCAAAGCGTTGCTTAAAATTTTCAGTTCCATCAAAGAATCCAATGAAGCGATTCTAAGAGGTCTGAACTCCGGGAACCGACCGGCAGAATTCCGTGTGGATTTTGTCAATAAGGGGTATACACTGCACCGATTTTGCGGAATTGTGGACGGTGAAAATGTCAGCGTCCGCTATTTTACGGCGGAAATCGGTGAGATGGACAGCTACGAGATGGCAGTGGAGAAGCTACAGGACAGGTCGGAAGAAATTGCCGGAAGCTTTAAAGCTCTTAGAAAAAAAATCGGGCAGCTGGAGTTCCGGTTCGCCTATCCCGAGATTGAGTCATCTCTCAGGCTCACGGGCATCAGGGAAGAAACCCTGCTGAAAACGCTGCGTGCCGTAATCGGAACCCTTGACCCGACGCTGACCGATATTTCCATCGCCAAAGAACTCAAGGACTCCTTTGTCATACGCCGCCGTGGAAAGGAAATTATCATCCAGGAAGGAAAGCTTCTCAGCAGAGAGCTTCTGTCCAGCGGAACTGCCGAAGGAATCGATGTGGCTGTATTCCTTGCCTCCATGCTTTCCGACAGGAACTGCTTTTACTACTGTGATGAGCATTTTTCATATATCCAGAGCGATATTGAGAAACGGATTTTTGGCCTGATGGCAGAAAGGCTTGGAAAAAACGAGCAGCTTATCTTTACAACGCACAATACTGACATGCTCGAACTGAATCTTCCCAAACACGCCTTCGCTTTTCTGAAGAAGGAAATCGAGGATGGCGAGTATAAGGTTTCTGCAACATTCGCCTCTGATGTCCTGAAGAGACATACGGATTCCGTGAAGTGCGCTATGGAAAATGACATGTTCGGTTCTCTGCCGGACGATTCCCTCCTGGATGATTTGGAGGTGGATGTGTGATGGATAACAGACGGTTCTATTACCTGGCTGAGGGGGAGTGTGAGGAAAAACTTCTAAAGGCATTAAAAACGAAGCCTGCACTGATTCATCCCGGAAAGGTAGAAAAATTCAATGTGGTGCAGAGAGAACTGAAGCCCAATAAATTGATGAACTTCCAGCCCGGAAGCAGTGTAGTGCTTGTCTTTGACACAGATAAGGAAGAAACGGCGATACTGAAAAAGAACATAGAACTGTTACATTCGCTGAGCTTTCGAGTTGAAGTGATAACCATAGCACAGGTTCTGGATTTTGAGGATGAGATAGAACACTGTACAGATGTAAGCAAAGCGCAGGCGTTTACAAAGAGCGAAAACGTCAGCGAATTTAAAAGTGCAGTTCCAGCACACATGCCGCCCCCGCAAGCGGAAGCCGGAACGCTTCCCGGGGAATATCCGACCTGCAGTCATACCCGATGACCTCGTGACTGCGCATGCATGCGGCCGCCACATGCCCTGTGCCGGACAGCACCGCAATATGCCGTGGCCAGTCGCCTGTGCCCCATTCCTTTTCCTTTGAAAGACAGACTCCGTCCCACTGCCATGCGGAGAGGGTGTTCGGCCCCCGGTTGCACACATACAGCCTTCCTTTCCTGTCCATGCATGCCCCGCCGGGCCAGTTCTGCACATCCGCCTCACCGCCGGCAGGCTCCGCCGCCTTTATTTCCCCGGTTGTATCCAGTACCCGGAGCATACCGTCCAGTTCGTTCACACAAGCCAGATTTCCGTCCTTCAGCGTAAGAATCTGGCGCGGCCCGCTCCCCCGGGGCTGGCCCAGGATTTCCGTCTCTCCCTCCGCAAGCCCCTCATGAAGCCTGCAGCGATACAGGCAGTCGTTTCCCAAATCGGCCAGATACAGGGAGTTCCCCGCCGTATGCGCCCAATGGGCATGCGCGTTACGGCGTGAAAATGTCCACAATATTTCAGTCAGTTTTCCGTCCACGGCAAAAAAATCCCCGCTCTCATAACAGGAGCCATAGAGGACTTGTCCGCATGCGTGCAGATGGCACAGCCCCCGGCCGGGAACCGCAAGCTTCGCAACCGCCTTCAGACGCTCCCCCTGAAGCTCATATGCCGTGATGTCCGCGCCGTCCGCCCGCTCGGAAGCCGCGTAAATCCATCCGCTGCCGCCTCTGCAGCAAAAGGACGGCCCATGCCCGTGGCACATGCCGTACACTTTCTCCGCCCGCCCTTCCTCTTCAATGCGGTACAGCGCAATATCCTCTTCCCCCGGCGCTCCATAGCCGGAAATCAATATCAGACTCTTTTTCATCTTCTGCTCCATTCAGTCCCTTCAAAATGCCGGATGGAAATCATGAGCCTTAATGCTGGTTCCTCCGTCTGCCAGAATGCACTGTCCCGTAATATAGGCCGACATATCCGATGCCAGAAACAGCGCCGCATTCGCAATATCCGCCATCTGTCCCCGGGGCAGCGGCTGGCATCTGTCCAGCGCCTGGCCGAAGGCTTCCTTCTGCCCTTCCTCCATTTTGTCCCTCTCATCGTACATCACATCGCTCATCACCACTCCCGGACAGACCGTGTTGACACGTATCCCGTCTGCCGCGCAGTCAAGAGCCATGGCGCGGGCAGCGGCGTTCATGGCCCCCTTTGTACCGGCATACAGCATATTGGTGGGCTGCGTCATCACGCTGTGTATGGAAGATATGTTCACAATGCTGCCGCCCCTGCGTTCCCGCATCCCCGGCAGAAAAGCACGGGCAAAGCGCAGGCCGCTGAGGTAGTTGGTTTCCAGCAGGCGCGCCATGTCCTCATCCCTGTATACATCCGCGGCACAATGGCAGTTCACCCCTGCGGTACATACCAGAATATCGATGCCGCCGCTGTCGTGCAGCACTGTCCGCGCCGCCGCCTCGCTTTGAGCCGCATCCGCAAGATCGATAACATATCCACGACATTCCGCCACAATCTGCCGCAGCTCCCTTTCCGTGTGCAGCACATACGCTTCATTCCGCCCGCCGAAATAGACTGCCGCGCCCTGCCGCGCAAACAGGAGGGCAATGCTCTTGCCGATTCCCCGTGCCGCCGTGGTGATAAAGGCTTTTCTGCCTTCCAGTAATTTATTATAATCCCGGATTCCGCTTTCGTAAAGCTCCAATTCTCTCATCATATCAGAACCTGCCCTTCCCTGCCGGACGCAGTATAGGTTTCAATGTCAAAACGGCGCAGCATTTCCTCTATTGCCTGCCTGTCCCCCCGGGCCGCGCGCAGTTCCACATCCCAGTCCAAGCCGCGGTACTTTGCCGCCTCCGGCTGTGTATCAATAAAATGAAGAAGCTCCCTCATCATCTCCATACTCCATACCGGCGCGTCCACATCCGCCGTTGTATAAAATCCGCTTTGCAGCCTGGGAAATGCATACGCATCCCTGGCCTGCATTTTATAGGCATTTTCAATCACCATATCCACCATGTGGCTGGGCACAAACAGCACGCCGTTCTTCGTCCCGATGACGATGTCCCCGGGCAGGCACAGCGCCTGGCCGATACGGCAGGCCCCGTTGAACGCGGTAATCTGGCAGTCTCTGATGGGCGTGGGATCTACCCCCCGGTAATACACCTGTACATCCATTTTCTGCATCTGCTCTATATCCCGCACGCCGCCCCAGACAACGGCGCCGCCTGTTTTCGTGCGCGCCCGGATTGCCGTAGTCAGATTCCCTCCCACAAAGGTACCCTTGAAAATCTTATCATACAGGTCGCATACCACCACATCCCCTTCCTGAAGACTGTCTATCACCCACTGATTGCAGTCCCCCTTCCAGCCCCTTTTCCCTGCGGTATCAAAGGCAAGGCAGCGCAGGTCGGGACGCTGCGGCATAAAACAGCAGGTAACGGCACGTCCGTACAGCTTTTTCCCCTCATGCAGCGCCTGCATCCCTCCCTGAAACTGAAAACGATACCCGCTGAAATACAGGGGATGCCAGATTTCTTCCTGGGTCAGTGTCTTCAGGATTTCTATTTTCTCATCCGCTACCCTGGGACGGCCGTCCGAAAATCGTTCTCCCTTCCAGTCACGGGTCAATTCGATAATCTCTTCCCTGTCGTTCAATCTCATACTATTTCTCCTGTTCCGGTGCCGCATTCGGCCTCTCAGTGCCTGCCTCCGGCATCTCATCTCCATCCGCTGCCATGTCTGTAAATCCTATGGGCTCTGAAAGGCAGAACGCTGTTTTCCAGTTCCGCATTCCGCCTCTCAGTGACTTTTCCTGCATAGTATTTCCATCTGCTGCCGCGGCTGTAAATCCTATGAGCTCTGAAAGGCAGAACGCTGTTTTCCAGTTCCTTTACCTCCACAGTGTCCAGCTGCGCAGCAGGCCGGGAGCCGTCCAGTAGGCCTCAGGCGCCTCCCGCCAGTCCGGCATGCTTCTCGCCTCCGGGTCAAACACCACCTCGCCGGCCCGCAGAGTGGCAACGCACTCCAGCCTTCCCTTCCCCATAAGCCTCGCGCCGCCGCAGTCCATAAATCCAAACCTGCCTTCCCGCAGACGCAGTACGGCAATATCCGCGCAGGCACCCAGGTCCAGCGTCCCCAGCTCGGAATGGGAAACGGCCAGCGCCGGCCCCCGCGTTATGCGGTACAATACCTCTGTGAGCGGCATTCCCATGGCCAGAAATTTGCCTGCCACATACAGCAGATCAATTACAGGCCCCGTAACATTCTGGTGATGCAGATCCGTGGAAATGGTATCCGGCCAGAAGCCCTGTTCGAAGCAGTTCACCGCCTGCCGGAACCAGAAGCTTCCGGAACCATGGCCCACATCAAACCGGATGCCCCGGGCGCGTTCGGACAGCATATAGGACTGTATCCTGCCCTCCCCGTCCAGGAGCGGAAACTGCCGGGCAAATACATGGGTATGGATATCCCCCGGCTCCAGCCTCGCCAAAATAGCGGGATAACCACGCTCCGGCAGGATGGGAATGCTGTCCACCATCACACATTTGCCGCACAGGGAGGCCGCCTCCCGCGCTCCGTCAATGGACGCCCAGGCAGGATGCGCCGGATCTTCATGCTTCGCATGGTAATGCGCGCTTTTGATTCCGACCACGGTATCGGGCCATGTCCGGGCCACCGCAGCGGCAATTTTCGGGTTAATGTCCTTTACCTCCTGTTCGGAATCCGGATAGTGCATTCCCCTGGCCGCTATCTCTATAAATGCAAGCACGCGCAGCTTCGTGGCATCTATTACATTTTCCTTAAAATCTCCGAAATTCCGCCAGCCGCAGGTTCCGGCATCCACCGCCGTAGTCACGCCGCAGCGGAACATATGTTCCTCCCCGTTTGTCGTGCGGAGCGAATCCTTCCGGGGATAGGGAAACATGGGATAGATATGGCAATGTAAATCAATCAGCCCGGGGGCAACAATGCAGTCCTCAACTTCCATCACCGTATCCGCATCTTCTGTGATACGCTGGCCGCGGGCAGCAATCTTCCCTTCCTTTACCGCGATATCTTCCTGCTGCATCAGCCCTGTACAGGGGTCATATACCATTCCGCCTTTCAAGATCAGATCATAATCTGCCATTTTTCTCCTCCTGATTTAAGAACCGGCGCCCTGTCCCCGTATCCGTCGGCAAGTGCAAATATCATCTCCACCTCCACCGGAATATTGTGGTTGGGCATATTTCGCGTTCCCATCACAGTCCTGGCATGTCTGCCGCGTTCCTGTAAAATTTCCACGCAGGTATCGGAAAAACCGTCCGCAACCTTTTCCGGGTGTTCGAAGCTTCTGCCGCAATTTACCAGTGCCAGCGCACGCACCACCTGCCGGATACAGTCCAGACTCCCGTAATGCTCCTGTACCGCGCGCAGCAGTGTCTTCGCACATTCCGACGCTGCCTGATACCCCTCCTCCGGCGTCAGTTCCTCTCCTATCCGCCCTCTGTACAGCGGCTCATAGGTATTGATATCTTCCGGTCCGTGGCCGGAAACGTATACGATTCCCCCCGCCTCACGGATGGGAATCAGGGGTTTGTATCTTTGAAAACGCTGCACCGTCTCACGGCCGTTTTCCCGAATCACATTTACGTTCGACATCTTTTTTCTCCTATTACAAGTCCCGCAACTGCCCTGTCTGGTACCTTTCTCTGGCAGAACAATCCCTGTCCCCAGATGCCGGGCCAGGGATTGTTCTGGGCACCCGACAGGGCATTTGCTGTTACAAGTCCCGCAACTGCCCTGTCTGGTACCTTTCTCTGGCAGAACAATCCCTGTCCCCTTCTCACCTTCTACCTGCGTATTCTGACGATGGCATCGGCGCATACAGGCATGTTGCCCTCCAGGACATAGGCTCCCATGGCCGCGCGTGCGTGCCGGCCCCGGTGGCCGAATACCTCCACCATCAAATCGGAAAAACCGTTCATCACCGGAGGCATATTATAAAAATCGCCAGCGCTGTTTACAAGACACAGTGCTTTCACAAAGTAATCCACTCTGTCCAGGCTGCCGATGTATGCCTGTAAGGTACGCAGCATGTTCAGGCCGCACAGTCTGGCCGCCTTATATGCCGTCTCCTCATCTATTTCCGCACCTACGCGTCCCACATAGACAGGTCTTCCGTTCTCATCTACGGGGTAATGTGCAGAAATATATAGTATATCGTTTATAAAGATCGCTTCCGCCGCTCCCTTCCCTCTCCAGTCTGTCTGCTGCAGCGTAATGCCAAGCTGTTCCATTCTTTTTTCAGTAGCTCCCATTCTTTTTCTCCTATTCCAGTTCCGTAAGCGCCCCTTCATAGCCTAGGCGCCGGCATAGGATTTTCGGCCGCAAAATAACTGCGTCCGTAAATCCTATGGGGCTATGAAGGGGCACTTACTGTTTATAGTCGCTGCGCGACGGCTCTAAAGGGAAATGTCCCTTCGACGCACTCTCATGAGAGAAACTTTCACTCGAAAGAAACCTCGTGAAAGTTCCTCTCGTGCGTCTTCGCGACTTTTCCTGCACACAGCTTTATCTTCATTCCATTTCCGGGACATCATAGTCGCTGCGTCACGGCTCTAAAGGGAAATGTCACGTACAGCGTTTTCACCGTTCCATTGTATTGGTATGCGGCCCTCCTGCGGTACAGCGAAACAGGGCATCGCACACTTCCTTCACCTGCCGGGGCGTAAGCATCAGGGGATTCAGGATGATAACATTATCCCGTTCCTCAGAGCCGATGTACACGCCCTCCCCCCTCATTTTCGCGGAAAGCGCCGACGCGCTTCCCAGAGGTACTTCCCCGAACACTCTCGGAAAAGCCTGTCCCACCGGTCCTTCTTCCTCTCGCCAGACCCGTGAAAATCCGCATTTTCGAAGTGTCTGTTCGAATATCGAGCAGGCGGAGGAAAGCCGGCGCCACTCTGTATCCGCATCCTGGGCCAGGCAGGCCTTTACCGCCGCATAGAGTCCGGCCATGGCCTCACGGGAGGTTTTGCAGCAGCGGCATACGCCGTCCGCAGGCGGCCCCCAGCGGCGGCACCGCGCAATCCATTCCCGACGGCCCAGAATCAGGCCCGCGTCCTGAGGGCCGCGCAGTGCTTTCCCCCCGCTGAAGATCACCATATCCGCTCCCGTTTCCGTAAAGCGCCACAGGTTTTCCATCGGCGGGTTCTGCGCCGCCGCATCCACGATTACCGGTACTCCGCACCCATGTGCAATTTGCAGCACTCGCTCCAGAGGCAGGGAGCCGTCCCTGCCGTGGTAAATGAAATAAGCGACGGCAGCCGTTTTTTCCGTTATGGCATCCGCCAGCTCCGCCTCGGTGGGCGGCGCGCTTTCCTCTCCCGTGAAAACCAGCTTCGCCCCCGCCGCCGCAAGGCTTTTATCATACGGATTGTGCTGTGCGCGCTGAAGGATGATTTCCCTCCGTTCCCCGCCCTCCGGCAAAGCATGATATGCCTCTTCACTGTCCAGTGCCATACATGCAGCAGCACACAGCATCAGCCCTCCTGCCGCCCCGTTGGAAAGATAGGCTCCCTCATTATGCGTGAGTTCGGCGACGGCATCACCTGCTTTTTCCTGGACCTGGGCCAAATCCACCATGCTGCCTGCAATCTCCGCCATTGCGCGCAGGCTTTCCTCCCTCATACAGCTGCCGCCGTATTTTGTAAATGTATCCTGGGCATTGATATACCGCCGGATACCAAGCTCTTCAAAAATGTCCATCTCGCTCAGTCCTTTTTTGAAAACGGATTTTCATTCACCCACGAACGGCCTGCCGCCATATCCGTGCTTTCCGTAGAACCGGCAAATACATCAATGACTTCCGCAGCAGCAGCCGGCTCGCCGCTTTCCTGCAGCCCCGCATCCAACGGCAGCGGCTGTAACGCCCTCCAGGCATTTTCCGCCGCCTTCCACAGCGGCAGATGCTCCCCGCAGCAGGCATCGGTTACCGGATATCCTTCCTCCACCCAGCGCTGTTCCACTGCCAGGTACCGCTCCTCCAGCAGACTGTCCACCGCCGAAGCGTCCGCAGCGCCTCCGTCCTCCAGAAGCCTGCGCAGACAGTCAATGCATGCCGTCATCCGCGGATGATAGTATCCCTGAATCAATTCATGATAATCCCGGCTGGGGTAATCAATCAGATTGGGAATCGTCTTCGCGAAGGTCGTTCCCATATCCCGCATCCACCCGCGGAAATCCTCCGGCATGCAATCTGTGCCCGAGACATCCGGGTCACAGGGACGCCCTTCATAACGGCGGACCTTTGTCTCCACATAGGACTCCTCATCCTCCCCCGTCATCCGCTCCAGCTGTATCAGCAACTGCTCCAGCAGCGCGGCGTGCAGCTCAAACGCCGGGCGCAAATCCCCCGGGGATGTCCCCCTGTTCAGAAACAGAGCAAACAGGCAGTGCAGATGCATGTTAAAATATTCCGTCATATACTGCCGCATCACATCGAACATATCGCGTCCCGCAAAGCGGTTTTTGTCCTCATCCTTCAGAGCCGCCATGGTCTGCATATACTGCCCCAGAAGCCCTGCCACCTCATGGGATTCCCTTAACGGTACCAGGCGGCGCTGGGGACGCGCCAGATAGCAGCGCTTCTGATAGCGCGCATGGGAACTGTCTCTGTGAGAATAGACCGCCCTGTGCAGAAATCCAAGTGCCTTTCCTTTGGTTTCCCCGGCCCCCGCCCCGTAACGCCGCAGCGCGGTTTTCTCCAGAAAGCCTTCCATTGTAACCTTCCCCGGATTCCAGGCCAGCTGAAACAGCAGATCAAAGAAATGCAGACTGACCCCGCACAGCTCGGTACAGTTGCCGAATCCCTCCCCTCGTTTAACGACACTGGTGTCAGTCATTTCCCGGGCCGCCTCAATGTGGCGTTCAAAGTCACCGTGCAGATGGTCGTCGCCCCCAAATTCATTCAGCGGTTCCAGGACATAACGAGCCTGGCTCAATGGGCCGTAATTCGCATCCCGGTACATGGGCTCCCGGAAGGTGCTGTCCGTCTCCTTCCTGTTCGGCCACAAATCCAGAAAATACACCTCCTCCGGCAGCGCATCCACAAATCGCTGCATGACACCCGGCATTGTCCAGATATGCGGCGGCGTGTTGGCCCTCACTCCCCAGCCGTCGAAGAAAAACCTGGCGTCCGGCACCGCCTCCCTTACGGCTTCGCAGGTATATTTCGCAAAATCCAGATTCATTTGGATAAAATCATCTATATCCGTGGAAATATGGTGTTCCGAGGGCGGACATGCCGAAAAATGACGGCAGGGGCCGCAGGTCTCTGTCCATGTCTCCACAAAAGTCTTCACATAGATTTTGTACAAAGGGTCATCGGGATACAGGTAAGGTACTGTCTCCGCTTCGGCGTTATCGTCCTTCACCCATTCGCAGCCAAAGTATCTGGCGTCCGGGTAAGTCCTGTAAAACTCCAGGCTGGTTTCCTGCGGCATCATCTGTACCATGGTCTCCATGCCAATGCTGCGGGCATACTCCGCAGTATCCCGGAGTACTTCCATCCGGGCGATATCTCCCGGCGTAATCGGCTCCGTCTTTACTCCCATTTTCTGAAAGGTTCGCTTGCGCACATATGTATTCCAGCTGTAAAACCGATAAGAATTTATCTTATTGCGGGCATACATGTCCAATTCCCGCCGGCGCTCCTGCGCATTGAGAAACGCCCCGAAATTATAAACCCACTGACCCACCGTGTGCCGAAACCGAAAGGCCGAGCGTTCCACCAGAGTCATATCCGGCACTGTCATGTCCGGATTTTGCGTATAAGAATCCCCGTCATAATAAAATCCAACACCAAACTGTGTCTGAAGCAGATGACATACGCTGTAGTACACGGAGCGCTGGTTTGAGCCGCCCAGTACCATAGTCTCCCCCCGCACCGCAATGGCAACACAGTCATTTTCGTCCTCGCTCTCCCCCGGCAGCACATGCTCCCGCTCTTCAAACGCACGAATCATGCCATGAGTTGTCGGCCTGCCCACCAGAATCCTGCCGCCGGGCAGAGAAGCACCTTCTTTTTCCCCCGCAATCAAAAGCCATGCGCCGCTGATTTTCTGTATGTAGAGACGCAGCTCCTGCGCCGCATGAGTTTCCAGCCAGGTCGCGTTTTCTCCTAATAAAATGGAACAGCATGCCGTCCCCCGCTCCGCAATTCTCATCTGTAATTCCTCCCCATTCCTGTTGCTTCATTTCGCATAAACCATTTGACACCGCTATTCATCTGCCTTAAGTGTACCATGGCATTTTATCCCGCTCAATCAATAGAATTTGACATCGAATCTTTAATTATTGATATACTGAAAGCCGCCATAACGATGGCGGCCTGCTGCTGTAGTGATAGGGTTTCGTCTACTGCAAATTTCATTGGCGTGCAGTATAAAATTATCAGGTTTACAAAGCTTTGGATTCAAATTGCATAACGAAACGCCTGTCTTCAGCGGTATCTTTTGACAATTCTGACAATTCCTAATCTACTTGACACCAGGGGAATAAAGCATTATGATGAGATAACATATGGCAGTTTCTGTGAAGCACGCAAATTTATCTCTGCTGACTTACAGTTCCCGGGGTGGGCCGGGCGCCACAGACACTGCGGCATAAGGAAATGTCAAAAACAGGAAAAGGAGGAAAAACGGCAGAATGAACGAAACAGGCAAAAAAATGCTGGCAAGCGCCGCAAAGAAAGGAAGAAGAGCCGTCATTGCAGTAACCGCCGGAGCGATATTGGCAGGCACCATCGGCTATGCCAGCGCTGCAGGCATAGAAGACATTTTTGACGAACGCTACTATGCAGATACGTATCCGGATCTGAAAGCCGCTTACGGTTATGACAGGGCAGCTCTTCTGAAGCACTTCAAGAAATACGGGCTCTCTGAGGGCCGGAACATGAACGAGATGATAGATATCGTCAAGTACAGAGAGAAATATCCGGATCTGGAAGAAGCCTTCGGCGACGACTGGGATGCTTATATCGAGCATTACCTTACCTATGGCGCCTTTGAAGACAGGGACAACGGCACCAGTTTCGACGCCGCGGATTATCTTGAAAGGTATGGGGATCTGAAAGAGACCTTTGGAGATGATATACTGGCTGCCTACAAGCATTACAAGGAATACGGAAAGCATGAAGGCCGGGAGGCAAGAAGCGAGGAGGTAGTGCGGGCCGAGAGCGGCTGGGCGCCGGAACCGGAGAATGGCGACGACGACGAAGCGCCCCCCCTGCCGACAGTCACTGAGGAACCTTCTCAGCCCACGGAGCAGCCCGTAACACCAACGGAAGCGCCATTGCCGACGGAGGCACCCGCAGAGCCCACAGAGCAGCCGGCACAGACGGAAGCGCCCGCTCAGCCCACAGAACAGCCGGACCAGACGGAAGCGCCCGCTCAGCCCACGGAGCAGCCTGACCAGACGGAGACGCCCGTACAGCCCACAGAGGAACCTTCCCAAACGGAGGCACCATTCCCGACGGAAGCGCCGATACCTACGGAGGAACCGATTCCTACGGAATCACCATTGCCTACAGAGGAGCCGATTCCCACGGAATCACCATTGCCTACGGAACAGCCGGTTCCCACCCAGTCGCCGCTGCCGACAGGACAGCCGACCCCTACGGAAACGCCATTGCCTACGGAGGTGCCCCTCCCTACGGCAGCGCCTACAGAGCAGCCGGTTCCCACGGAAGCTCCTGTTCCCACAGAAGAGCCTTCCACGCCGGCAGAATTTGTGATTCAGAGTGTAGAAGTGGTCAGCAAAGGTTTCATCCGGGTTACCCTGAACCAGAAGACGGAGCAGCCCCTTACTTTGGGAGCGTTCAGTATCATATGTAACGATGGCGGCTCCGCCATGGCGATTCAGTCTGTGTCCACCAAGGATAATATGGTTTATGACCTGACGACTGCCTACTACAGGGATCAGAAATACGATATACAGATTACCCTTCCGGACGGCACAGCAATCTCCAGTGTGTTTGAATACAGGACGGATTGTGCGCAGATCGAAGGCATTCACGCTGTCCGCAGGAGCGCAACGGAAGCTGAGATTGTCTATAACTCTAACGAGCCGGGTACTTTTTATTACATTTTAAGTGAAAACGGGCAGGGCGTGGCGCGGTTAACGTCTTTCCTGATGGAAGTAGCCGAAACAGTAGACGGGACGGCGCCTACGGAAGCAGAGCTCAAAGAGCGTGGTATAAAGACTGATATGAAACAGCATCAGAATACCATCACTGTTACCGGCCTGACTGAAGGTGTACCCTATATGGTATATTACATGGCCGTCAATACGGAAGGAAAGTCTACACTGGTAGACAGTTTCTCTATCGATGGGGAAGCCTATGTAGAGACGGCGGAGGCGATTCAGAGCGCCAAGGCATTCGAGGAAAAACAGGCCAACGGCGAATTCCTCTATGGCTTTCAGATAACGCTGAAAAAAGCCACTGAGGAAGCGCTGACGCTGGATCAGTTCGACATAAGCTGTCCGAAGAATGAGACAAAGCTGGGACAGGTTAAGACCGTGGACAACAAGGTTTACCGTGTATATATGGAGAGGGGCACTATCCCCAAGGGCAATAATACCTATACCATCCTGATTACCCTGAAGGACAAAACGCAGTTGAAGGGTACATGTTATCTTGACCTGCAGGCGCCCCAGGTCAGCATCTGGGACTTTGAATGGGTGGATACGGATACCGTGAAAGTCACTGTCAACTCGGACGAAGCAGGTATACTCCATTATGCAATCCAGGACGAGGTAGAAGGAGCAGGAACCATTGAAGGCAAAGACCCCTCGCAGATTTATATCAATGGTGTAAAAGTCGAGATGGGATATGGATTAAATTATATAACCGTTAAAGGTGTCAAAGAGGGACAATGGTTCTGCTGTGCCTCGGAGGATGCGCAGGGAAACAAGGAAGCATTTTTCACCTACAAGCAGATTCCCGCGTATACTGCCCCTGATCCGGACGAGGAGAAATGGCCTAAGATAAGCCTAGTGGAAGTCATGAGCGATACGAAGCTCAAGGTTGTGTTTGACAAGTCATTGGATGGGTTTTATTATGAAAATACGGAGACCCAGATTAGTGGGCTTACGGGGAAGCCGTTGTTTGAAGCGGCATATGGCTCTGAAGGAAGCTCGAAGAACAATGTGCTCACCATTACCATAAGGAATCTCTCCATGTCCGAGGGCAAGCATACCCTGACGATTGTTTTATACGGCCCGGATGAAGATAATCACTTCACAATACCAAAGACCTTAACATACGATTTCACAAGATAAGTCATGCCTTACAAGCACATTCACGGCCCATCCGCTTCGCGGATGGGCCGTTCCCGAATTCTGTCCCGCGAAACCGGGTTTTCCCCGGTTTCGGATATTTCGGTTCTGCCAGTGCTTCAGATTTTGCTGTGGCCCGAATGTCCCGGCAAAATTGAAGCAGGCTGGCATCCGGGCAGGGCATCGAGTCGGCGGATTGCTATACTCGTGAGCGCATTTAACCGCCGCTTTTCTGCTTTGCATTACAGAAACGCTCACTCGCTATACATGTAGGTTGGCACAGATATTTTCGTTAACGAGTATAAATAGCTGACAACGGCTTTGCGGTATCGGTTTGCAGTTTAAGGAAATGTTTCGAAATAAATTTGCAGGATTCCACATGGGAAGGCCCACATATACCGGTGCTTCATTCCTGAAAGTGCAAATTTATTCTGTAACGAATTCAAATTAGGTATGCCATAAGCTACAGAGTACTGCAAAATCAATGATTTCATAAAACTGGATTCTGCAAGAGTTTAATTCTGCGCAGTTCCCAAGGAATTGTCAAAAAATCCCAAATCGGCATAAACGCCGCCGAATAAAAGGCTTCCGCAGAAGGATACCCCAAAAAACCGGTACCTTCCTGCAGAAGCCTTTTCCTGTACACAATCCTCTTCCTCTTCACTCTCCCGGTTCCTCCGGCGCTATCCCGCATATCACCACCATACAGGATGCCGCCAGTGCGACCACCGCGAATATCATGGCGATATTCAGCACATTATTTCCGTAAGCCGAGCTGAAAAAAGCAAACACCTGCAGCAATACCATCCCCGCACGTATCACGTCAAGCCGTCCTGCGCACTCCGGCTGCCCCATGCGGATGCGTTCCGCCACCTCCCCGAACAGCACATATATGGCATAAATATAGATTACCGTGGTCAGCAGCATCTCCAGCCCGTTCTCAAACCGCCATATCCAATGCACAAAATAATCTGCCGCCAACAGCAAAAACAGAGGTTTCACCTGTTTTTCTCCCTGTGTCTGGCTTTCATGTGCCTGTATGGATGCATAGAACAGCAGCATCCCCACAAAATCCGGCAGCACTTCCAGGCTCCCGATACTGAAGTCCAGAAAATCAAACAGAAGCCCCCATTTCAAACATCTTAAAGCGTTTCGCTCCACACCTCCCCCTCCTCCCGCAAAATCCCGCCTACGTATATACGTATATAGGCTTCTATCCTGTCGCCTTTTTTCCAGCACTGCCCCGCTTCCGAATACCCGCTCCCTGTTCCGCAGATAAGCCTGGGTTCCCCTGTCATCAGTTCCCGCCCGTAAAATCCTGTAAAGCTGTCTTCTCCGTAGTAGCTGATACCTGTACTGAAGTCCGTTCTCCCATGTTCCCTGTCCACAATCCCTTCCATCCGGTTCGAAATCCATTCATTATCCTCTTCTTTATCTTCTGTGACCAGGATCTTAATCATATAGCCCTCCAGATTTTCTTCTCCCAGGTATGTGACATAAACATTCTTATATTTATATTCCTGTGAAAAGCTGTCCGGAAAAGAGATTTCCTCCTGTGCCTCACTCTCCTGATAGAGAGAGAATCCCGCCCGGTGCCAAACGGATTCCAGATCATCGAAATATCCTTCATTATATCCGTACATCTCCACCAGGAAATCTCCCATCCTTACACTGCAGGACACCAACGCTTCCGGTTCATATTCCCCCCGGACTGTCTCCGTCTGGCTTTCCAGCCACACCTTCCAGCCCTTTTCCTTCGTCAGCGCCAGCTCCCACACCGCGTATGCCGGACCGTCGGAGCCTCTGAACGCTGCCGCCACCGTTGCACTGCCTTCTTTCTCGTTATACTGCAGATTATAGACACGGAAACTCTCCGCAGCTGAAGTTTCCCCCGGAAAATAATCCGGATACCCTCCTGCCTCAAACAGCTCTGCCCACCGCCGGATATCCTGTCTCTCAAACCATTCCAGTGCAAAGGCTTCATATTGCGTGGCTTCCTTCTCTGGCATCACCGACATACGGTAAACCGTATTTCCTTCTTTGAATGCCCGTAAAAACAGATATACCGCCTCCTCCGGTGTCCTGGCGTAGTAGCATCCTGCCTGAAGCAATGCATACTCCAAATCCCGCTTTGACGCAATCCGCGAAACCGTATAACCGTTTTCCCTGGCGGAACTTCCAATTCCCGCCAGCGCCAGCATCAGCACGATACACAAAGTCACCAGCCCCACACCCCTGGGCACCCTCCGGAAATCCCGGATACGCCGGATTCTGGTCCGCATGTTCCGATAAGAGCTCGCCATGTCGGAAGTTCCCACTTTAACGGGATTTCTCCTCTTCCCTTCACTCATGACAATCAATGTCTCGCCATACTTCCGTACATTTTCTTCCCCGCAATATTCCAGTACCCGCTGATCACACAGAGCCTCGCTGTCATTTTGTATCACGGATGTCAATATCCAGATGACAGGATTGAACCAGTTGACGGCCCGCACCAGGTGGATTCCCAGGTTAACCAGGACATCGCCGAACCGCTTGTGCAGCAGCTCGTGGACTATGACAGCTTCCATCGGTGTGACGTTGCTTTCCCCGTCTCCCGGCTTTTCCATGCCTGCCGTTTTTTCCCTGCCCACCAGCATGCCCGCATCCGCCTGTATCCTTCCTTCGCCTGAATCCTCTCTGCCCTCAGGCATTCCTGCATCTGTCTGTATCCTTCCTCCGCCCGAATCCTTTCTGTCCTGCCGCATTTCCCTTTCGACTGAAATTTCCCCGCCCTCTGCCATTCTTCCGCCCTCCGGCCCTCTCTCGCCGGACAACATCCCCCAATCCTCCGGCAGCACCAGAACCGGCCTCACCACGCCGCAGATAAAAGGCGTACTGCTCTTCAGTATACGGATATCATCGCAGCTTTTTAATCCGTATTTCCCGGCAATTCTGTCCACATATCTCCTTACCTCCCCGTCCGCTTTCGGCGCCCGGGCAATCCGTATCCGCAAAACCGCCCACATGACCAGGTAAAAGCCCCCCAACAGCACAGCTCCCCACAGCCAGAGCTTCCCCAGACCGATGACAGCTTGCCCATATCCCCTTTTTTCCGCCAGAAGCTTTCCCATCTCAATCCATGCCTCCAGCGGTATATCCTGAAAAACGGAAATGGGCGTGGATATCAATCCAAAGCGGACCGGCACCAGCAGGCGCACCAGCAGTACCAGCCAGATAAAATAATGCCACCTTGCATCCAGCCTGTCATGAAAAATCAGCTTGACCACCCAGATGAACAGACCGATAACAGTGGCTGCCGCCGTATATTCCAATATCCCCCAAAAATCCATACTGCCCCCTTTCTGCCGCAGACGGCTTTCCTCTGCCTGCAGCCCGTCTGCCGTTTTGTCTCACCAAATCCGAAAAACCCACAATCCCCTGATACGCCCACCACAAATTATTCCGGCTCTGCCTCCTGCTTTTCATATTCATCCAGCAACTTCCACAGCGCCTCCGCCTCCCGGGCCGACAGTCTGTTATCCTTCACAAAAGATGCCACCATGTTTCCCACATTCCCCCTGTACACCCTCTGCAGAAAGCTCTCCCGCTCCTGCTTCTCACACGCCTCCCGCGGAACCGCTGCCCGGTATACATGGGGCGAACGCTCCCTGTCCACCTCGGCAAAGCCTTTTTTACAAAGCCTGGTCAGAAAGGTATGTATCGTATTTTTATTCCATTTTTTCCCCAGGCGCTCCGCCAGCTGAGCCTGCGTCATCTCTCCCTGCCACAGCTGCTCCATCAGCAGCCACTCGCTCTCCGAAATCTTATAATCCATATCCTCCTCCTGTTTTAGTTTCAGTTCCAATTCCTGCTCCTACTTCTGCTTCTGTTCCTGTTCCTATTCCTGCTCCTACTTCTGCTCCTGTTCCTGTTCCTGTTCCTATTCCTATTCCTGCTCCTGCTCCTGTTCCTGTTCCTGCTTCTGTTCCTGTTCCTGCTTCTGTTCCTGCTTCTGCTTCTGTTCCGCAGCCCTCTGTTTGAATCCCATAGAGGATTTCCGGAAAATATACTCCTGCGCGCATACATCCAGAAAGTAAATCTGTCACGGGTTCATTTCCCGCAGCCTGCTGAGACCAGAATTTTACCGGGCAAAACGAGATTGGGATTAATACCCCGCAGCCTGCTGAGACCAGAATTTTACCGGGCAAAACGAGATTGGGATTAATACCCCGCAGCCTGCTGCAGGCAAGTTTATTTTCTGCGCCTCCATCATCAGGAAGCGCACATAACCATATATAAACAGCCTACAGATGTAGTCTATAATTACATACTACATCTGTAGGCTCCGTTTGTCAAGTGAAACTTTACTTTCTTCAGGACTCCAATTACTCCAATCGCTTCGCTCAAAACCGAATCCTGCGCATAAGATTCTATTCTATGGAAAAACTTCCTTTATGGTGCTCAGCTGTAATTTTAACGACAACTTTTCCGGACACAGCTACGTCAAATGACGCGGTTCCAATATCGTACTCGTCAAAAATAACATTACCGTCCGCATCCTGTATTTCCATGGAAATTATCCCCTCATCGGTCCTTACCTCTATATGAAGCACATCCGTCTCCGGATGAATCCTTTTCTTCATGGTTCCGTCAAGCGAACGGTACCTGCCGCTCCAATTTCTGTATCCCTCACTGCCGACATAACCGATTCTGGTTCCGCTTCTGCTGCTTCCAAACCCCAAAGCATTTGTCAAAGAAACGCTTCCCAGAGACAGGAAAACAGCGGCAAGTATGGTAATGATGGAAAAAATCCATGGCTTGCGAACTGTCTTTTTATATTCCCGGATGTCCTCATCCGTCGTGTGCAGTTCAAAGGGTTTTCCGTCGTTTTCCTTTTCTACAAGAAGAAGCTCTTTGTTGTAAGCCCCTCCGGTGGTTGCAATTTTACCGCCTTTTTCCGCCCATGGGCGAAGGACAGCCTTCCCCACAGAATAATCAAGATTCAAATTCTTAAATAACACACGATAGCCGTAATCCTCCAGAAAAGACGCATACTCTTCGGATTTTTGTCTAGATTTTTCTCCGACAAATTCCACCGCGTAGCGATATTTTCCCGGTTCGCAATCCTCAAACTCATACCACGCCCTGCCTGTACGGACCAGGCGGCAGCCTTTATCCGACATTTCATTCAGCCAGTTTTCCTGTTTTTTCAAAAAGCCCCAAAAGAAGCGATAATACTTTTTACTCATACTCTTCCTCCATAATATCCTCAGCAATTTTGACCAGTACTTTTAATCGAATCATTTCCTTATTACAGACTTCTTTTCCTGCATTTGTGATAAGATACTCTTTTTTCCGTCCGCCCGCACTGCTGCAGGGCATGATCCATCCCTTCTCTTCAAGTGCTGTGAGCGCACCATACAGCGTTCCGGCTCCAAGCACAAGACGGCCATTCGTTTTTTCTTCAATAAACTTCATGATTGCATATCCATGCTTTGGCTGATAAACCGAAAGCAAAACAAAAAATGTTACTTCCGTCAGCGCACCGCCCTTTCTATTGTCGCGCAACTTCATGCCCCCTTTCCTAACATTCTCCATCATTACGTTTACTGTAATAAATATATCACTAACCGTAATATATGTCAAGCGTGTTATGAAGGTTATCTGCAAACGTTTTTGTAAATTTTCTGCCTTAGCTTCTGCCCTGAAAGATTTCCGAAACAACATTTCTGAATCGACCGAAAGAATCCCTTGTATTTTTAGCCCGCCTGGATTATACTGGTAAGGAAGTAAATAATTCCTGACGTAATTACATTTATCCTCACTTGCAAAGGAGTATTGTATGGAATCAGAGAGAAACAGACAGACAAAAAACAATACCGCAATGAAAAAAGGGATCGGCATCACCACAAAGCTGGCGGCAGCCATCATCTTTATCGTTGCCCTGGCAGTAGCGGTACTATTAATTGTAGTTTACAACCAGATGTCACAGGCTTTGTCGGAAAAAAGCGAAGACCTGATTCAGACTACCACCGACAGAACCATCCAGGAGACCAGAAGCTGGATGAACCGTACGCTGACCATGCTGGAAATGCAGCGGGATACCATCGAGTATGAAGCCATGGACATTCCTGCCATGGAAGAATACATACGGCATACCGTCAATCAGAATGATGCCTACCCCGCCGGACTGTATGTGGCGCTGACAGACGGCTCCCTGTATCACGCTTCCTTCGTGCCGGGGCCTGACTTCGACACTTCCTCAAAGAGCTGGTATCAGGACGGCATCCGGTCGGAAGATTTCATTCTGGGCGATGTATACTTTGACGAGGACAGCCAGTCCTATGTGGTAGGAGCCTCAGGTATGCTGAAAGGTGCCGACGGCGGGACCCTGGGCGTGGCAGCGGCGGATGTGTACCTGGATTCCATATCCGGCATCGTCAGCGGTATCCAGCTGGAAGAGACAGGCGGCATCTTCCTGGTAGATACCAGAACGGACACCATTATCGGACACCGTGACCCCGAGATTACAGGAGAGAAGCTGGGGGACCTTACAGACAGCATGTATGTCTATGCCTATGAACAGATCAAATCCGGAAATACGGGACTGAGCATTCATGACAATACCTATATCCAGATTGCCGAGGTTCCGGGCAGTGACTGGATCGCGGTCGCCTATGTTTCCCAGGGAGAAGTCCTTCAGGAATTGCTGGATCTGACAAAATATATGACGGCAGTCGCCATACTGACCGTGCTTTTCCTGCTTCTTCTGATCATCGTCCAGGTAAGGCGTGTAATCGGCAAACCCGTAAGGGAACTGAGCCGTGCCGCCACCCGGATTGCGGAAGGCGAGCTGGACCAGAGCATTCAGTACCGCTCCAGAGACGAACTGGGCGTGCTTGCCTACGACTTCAATCAGGTCACACTGCGTCTCCGGGACTATGTAAAATATATTGACGAAATTTCGGAAAAACTCCGTGAAATTGCCGCGGGTAATCTGGATTTTACACTGGAAAATGATTATGCCGGCGAATTTGAGAAGCTGAAAACCTCCCTGGAAGAAATATCCCTTTCCCTGAACGGCGCCATGGGCCAGATCAGCGCCGCCTCCAGGGAAGTGGCCGCCGGCGCGGGCCAGGTTTCCGGAGGCGCTATGGCGCTGTCACAGGGTTCCACGGAACAGGCGGAGGCGGTGGAAACACTGGCAGAGCACATCGGCTCCATGTCCGACAGCGTCCAGATGACCGCCCGGAACGCCCAGGAAGCCAGCCGCATTTCCCAGGATGTCAAGCGTGAGCTTCTGGAGAGCAATGACAAGATGCAGAATATGACAGTGATTATCCAGAAAGTCAGCGACAAATCCAACGAAATCCACCGGATTGTCAAGACCATTGAGGACATCGCCTTCCAGACCAATATTCTGGCTCTGAATGCCGCCGTGGAGGCAGCGCGTGTCGGCTCCGCCGGAAAAGGCTTCGCGGTCGTCGCGGATGAAGTCCGGGCGCTTGCCGGAAAGTCCTCGGAAGCAGCCCAGGAAACCTCCCATCTGTTGGGCGAGACCGTAAGCTCCATGGAAGAGGGTGTACGTGCCGCCCAGGATACCGCCAATTCCATGCTGGCGGTGGTGGCACAGGCTGACGAGATGAGCACTCTGGTCGCAGGCATTGCGGAGCACACCGGAAAACAGGCGGCCGACGCGGAGGAGATTTCCGTTGGCATCGACCAGATTTCCAGCGTGGTCCAGACCAACGCCTCGACGGCGGAGCAGAGTGCGGCTGCCAGTGAAGAATTGTCCGGCCAGGCGGATATGCTTAAGAGTCTGGTAGGGAAGTTCCGTCTGAAGCGGTAAATTTCTTTTGCGTCAGTACAGCGCTCTGTGGATGCTGTGTGCAACTGGCTGACGGAATGATCTGCCCCACAGCAAACGGCGGGGTATCAGCCCTAACCTCACTTTGCCCGGCAGAACTCTGGCCGCTGCAGGCTGCAGGGTATCAGACACTGGGACTTTCATCCGTTAGATTTCGCCAGTGTCGGGCAGACAAAACCGGGGCGCGGTGGCTATGTGACAGCTGCCGCGTCCCGGCTCTTTTTGTGCTTCTATCCGTGCTCTGTCTGCCGTTCCCGTTCCGGCCGGTTCTCTGCCCGTAAAATGCTGTAAAATATACCCACGGTGACTCCTTCTTCCGCCTTGCACAATAGAAGAAGGGCTTTAAATCCGATATTTGCCTTGAATGGTATAAAAAAACAACATAACTCTAAATAATGTTTCAAAAACGCAACATGCTATATTGACAATAAATTATTTTGTGATAAAATGTAAGTATGCAGGAACGGAGGGATGATTATGAATGAATTGCTTGGCGGTCGTATTAAGGCATTGAGAAGTGCGAGAAATTTCACACAGGAGCAGATTGCTGACCAGATTGGTGTGAGCAGACAAAAATATGCCCGTATTGAGAACGGCGTAAATAGTATTACATTAGATATCCTTTCAAAGATTGCAGAGGTATTGGATGTGACAATAGGCGATATCACAAAAGTGCTTGATGAGAATCCCGTTATTGCGTATCGGGCAGGAGAAGAAGAGTCTTCGTCTCAAAAGATATTTGAAATGCTTGATCTGTTTTATGCGAACAAGCATTTATATGCAAAGCTTACAAATAAGGATATTTAGGAACTGGCACGGAATAACTTATCGATAGTCCGCAGGATTTTTCTTTGCCGGTGCCGCTTAAGAATCAGGCGCACAGTGGGCTATGTAACTGATTTCCCCACGGTGCCGGCGGAGAAAAAGACTCACACATTGCATGAGGGAGGTTTTGCATGCAGGAGAGCAAAAGGAAAGAAATAAGAATCAAGGCCGATTCGTTTAGGGAAAAGTGTAAAGTGAGCCGATATGGCATCGCCGATTTGTTCAAGGATTGTGAGAGGCTTGGATATAAAGTGCTGCGTTATCCTCTTGGGGATACTGCGGATCTTGGGTTTACTCTAATAAAGGATAATGACATTGTTATTTTTACAAATACCTGCAGCCGGTTATCACGGGAAATTTTTACACTGGCGCATGAGATAGGCCATGTTATTCTTCATATAGGTACAGGCCTGCCATTTATTGACAACAACATGACGATTTCGGGCAGCAGCACGAACGAGAAGGAACAGGAGGCAAATTATTTTGCGGCATGCTTATTGATGCCGGACGATGAAGTAGACAAATTTTTGGATTTAAAAATTGCAGACTTCAATAAAAAAGGGTTATCTGCAATGGATATCGCAAGAATAATGTCTGAATTCAATGTAAGCTTTGATATGGCATTAAACCGTCTGGAAAACCTCGGCAAGGTTAATACAGGTGAAAAGCTGAAACTTGATAATGAGCGTAATGAAAGGCGGGTTGGCAATCTGCTCAGGAGTGTGGGGGGCAATTCGAGACTCAATGTTCCGAGTAAGGAAGTTCATATACCTTATGAATATATCGATTATGTGATATACAATTACAATCACAATGCCATTCCTGCGGAAACGTTGGAACGAGCACTGGCGTGCTGCCATTTAAGTATGGAGGATGTAGGCGACAGGCTGGTGGAGCATCAGGACGATGAAGAAGATGACCTTGATGCTTTGATAGGGGGTTTGAGTGATTGAGAGCTTCTATAGATACCAATGTAATTATACATCTTTATAAAGCAGGTCTTCAGGACGTCCTGTTTAGCTTTTTTGATGAGGGAGTGTGTATATACGAACAGATTCGAAATGTTGAGCTGAATAATCATGGAAAGGATGTTCTGGATAATGCCATTTACCTTTGCAGATGTATTAATATTAAGATATTTGGTGGGAATGGCTGATGAAAATGGAACGCTTGAAGCTTTTAATACAATCAATGATGCATCAAATCTGAATTGGGCGTTCAGATCCCATTTGAGAAGGTTTATCAAAAGGTTTTGGGATGAGCCTTATAAAAAAGAGGATGCCGAATGGATTCGAAAGCTTGCTGATGAGAAAAATATTAATATAAAAGACAAAATGACAGCATTGTATTCTTCGGTCAAAAAGAATCCACACAGCCGCCTTCCTGTTCTGGCTTAGCATGTGAAAACCATTTATACCGACGAAAGAAACGGCGGAATTTTAAAGGGGAGTGTCCCTGCCAATGAGCAACCTCGCTATTCAGCTATGTGCTTCGTCGTTGCCTGCGTGCACTCGGGACTTTCACCCGTTAGATTTCGCCAGTGTCGGACAGACAAAATCCCCATGCCCCGGCTATTCTGCCATGCATGGGGATTTACCATATCCGATAATCTTACCGGCGCACCCATTTCCCGAACAAAGTCTTCTTGTATTTTGCAAGCTCCGCTTTCGCTTCCGGATGATCTCCCGCCTTCTGCAGATAGCCCACTCCCTTTGGAATATCCGCCGCGACTCCCAGGCCGTTTGCGTAGATCAGGCCCCGCAGATAGTCGGCCTCCCAGTGATTCCAGTCAACCCTGTCCAGATACTGTCGCGCCTGAACATAATCCTGCGGTGTCCCCCATCCGTTAAAATGACATTTTGCCAGGTAGAAGAGCCCGTATTTACTGCCTTTATTGCAGGCAAAGGTCAGCAGTTCAACCGCTTTCGCGTAGTCCTGCCCCACCCCTTTTCCAAGGAAATACGCCTCCCCAAGCACATTATGGCTGGTAACATTGCCGTTGGGGAGCTCCTTTTCATAGCATTTGACGGCATAAGCCTCGTCCTTTGACGTCCCGATTCCCTGGAGATAGCAGCGCCCCACATCACACCAGCCGCCCGGTTCTCCTCCCTCGGCCGCCTGCTTGTACCAATACAGCGCATCCTCCTTCCGCCCTTCCTTCTCCAGGTCCTTCGCGTAGATGGACTGATGGAGCGGGTGGCCGTACTCCGCGCCGATTTTCCAGAGATCCTTCGCCTTCTCCGGCTGAGGCAGGATGATATCCTCATCCCCCTGGGTATAATAGCGGTTCAGATTATTGGCTGCAAAATACATACCGTTCCGCAGAGCCTTCCAGAACAGTTCCTCACATTTGGAGATATTCTCCTTCAGATACGCCTTATAGGCCGCATTGAAAGCGGCGTCCTCCTTCGGAAAGGAATCTCTGTCCCTGTTCTGAATCCTGACAAAATCCCACCAGAAGTAGGCGTTGGCAACTACATACTGGCAGAAAGCATCCCCCGAATCCGCCAGCTCCTGCGCCTCGTCAAAGGCCTCCTGCAGACTGCCAAAGGGCATCTTCTGTTCCATCTCCGGCGTCAGCTCACCCATACGCATGGACACCAGTACCCCCAGCGCGCTGCCCTGCTCAACGGATTTATGTAAATAATGTATTGCTTTGTCGTCATCCTCCGGGAACCCATGCCCGGACCAGACATACTGATGCCCGCAATAGCACCTGCCCAGCACACAGCTGGCATCCCCGTCCCCTGCTGCGGAAGCCCTCTCCAGAAGCGCAAGCGCTTCCCAGCCCCGGCCGGTTCTCTCATGATAGTAGATATCCTGCAGCGCCTGCTTTACCTCGCTGCTCAGTTCCTTTCCCATTTTCTTTATACTCCTTTTTAACATTAATATACTCTCAGAATCTCCAGGCAATTAAATTCCCCCCTTTTACGGAAACCCCGAATCAGAAATCGCCATTTTCTGTCAGAAGATTCCGGAAGGCTATCATTATGATTCTCTCTTTTTCAGGCATTGTGATTTTCTGCTTCAGCAATTTTCTAAAGACAGGCAGAAAAGATGTTCTTTATTTCAACTGGCAAATGTTTTCGAACGTGAGTATAAGTGAAACATACGGTTAATTGGCAGGAATCACACCAGCCTTATCTTACTCATCATAAGTTTGGGAAGCACCTTGTCATAAATCGCATAATACTCTGCAAAAGTAAGCTCCCTCCCGAAGGTAAGTACCTCCATTTCCACCCCAAAGAGGTCCACCAGAAATCCCACAGGCTCCATGCCGTTTCTCAGATAGAAAGCTTTCCTCCGGATTCTGTCCTGCGCATTCCCGGCAGCCTCGGCTTCCGGCCCGGTGGTACGCTCTATCTCCACCACAATTTTGTCGCTGCCGTAGCGCTCCCGCAGTTCCTGCAGGACGGCGCTCCCCATACCGCTTCCCTGGCATCGCGGATCTACAGCGAAATAATCCAGCAATGCCCGGCCGGCCGCCAGTATCATAATCGCCAGCCCGCAGAAGTTCCCATCGTCATCCTCAATGACCAGAATTTCGCACAGTCCCCGCTTCTGCAGCGCCGTTATCATTCCAAAGGGCTTCTTCTCCGATTTCGGAAAAGAAGCCTCATACAGCTTTTTGATTTGATTCAGTTGTTCTTTGCTGACCGCATTTTTTAGCATAATATCCACCTGCAAAATCATATCTCCGATATTCTGTCTGCCGTCCTTTATTCCATTTTAGGAACTGTCAAAAAATGCTGCAATTCCCGGCCACCTCAATCCTCAGGCCGTCGCTTCATGGTGAATCTGAAGTTCATACAGCTTCTTATAGATGCCGTCCTGCGCCAACAACTCCTGATGAGTCCCCTGTTCACGTATCTTTCCTTTGTGCATGACCATGATACAGTCCGCGTGCTGGATGGTGGAAAGGCGATGTGCCACCATGATGGTAGTACGGCCCTGCATCAGCTTCTCCAACGCCTCCTGAATCAACAGCTCCGTCTCGGTATCGATATTGGCGGTAGCCTCATCCATGACCAGGATACTGGGCTTATGGGCCAGAGTCCTGGCAAAGGAGAGCAGCTGCCTCTCCCCCGCGGAAAACGTAGAGCCGCGCTCGGATACCGGCTCCTTGTAGCCCCCTGGCAGCTTCTCTATGAAATGGGACGCATTCACATATTCCGCCGCTTCCTTCACATCCTCCAATGTGATATCCTGATTGTGCAGGCGGATATTATACTCGATATCCCCCTCAAAGATAAACACATCCTGCTGCATCTGCCCGATGGCGCTGCGAAGCTGCTTCCTGCTCAGTCTCCGGATATCCACGCCGTCGATATAAATATTCCCCTTCTGGATGTCATAATACCTTCCGATGAGATTTAATATGGAAGATTTCCCGGCTCCGGTAGCCCCCACAAACGCCACCTTTTCCCCCGGCTCTATGACAAAGGATACATCCCGCAGAACATAATTTTCATTGTCATAAGCAAACCACACATGGGAAAACTCAATCTTTCCCTTGATTCCGGGCAGCACCACAGGATTCTCATCTTCCTTCACCAACGGTTCTTCACTCATGATGGTAAATATCTTCTCCGCGGAGGCAATGGAGGACTGAAGCGTGGAAAACTGCTCCGCCAGCTCCTGGATAGGCTCAAAGAAGGATTGGATATACTGTGCAAAAATATACAATGTACCGATAGAAATCACGTTGCCCAGCACGTCCCTGCTTCCCACTCCCAGCACAATCATCAGGGAGATGATACTCAGAATATAGATAAGCGGTCTAAAAATGGCAAACACCATCATTTCCCTGTAACCCGCCCTGTAATACTTATGGTTCTTATCGTCAAATTCCTCAAATTTCCTCTTTTCCCGTCCGAAAATCTGGATAATGCGCATGCCGGAAATATTCTCGGACAGAAAGGTATTCACATCCGTCAGCCGCGTTCTGGAGATACGATAGGTCTGACGGGCGATCTTGCGGAAAACCACCGTCAGCACCGCCACAAAGGGAAGCAGCACAAAGGAAATCAGCGCCAGTTTCCAGTCCAGTGTCAGCATGACTGCCGCAAGCCCTATGATTTTGACGATATTCCGAAATAATCTAACCAGAATTCCGGAATACATCTCATCCAGCGCCTCCACGTCATTGGTGACGCGCGTCACCAGCTTTCCCACAGGCACCAGATCAAAATAACGGCTGCTCAGGGACTGAATATGGGCATACAGCTCTTTCCGCACGGTGAGGATAATACTCTGCCCCGTCTTCTGCAGCAGCCAGGTCTGGCTGATATTGAACAGAAAACTCAGCGCCAGCACAATTCCGTATTTTACAGTAGTCTCCAGAATCACATCGTAATTTCCCTGGGACTCGAACAGGTCAATGGCATCGCCGATCAGCATGGGACGATACAGGTCAAAACCTGTCAGCGCCAGAACCAGTACCAGACACACTGCCACCCAGCCTGTGTAAGGTCTCATATAAGAAAGCAGACGCAGCAGGGCGCTGCCCTTATAATTGGATTCTATCCTGTCATCCGTTAAATTACTCATCATTACCTCCCTGACCCGGACAGGCCGGAATCAAAATTTTGCCGCCAACGCAAAATTTCGTTGTTAAGTGCCTGAGCTCACAATTCCTTCGGTTTTTCGTTGTCGTTAAATTGCCGTCAATTCCTGCTCCAGCTGCTGCTTCTCATAAATACGGGCATAGAAGCCTTTTCTTTCCAACAGCTCCTCATGGGTTCCGTACTCTGTCAATTCCCCTTCCGTCAGCACCGCCACATGGTCCGCTTTCTGCAGCGTGGAAATGCGGTGGGCAATGATGATGGTGGTCTTGCCCTGCCGCAGGTGCATCAGGTTTTCCAGAATCTGCTCCTCCGTATCCGTGTCCACCGCCGACAGGGAATCGTCCAGAATCAGCACCGAAGCATCCATCAGCAGCGCCCTGGCAATGGAACTCCTCTGCTTCTGGCCGCCGGACAGGGTGACACCCCGCTCTCCCACCAACGTCCGGTATTCCTCGGGAAAGCCCATGATATTGTCATGGATGCAGGCCGCCTTCGCCGCCCGCTTAATACTGGAACGCAGCTCCGGATGATCCCGAATCCGCTCTTCCAGGCCGAAAGCGATATTTTCCTCCAGCGTATCCGAGAACAGGAAATTATCCTGGGGCACATAGGCCATATCCCGGCGCAGCACTGCCAGCGGAAATTCCGTAATGGGTTTTCCGTCAACCAGCAGGCTTCCTTCCTCACAATCGTAAACACGCAAAAGCAAATCCGCCAGGCTGGACTTTCCGCTTCCCGTCCGCCCAAGGACTCCCAGCATCTCCCCCGCTTTTACATGGAGGCTCACGTTCTTCAGCACCGGCTCTTCCCCGTCCGGATACGTAAAAGTCAGGTGATTCAGCTTCAAATCCCCTTTGATATGTACATCCTGATTACTGTCTCCGGCGGTCTCCGGAAGCTTATCCACAATATCCGGCTTCTCCCGGAAAATGGCGGCGATTCTCTGAAAAGCCGCCGCTGCCTGGCTGAAGTTATTGATGCAGTCGCCGCAGGCAATCATGGGCCACACCAGCATGCCGATATAAGAGTTAAATGCCACAAATTTGCCGATGGACACCTGTCCCTCCAGTACCATTTTCCCGCCGAATACCAGTGTCACCAACAGGCTGATTCCCGTAACGGCATCCAGTGCCGGCCCGAACACCGCTCGAAGCTTTACCATGGAAAGATTCTTCTCCATGCTGTTGCGGCTGGCTTCCTCAAACGCCTTAAAGTCCTCTTCCTCCTGTACGAAGGCTTTCAGCACCCGCACGCCCGCGATGCTTTCCTGTACCTTGTCCGACAGCCCTGAAAAGGCTTCCTGGCGCCTGGTCTGACGCTTCTTAGCCTCGATTCCGTAGAAATAGCATCCCACAGCCACCAGCGTCAGCGGCACAAACGCCATGAGGGTCAGCCGAAAATCCACATAGACCACCATCCGCATCAGCACCATAATGGTCATCACCACCGCGTCAAAGGCAGTAACCACCGCCGGTCCCACGGCCATACGAATGGCGCTTAAGTCATTGGTAAACCGGGCCATCAGGTCTCCTGTCTTGTGGCTGTTAAAATAGCGGGCGGAAAGCGTCTCCAGATGCCCGAACATATCATTCCGCAGACGGTATTCAATTCCTCTTGAGGCCCCGAAAATGCAGAAGCGCCATCCGAACCGCCCCAGCATCATTACCGCGCCCGCGGCAAAAATCTTCGCAAGCAGTACATTCACGCCGCCCCGGTCCAGTATCCCCTCTGACAGTCCGTCGATTACTTCTCCGATAAACTGGGGAATATACAGATTGGCCATGTCTACAAACAGCAGTATGACGACTCCCAACAGATAGTGCCATTTGTACTTTAATAAGTAAGGAACCAGGGAAAACTTCGTATTCCCGGAAAGCTTCGTACTCCCTGTAAACTTTGTGTTCTCTGAAAATGAATTATTCTGCTTCATTTAACCTGCACCTGCTTCTTTTTTCGTTTCAATGTCTATACGCAAGACTGCCAGAATTTATACTTAGGAATTGAGACAATTCCTTACGACCGAAAACATTTGCCAGCGTAAATGTAAACGAGTGAGAGCACCCGCGCTGTAAGATAAGACAGACGCCTGGCAAATGTATGCGCTCACAGGTATACGAATCCGTCGTAAACGTGCATATATGGCTGGCGGACACGGATCATTCCTGTGTCAGTTTTGTGCTTCCGTCCAACAGCCGTACCGCCTCCCCGGCCATCACCGCATAATTGAAATCACGAACATCCTTTAACTTTCTGGCGAACACCATGCCCCCGTAAAGCATCTCCGTACTATGCTGGTCCGAACCTGCGGTCATGGGAAAATGGTGTTTTTCCGCATAAGCAATGGCTCTTTTATCATATTCCAGGCAGGGCGGATTTGCCTTCTTCCCCTTCCTGAAATTGGCGGCATTCATCCCCTCCACAGCGTCCACATATTCCGGGAACAGACGAATCTCCGGAATATAATCGGCTTCCCTGTAAGGATGGGCATGACAGACAATCCCGCCGCCCGCATGTACCAGTTCAAACTGTTCCGCCACGGTTGCATCCCGTATCTCCGGGTGAGCCAGCAGCCATGCCTTATCCAGGCCGTAAATCAGAAACTCCGTCCCGTCATAGCCGGACTCCCAGCCAAAGAACACCTGAAGACCGCACTTCTCTCCTTCCGCTTTCGCATGCTCATAGCCCAGGCAGAAGGCGTTTACCCATTCGCTCCATGGGAGCTTCCTGTCCACGGCTGTATTCCCGTAGAAAAAATGATCCGTGACGATAATGCCCGTATAGCCATGCTCCGCGTAGGCCCTGGCCATCTCCGCCCCGCCGCTCTGGCCGCATGCGCTTCCCTCTCTGGTGTGCATATGTGTCTCATATAAACAGCCGTTCATCTTCATCTGTTCTCCACACTTTCATCATACAGGACTTTTCTTCCCTGTCTTCAATGTCGTAATTATATATTTTACTCCACATACTGTACCGGAGTCAATATGCAAAGACAATTTTTTCAGTAGTTTCAGGAAACCTGTTTCAGGGAATTTCCTTACACAGGAAAAAACCTCCCATCCGGCCTCCGCCGCGTCTGAGAGGTAAAAAATGTTTACTATTTAAAACACTTTTTGCAGGCTGTCCGTCCCAATTCTCTGGCCTTCTCCACGGATACCTGAAATGCGTTATCCATTCCGCTGCAGTCCCGCCGCAGATGATATTTTGCCGCGGTCAAGTCAATCCAGACCTTCTGACCTGTGCCGTTATCATAATCCACCTGCCCCTTAATCACCAGGTAATTTTTCCCTGCATAATTGACTGCACCGGTATAGTCACCGGCAACCTCACCGTTTATCACATAGAACTCCGCCCCGTCATGAGGAACGATACCCGTCAGGCTGTCCGCCAGCATGCCGTTCTGCACATAAAACCAGTGTCCGTCATACAGAGCCAGGCCCGAGTACTGCTTCTGTACCTGCCCGTTGGACAGGAAATACCATCGGTTATCCGGATTCACAATCCCGTCTCCCGCATTCAGGAAAAGTCCGCTGTAATCTGTCAGAACCTGCCCCGCGGCCGCGGCAAACAAGCCGCCATTATACTCCACCAGCCCCGTCTGGCCGGTATCCGGCTGACCGTCTTTCAAAATAAACCAGTGATTGTCATATTCCGCCCAGCCTGTATGCTTCTGCAGACGGCCTTCCGCAAGAAAATAAAATTTCTGATCCGCCGGATTCTGCTGTAAGCCATTTAATTCCGTACATGCTCTGCCATTGCATACCAGATAAGAAGCATCCATATAATCGACGAAGCCCGTATAAGAAGCATCCGGAACCCCCTCATTAAAGTAAATCCATTCGCCTTCCTCCAGGGCAAGACCGGTGTAATTCCGGTCCGCATATACCGTTGACGGCAGCATACATACAGCCAGCACCAATGCTGTCAGCATTGCAAAAACCTTTTTCTTCATTTCCTCACTTCTCCTTTGCACCTCAGAAATTGCCTGCTTCTCTGCTCTGTATCTATTTCCCTGTTCCTTATTATACCCTGTCTTCCAGAAAAAGGCAATGTATAATTCAGCAGTATATTTAGGAAACCCGCAGACACTGTTACTGTTCACGGCTTCGCCGCTCACAGTAACATGATGCACACAAAATGAGCAAAGTACGCTCATTTTGGCGCCTACAGTCTCGGGATTTTCGTGCAGACTGCGCATGAAAACGCCTCGCGGTGGCACCGAGTGAACAGTAACCAGACACTTCCTTACTTCCGGATGCTCCGCAGCGCCATATGCCTGGACACATTATAAGTCCGCACCCCAAAGTTCTCCGTACTCTGCTGCAGCCGCCTCATCCAGTAATACCCGAAGCCGATCTGCCCGGAACAGGAGCCTTCTTCCCAGAGATCATGCTGCACTGCATAGTCAGCCGCATCTTCCGCCTCAAAGGCTTCCATTTGATAGTCCAGTTCCCGCAGATATGGCACCAGCACCGGAGCCGCATCCGCACTCAATCCCCTCAGATAATAATAATCCTAACCTTTCGGGCCCGGTTACCTCTTATTCTTCTCCGTCAAGCCACCAGTATAATCCACGCTAATTAACCATATGTTTGATGCCGCAAACAAAGTAATGAGAGTCGGTACTATCAAACGTAATAAACATCCGTCTATTAATATTGAGTTATACTAGCATATATAGTATGTTACCACACTTACCATTACGGAGAGAAAAAACGTATATCCTGCTAGGCCTCCGGTATCTGCTTCAGGTGATCCGGATTCTCCACGATCAGATTGCTGCGGATA
>CANDMH010000011.1 GCA_947385785.1 uncultured Lachnospiraceae bacterium
GGAGAAGATGATGAAGCCGCTGAAGGTGCTTCATGTGCCGGTGCATGAGGTGGCGATGATCATGTCGATTGCGCTACGATTCATTCCTATTTTAATGGAAGAAACGGATAAGATCATGAAGGCCCAGATTGCCAGGGGTGCGGATTTCGAGAGCGGCAGCCTGGTCAAACGGGCCAAGGCTCTGGTGCCGCTGCTGGTGCCGCTGTTTATCTCCGCGTTCCGCAGAGCCAATGACCTTGCCATGGCGATGGAAGCCAGGTGTTACCGGGGCGGAGACGGCAGGACGAAGATGAAGCCCCTGGAGTACCGGAAAAGAGACAGAGTGGGGTATTTATGCATTTTTGTCTATCTTGTTGTAAGTATAACAGTGGGGCGGCTGGTGTGAGATGCATTTGCGGCGCAGGGGTATATGCCTCTTTTTTGTGCTATATGTACTGCGCGCCAATGAAATAAGCGGCAGACGACAAAAAAGCCACTAGTATAACGCAATGTTAATAGCCCTGTGTTCATTAGGTTTGGCAGTGCTGACTTTCATTTCTTTATCCGAGGCACCAAACATATGGTTAATAAACGTGGATTATACTAGCCCTACAGTAGCTTTAAGAACGCCGGTCATATATGCCTACCCTGGACAGAACCGTAATTTCTGGCGGTTTTGAGTATAAATTCCGGATTTTTTGAAGAATGAGCGGTCAGCCGCAGGGAAATATTTTGTAAGGGAGAAGAATGAGCGGTCAGCTGTAGGGAAATATTTTGTAAGGGAGAAGATTACAGGAGAGGAATGATTGATATAGATGGAAAAGAAACGTGTCCGTATAACGGTTGCATATGATGGAACAAATTATCATGGCTGGCAGCTGCAGGACAATGGAATCACCATTGAGGAGGAGCTGAACCGATGCCTGACAGAACTGCTGGGAGAGCAAATCAAAGTGATCGGTGCCAGCCGTACGGATTCAGGCGTCCATGCGTTGGGAAATGTGGCGGTATTTGACACGGTGAGCCGTATGCCGGCGAAGAAGATTTCCTACGCCCTGAATCAGAGACTGCCGGAAGACATCCGGATACAGAAATCCGAGGAGGTGGAGCCGGACTGGCACCCCAGGCATTGTGAGAGCCGCAAGATCTATGAGTATCGGATCTACAGAGGGGAATTTCCCATGCCGGTGAAAAGATTGTATTCCCATTTCATTTATACGCCCCTTGATGTGGGGAGGATGCGGGAGGCGGCCGCCTACCTGGAAGGGGAACATGATTTCAAAAGCTTCTGCCAGACAGGGGCACAGGTGGAAAGTACTGTACGCACCCTTTATTCTCTGTGGGTGGAAGAGCAGGATTCTGACCTGGTCATCAGAGTGTGCGGAAACGGATTCCTGTATAACATGGTCCGGATCATCGCGGGGACGCTGATTGAAGTGGGACAGGGAAAGCGGGAGCCGGAATCCATGCCGGAGGTGCTGAGTGCTCTGGACAGAGGCGCGGCGGGACCTACCGCGCCGGCGAACGGGCTGACATTGGTGAAATATGAATTTATTGTCTGACAGGCTGTCGGAAATTGCCTTGAATTTTTATTGGAAATTTTTTGAGAATTTTTTGGAAAAAATGATTGACACCGGGGAACGACTATAGTAAAATAAGCAAGTGTGACAACGTTTCGAAATGTTTTGTCAAAGCCCCGACAAAGCATTTGAAATAGAAGAGAAAAGTGTTGCGGGAAGCCATGGGACGTAGCCGGACATCTGCGGAGCAGGGTAGGAACGCGACAGACATGAGTCTGCTGAAACTGACTCGGGAAAAATGCAATGCGGAGGGAACGTAATGAATACATTTATGGCTAGTCCAGCTACCATCGATAGAAAATGGTATGTAGTAGACGCGGAAGGCATGACTTTAGGCCGCCTTGCCTCGGAGGTTGCGAAGGTTTTAAGAGGAAAGAACAAGCCGATTTTCACTCCTCATATGGATACCGGAGACTACGTGATTGTGGTCAATGCGGAGAAGGTGAAGGTAACCGGCAGGAAACTGGAACAGAAGGTATATTATCATCATTCCGGCTATGTGGGAGGTCTGAAGGAGACTACTCTGAAGGAGAAGCTGGCTAAGAAACCCGAACAGGTGATTGAACTGGCAGTGAAGGGAATGCTTCCCAAGGGACCTTTAGGAAGGCAGATGTACAGAAAGCTTTTTGTATATGCGGGACCTGAGCATAATCATGCGGCTCAGAAGCCTGAGACACTGACATTCTAAGGGATAGGAGGATAAAGATAAATCATGGCTAAGACAGAGAAATACTATGGTACTGGCAGAAGAAAGAAATCCGTAGCAAGAGTATATTTGACACCCGGCAAGGGCGATGTCGTTATCAATAAGAGAAACATGGACGAGTATTTCGGACTGGAGACATTGAAGGTAATCGTTCGTCAGCCGTTTGCAGCCACCGGTACGACGGAGAAGTTTGACGTGCTGGTAAATGTACGCGGCGGCGGCTATACCGGTCAGGCAGGCGCTATCAGACACGGAATCGCAAGAGCGTTGCTTCAGGTTGATTCCGAGTACAGACCGATCCTGAAGAAGGAGGGCTTCCTTACCAGAGATCCTCGTATGAAGGAGAGGAAGAAGTACGGTTTGAAGGCTGCGAGACGTGCGCCTCAGTTCTCCAAGAGATAATTCAAGAGAGTATTGCAAAGCAAAGACATTCCCCGGAAACAGCGTGTTTCCGGGGTTTTCTTCTATTCTGAATTTCCTGTGAGACGGCACAAAATCACACAAAATTCCAACGGTAAGTAATTTGTCGTCAAAAGAATCGTACTACCAGTGATGATGTAAAATTCTATAAAGTCTTGACAAGATACGAAATCGTGATATCCTATACTCAAGACCACTGGAATTTATGATTCAGGGCGGCCTGTACGGCAAACAGACCACTCCGTGAGGGAAAATGCCAGGAACGCAGGTTTGAAAAGGCTTTCTGAGATGAAAGTCGAAAGAAGGAAAGAGAGGATTTCAGGATGGACATAAGGGAACAGATCAAAAAAGCAGTGGATAAGATTACCAGCGACAGGAATCTTCAGGAACAGTTTCAAAAGGAGCCGGTGAAGGCGCTGGAGGGCATACTGGGAGTGGACCTGCCGGATGATGTGATAAATCAGGTGGTTGAGGGCGTGAAGGCAAAGCTTACCGCGGATAAGGTATCGGATACCGTGAATGCACTGAAAGGATTCCTGAAGAAATAGAATAGGCAGAGGAAAGACAGGGCATCGTCTGCGGCGGCTGTGAGCCAAAGTGTACGGTGCTTTTTCTGAATATGATTCACAATTGCAGGAGGGTGGCATGGACGCAGATATATTACTTTTTCTTCAAAATACCGTAAGAAATCCGGCACTGACTCCTTTGGTGATAGCGATTACCGTACTGGGGAACGGAGCCATATTGTGGGTGCTGGTATCTGCTGCGATGCTTATTCCGGAGAAAACCAGACGAACAGGGCTTACAAGTATTCTTGCATTGCTTGTGTCTCTGCTGATTAACAATATTATACTGAAAAATCTGGTGGCCAGGGTGCGTCCCTATGAAGTGATAGAGGGGCTGGTGCCGCTGATACGCAGACCGTGGGACTATTCCTTTCCGTCCGGGCATACGGGCAGTTCTTTTGCGGCGGCCTGGGTTTTCTACAGGAAGCTGCCAAAACGTTTCGGAATTCCGGCTCTGGTGCTGGCGGGGCTGATTGGTCTGTCGCGCCTGTATCTAGGTGTGCATTATCCCACTGACGTTTTATTTGGTGTGGTCAGCGGAATCGGCAGCGGGTGTATCGCCATGCTGACAGTGAAGGCGGTAATTGACAAACGGGCGAAAGCGGGAGTATGATGAAACAGGGGCGCGCAGTATAAAATGTAGATTGGAAAGAGGATGGAGAAGAGGACAGTGGACATTCAAAATATTTTGACACAGGTAGATGCATATTTCGATGCGGACAGAGGAAAAGATGCGGAACAGCTTCTGCGGCAGTCCGTGGCGGAGGCGGAACAGGAACAGGACGAAGGGGCAAAGCTGCAGCTTTTAAATGAGCTGATCGGTTATTATAGGGAGACAAGCCAGCATGAAATGGTGTACAAAACCGTTGCCCAGGCTATCGCCCAGACGGAGCATATGGGGCTGGAGGGGACGATTCCTCATGCGACTACGCTTCTGAATGCGGCCACCGCATACCGTGCCTGCGGCAGACTGGAGGAATCCATGGGATTTTACAGGCAGGTACAGGAGATATACGGAAGGCTGCTGGAGCCTGACAATATGCTGATGGCAGGGCTGCAGAATAATATCAGCCTTCTGTATCAGGAAATGGGAAACTATGCGGCGGCAAAGGAGCGGCTGCTGGAGGCGCTTTCTATTGTGGAGAAAAATAATGCGGGATACGAGACTGCCGTTACGTATGCAAATCTGGCAGCCACCTGCATGCAGTTGGGTGAAAACGGGGAAGCCTGCCGGTATGCCATGAAATCCGTGGAGATTTTCAAGTCGAGAAATATGGAGGACAGCCATTTTGCAGCCGCGTTAGCAACACTGGGGATGTATTTTTATCGGGAGAAGGAGTATGGGAAGGCGGTGCAGTATTACCGCCAGGCCATGGAAACCGTGGAGAAAAGTCTGGGCAGGAACGACTACTACCGCAGGCTGGAGGAAAACCTGACGGTCTGCGAGGCGGCTTATGCGGCTGAAAATACCGGAAGCGTAAGAGCCGGTGCCAAAGCAGAGTGTGAAAATGCCGGAAGCGTAAGAGCCGGTGCCGAAGCAGAGCGTGAAAATACCGGAAGCGTAAGCACCGGTGCCGAAGCAGAGCGTAAAAATACCGGAAGCGTAAGCACCGGTGCCGAAGCAGAGCGTGAAAATGCCGGAAGTGCAGTTGCCGATGCCGAAGCAGAGCAGAAAAATGCGGGCGCGAAGGTACACCCCGGCTTAGAAGCAGATGCTGCCGGGGACGCAGCGGGAAACATTGGAGAAACCGGCACAGGTCTGGCACTGTCGAAGGAATATTACGAAATATACGGGAAACCGATGATAGAGGAACTGTTTCCGGAATATGCCGGGAAGATAGCTGTGGGACTTGCCGGCAGGGGGTCAGATTGCTTTGGCTATGATGATGCCGCATCCAGAGACCATGACTGGGGACCGGATTTCTGCATGTGGGTTACGGATGAAACTTATGAGAAAATCGGGGAAGCCCTGCAGCAGGCATATGAGAAGCTGCCGGAGGATTTTAAGGGATATCGGCGCGCGGCACATGTAAACGGGCGGAACAGACGCGGCGTGATCCGGATATCGGATTTCTACAGAGATCTGACCGGGGCGGAAACCTATGAGGAGATAGATTGGAAAAATACAGGCGATACATCTCTGGCCGCAGCCGTAAACGGTGAGATTTTCCAGGATGAGGAGGGCATTTTCAGCGTGTTCCGGGAGAAGCTGCGCAGGGGGTATCCGGAGGAAATCCGCTTCCTGAAGCTGGCGGAGGCCGCGGCTCGCTTTGCTCAGACAGCGCAGTACAATTATCCAAGGATGCTTGGCAGGGGAGACCGGTTCACCGCGGAGCTGATGGTATGGGACGGCATGAAGGAGGCCATGAAGCTTCAGCATTATATAGAAGGAAAGTACCCGCCTCATGACAAATGGCTCCTGCGCAGCCTTCAGAATTCGGAGGAAGGCAGAGAAGTGGCGGGAATGCTGGAGAAAATTGCGGAAAGCCTGAAAACAGGCGGAAAGCCCCCGGTGTGTTCGAAAGGGGAAGACACAGCGGATAATCCGGTGAAGGCTGCAGATGAAAAAGCCGTGACCGGAGAAAATATTCCGGACAGCAGGACGAGAGAAAGCGCTTCAGGTGAAGCAGAGGATTCGCGGAGAAGCAGAGAAAACGATACATTGTCATATGTAGAACGGTTGGCCGCGTACTTTGCCATGGAGATGTACAGGGAAGGATTTATCAGCGATACGGAGAGCTATCTGGACGCTCACAGCGAGGAACTGATCTTCAAGGCGTCGCTGGCTGTGAAGAGCAGCGAAGCTCTGGTGGAGGAGATTGCCAGACTTGAATTTGAAGCCTTTGACAAAGTGAAAAACGAGGGCGGAAGAGCCAGCTGCCAGAATGACTGGTCCACCTTTTCCATCATGCGCAAAAGCCAGTATCTGACCTGGGACAGGGTGATGCTGCTGCAATACCTGTATGATTTTTACAGGGAATACCACAGGGGGCACAACCTGATTGAAGAAAAATATGGCCGGATGATGGAGAGCACCGCTCCGGAAAAATATGAGGAAATAAAGTCGCATTTTCCGGAACTGACCCAGGAGAAAAAAAATATCATCGAGCAGATTGTGGGATTACAGGTAAAGTGGATGGAGGAATTCAGCGCCGGCTATCCGACTCTGGCCGGCAATGCCAGGAATATCCATACCTGGGAGGATACCCCGGAGGATACCTCCTACGAGACCTATCTCAGAGGCGAGCTGGGAACGTATTCCGACAAGATGCTGGAGCTGTATGGCAGATATGTGGTAGAGTACGCGCGCACCGGCAGAAATACCGCATACGAAATTATGGAAAACAGTGTAAAAATGTACGGATATCAGGATGTCGAAACTGCCGAACGCGAAATTGCGGAATATGAAGCGGGGCATATGTAAGGAAACACCTGCGAATTTCCCTGTATTTCCAGACGTATCCCTGAAGAAAGCGTATTGGCTGTTTTCCGGCAATTGTGAGAGGCTGCGCCGCTTTGTGATGTGAATAAGAAATAAAAAACTGCACATTCTAATTCAAAATTCAGGAACTGTCGAAAAATAACTGATACCACCTGTTCAGGCAATCGCCCGAAGATACAGGAAAAGTTGTGCTTAACTCGTATCAGTCATTTGCAGACGCTTCCTTAACGAAAGGAGTGTGCAGTAATGGATATCAACGGAATCGGTGGAAGCGGAGTCTTTAACGACGGGACGCCGTTTTCAGAGCTGCCCGTGGGATTCGGAATGTCTCTTGCCATGAATGAAGCGGCCATGAATGGCTATGCGGGACTGACCGAAGCTGAGAAAGAAAAAATCATCCTGCGCTGCAGGGATGCCAGAACGAAGAAACAGATGCAGGAAATCGTGGATTCACTGGTACCCGGCACGGATGTACAGGAAGTATTCGAGGAAGAGAAAGAAGTGTTTATGTAAGGAAGTATCGTGTCCCGTCAGTGGTTTTCACGACGGACGGGGCGGGATGAAAAGCAGACGGCGGTCAGGTGTACCATCCGCCGTCTATTGTTATGATCTGTCCGGTCATATAGGACGGAGCCTGGGCAGTGCGGAAGATCAGCTCCGCGGCTTCGGCGGGGGTGCCCAGCCTGTCGGCAGGAATTTCATTCCTGAGCGCAGCCATATCTTCCGGGGAGAGACAGCTGTTCATGGCAGTGTCAATGACGCCGCAGGCCACGGCATTGACAGAAATGTTGCTGGGGGCAAGTTCTTTTGCCAGTGCTTTGGTAAATGCGTTCATGGCGCCTTTGGACGCGGAGTAGGCCACTTCCATGGAAGCGCCCTGTGCGCCCCAGACGGAGGAGACATTGACGATGCTGCCTTTGTGGTTTTTCAGCATGAGAGGGATGGCGGCCCGGCAGGTATAGAAGCAGGAATCCAGATTGACGGCCATAATTCTGTGCCAATGCTTCGCCGTCATATCGGAAAGCAGCCCGAAGTATGCCATTCCCGCATTGTTTACCAGCACATCAAGACTCTGTATATTGGAAAACAGCCGGGTCACATCCGCTTCGACACCCATGTCCGCACGGGCGGGCAGGCAGCCGATTCCATATGCGGACGCAAGGCTTTCCGCCAGGCGCTCCAGGTCGTCCATGGAATTATGGCAGGTGAGAATCAGATGATATCCGTTTCTGGCAAAAATTTCTGCGGCGGCTTTTCCGATGCCGCGGGACGCGCCGGTGATGAGGGCGTATTGTTGACGGTTGTCTGTGGTCATGAGATGCTCCTTATTGTTCCTTTTTCCCATCATCTCCTGGTTCTCTTTTCAGGTAGACGGATTCTATGTTTTTATCATAGCATATCAAACCGATTTTGTAAGTACCATCCGCAAAAATTCTTCACTTTCCGCTTCGGCATTCCTGTTGCCAGACTGCTCTGTACTTTACATCCCCCTGGCGTGATGCTATAATAGAACAAGTTATTTCCCACAGTTTCATATATTTCCGACAGGAAACGGGGGACAGTTTAATGGCAAAAAGAAGAAAAAAACACAGAAATCGGAAAACCGATTACATATTATATGTATTTACGATTGCACTTTGTGCATTTACGGTAATTGTTTTGCTGTCAGGCCGTGAGAAAGACGGAGCAGGCGGAAACGGCACTGTAGAGAATGCCCGGGATGGCGGCGGAACTGCAGTGCAGGCGGCGGACGGGCAGGAGGCAGCGGGAACGGCGATGCCACGGCAGGACATTGCGGCAGGGCAGTCTCTGAACCCGGGAGCCGGGGTGGAGTCAGTCTCAGATATCGGCGTGACAGGCGGAGCAGGCGAGGAAAGCCGGGCAGGCACCGATGTGACAGACAGCGCAGGTGAGGAAAGCCGGGCAGGCATCGGTGTGACAGACAGCGCAGGCGAGGAAAGCCGGGCAGGCACCGATGTGACAGACAGTGCAGGTGAGCCAGGCGGTGCCGGTGCGGAGAAGCCCGGGATTACACTGATAATGGTGGGAGATATCCTTTTGCACACACCTGTAGCGGAGAGCGGGAAAAGGGAGGACGGAAGCTATGATTTCAGCGCCGTGTTTGCCGAAATGCAGGAAGAAATTTCATCTGCCGATCTGGCGCTGGTGAACCAGGAAGTGATTCTGGGCGGGGAGGAACTGGGGATATCCGGATATCCGGCCTTCAACGCGCCGTATGAGTTGGGGGACGCGCTGGTGAGCGCCGGATTTGACGTGGTGCTTCATGCCACCAATCATGCGTTGGATAAGGGAAAACGGGGGCTTGTGAACTGTCTGACTTTCTGGCAGGAGACGTATCCTGACATTGCAGTGCTGGGAATACACGGAAGTGAGGCGGAACAGGAGGAAATCTATGTGTATGAACAGGATGGAATCCGGATTTCCGTTTTGAATTATACATATGGAACCAACGGCATTGCACTGCCGCAGGATATGCCCTGGGCGGTGGATTTGCTGGACAGAGAGCGGGTGGCAGAGGATTTGAGGAGGGCACGGGAGCTGTCGGATTTTGTGATAGTCTGTCCTCATTGGGGAACGGAATATGTCCTGGAGGAAACCGCGGAACAGAAGGGGTGGGCAGAGTTTTTTGCCGAAAACGGAGCCGACCTGATTCTGGGTACCCATCCCCATGTGATAGAGCCTGTGGAATGGGTGAATGCGGCGGCAGAGGGCGAAGATGACAGGGGGACGCTGGTCTATTATTCCCTGGGAAATTTCGTCAACTGGACATCGGGTACAGGAGAAGGCGTCGCAAACCGCATGATGGGCGGCATGGCGAAGGTGACCATAGGAATAGATGAAACGGGTGAAGCCGTCATAACCTCCTATGGTGTGGAGCCGCTGGTCTGCCATGTGGAGCAGGGATATGGGGGCGTTACGGTATATCCGTTGGATGAATATACGGAGGAGCTTGCGGGACGGAATGAGATTGTAGACCAGGACAGTCAATTTTCTCTTTCCTATTGCCGGAAGCTGGCAGGGGAAGTATTTGGAAGCCTTTATTTTCCCTGAATTTTCCGGAGAAGGCAATGCTGCGCATCGGTTGACAAACGGACGACGCAATGCTAAGCTTTTACAAGTAAGGAAGTGTCTGCAAATAACTGCTGCAGGTTTACAGGGAAAAGGAGGAGGCACAGTGAACAGAGGATGGAGAATGATGCGGTGAGAAGTGCAGAGGGAAGAAGGAAGTGGAGGATAGCGGCAGGCGTATTGGCAGGCACAGTTCTGCTTGCGGCAGGCCTGCTTTTCTTTTATTATCGTATTTATAAGGTGGTGCCCACCTTCAGTGAAATGACCTGCGAGTATGGTGACCAGATCAGTCAAAACATAGAGGATTATCTGTCAGGAACAGAATGGTCCGTCCATTTGGGGGAACTGGACCTGTCACAGGTGGATCAGAAGCACACGGGTACCTATCAGGCAGTGGTCCATCATGGAAGGTCGCAGTTTACATACGAGGTTATCATTCAGGATACGGTGGCGCCGGAAATCCGCTGGAAAGAGGAGCAGATTTATCTGGCTGCAGGCGAGGACTATACTGTGGAGGATGTCATTGAAGGGGTAGAGGATGTGGATCCCGGAGCGGAGGCCTTTTTTTCGCAGGGAGATTCCCTTTACAGTAGTCTGTGGTTTGATACTGTGGGCCGGTATGAGGTAGGGATTCTTGCCAGAGACGGCTCTGGGAATGAGAGCAGCGGGCAGATATCCGTGATTGTGGATACGGCGCCTTCTTTTGAGGGCATCCGCAATTTTTACTGTGTGCCGGGAAGTGCTCCTGATTACCTGGAAGCGGTGGCGGTGTACGATGATCTGGACGGAGACCTTACGGCGCAGATACGGGTGGATGATTCCGAGGTGAATCTGGATGAGCCCGGCGAATATTCCCTGCGCTATGTGGCTGAAGACAGCTACGGACTTGAGACGGTGGAGGAAACGAAGATTCTGGTGGCGGAGGAGGATGGGATACAGGATCTGATCGGGCGCCGCCAGATTGATTACAGGAAGGACGTCATCATCGGAGCACCCAATATTTATGATGGCGGTGTCTCAGAACAGGAGGATATCGACGAGACTCTGGAATACATGCGTCCGGCGCTGGTACAGCTGTATCACGGTGTGGGGAGAGGCGGATACAGTTCCGGCTCCGGCTACATTATGGAAATAACGGAGGACAGGATTTATGTCTGTTCCAATCATCATGTGGTCAGCAAATATGAGGATTGGGATATCTATTTTTATGACGGGACTGTAGTGCGGGGAAAAGCCGTGGGCACCACACAGGTTTATGATGTGGGTGTGGTGGAGGTGGATCTGGAGAATGTGCCGGAGGAACTGCTGGAAAAGCTGATGACAGTCCACATCGACAGAACCTACTGGGAAAGCCTGAATCAGCAGGATATCGAAGTGGGACTGGAGCGGGTGGACCGGACGGGGGGACTGCTGCATGTGACAAAGGGGAGGCTGATCAAGGTAAAACAGGAGTTCGATTGGAATAACCATGCGGAACATACCGAAGTAACAGTGGAACTGGTGCACGGGGATTCCGGTTCCGCGATTCTGGACGGTTACGGCAACCTGATCTGTATGGCGTATGCCTACTCCACTGACCCCACCAGATACTGGTGTGTCCCGCTGGACGGAATTCTGGACTGCTACAGGGAAATCACCGGAAGGACACCTTATATATATTAAGGAAGTGTATACAAATAACTGAAATACTCTGCAGTGTCCTGGGCACGATATGGGGACTGCGGAACTGGAAACAGCAGCTGCCCGTATTGTGCCCCGGAGCATTTACGGATGCCTGCGGAACTGGAATAGGAGGATAAAGAATGAAACTGCTGATTGACGGAAAAAGGATTTCCAGGGAAATCAAGGATGAACTGCGGGAAAGGATGGAAGAACTGAAAGCACAGGGAGTGGAGCGCTGCCTGGCTGTCATACAGGTGGGCAATGACCCGGCCTCTTCCGTGTACGTAAAAAATAAGAAAAAGGCCTGCGAATATGTGGGAATCAGATCGCTTTCTTATGAAATGCCGGAGGAAACCACGGAGGAGGAACTGTCAGGGCTCATCCGGGAGCTGAACGGACGTCAGGACGTAAACGGTATTCTGGTGCAGCTGCCCCTGCCCGGGCACATCAATGAGGACAGGATTCTGCTGGCCATTGCGCCGGAGAAGGATGTGGACGGATTTCATCCGGTAAGCGTGGGCAATCTGAGCATCGGCAGGCCGGGCTATGTGTCCTGCACTCCGGCGGGCATCATACAGCTGCTGAAGCGTTCCGGCATAGAAATCGAGGGGAAGGAATGCGTGGTACTGGGCAGGAGCAATATTGTAGGCAAGCCCATGGCTATGCTGCTGCTTCGGGAGAACGGCACGGTCACAATATGCCATTCCAGAACCAGAAACCTGAAGGAAATCACCCGGCGGGCAGATATCCTTGTGGCAGCGGTGGGGAAGCCTAAGTTTGTGGAAGCGGACTTTGTGAAAGACGGAGCCGTAGTCATAGATGTGGGGATTCACAGGAATGCGGAGGGAAAACTCTGCGGGGACGTGGATTTTGAATCCGTGGCTCCAAAGACTTACGCTATCACGCCGGTGCCCGGCGGAGTAGGCCCCATGACCATTGCCATGCTGATGGCGAACTGTGTGAACGGGACGGCTGGGTGAAACATTTCAGGACAGCTTCGAAATTGGGGTTTGAGGGAGCGGTAAAAACAGCATATGGGGGAAAATATGAAGAAACGTTTTGACAGGAAATTTTGGATGAGGGCTGCGGCGGCAGCGGGGACGGTGGCGGCAGCACGGCTGGCGGTCAGGAAGGTCCGCAGCAGCCATCATCAGCTGGTGAGCGCTTCGGGTGAAGAACTGCTGGGGAAAGCTGTGCCCAGGAAGGAAGAAGTCTGGGACGGCTATCCGCGCCCTCAGATGCGGCGCGACAGCTTTTTTTGCCTGAACGGCAGCTGGAAACTGAACGGACAGAAGATTCTGGTGCCATTCCCGCCCCAGTCTCTTTTATCCGGCTATCGGGGAAAGGTGGGAGCGCACTTGACATATTCCCGGGAATTTATACTGCCCAGGGAATTTGCACTGCCCCGGGAATTTACAGTCCCAGGAGACTTTACAATCCCAGGGGAATTTACAGTCCCCGGGGAATTGAAAAGTTCATTGGGGCCGAATTCTTTTCGCCGGAAGGATGGCCGTATCCTGCTGCATTTCGGGGCGGTGGATCAGGTTGCGGAAGTATTTCTGAACGGCTGTCTGCTGGGAAAGCATGAGGGTGGCTACCTCCCGTTTACGTTTGATGTGACAGAATATATATCGGAAGAGACGAACCGCATTGACGTAAAAGTGAAGGATACGCTGTCCGCCCGGTACCCCTACGGGAAGCAGCGCAGGGCAAGGGGCGGCATGTGGTATACGCCTGTAAGCGGAATCTGGCAGAGTGTCTGGATGGAGTGCGTGCCCTGGGTATACATTTCCGGGCTGAAGATAGAGACCGATACACAGAAGGTACGTATAACGGTAAAACGCGGCGGAGCCGGCGGCAGGGCGGAGGCCGAAGCCGCCGCAGAACATACTGCAAAAACGAAAGACACCGCAGAACATACCGCAAAAACGAAAGTCGCCGCAGAACATACCGCAAATATAAAAGCCGCCGCAGAACATTCCGCAAAAACAGAAACCGCCGCAGAACATTCCGCAAAAACGAAAACCGGCATAACGGTCACAATCCGTCTTCATGACGGCACCATGTACAGGCTGCAGGCTGACGGGACGGAGGCGGAGATTAACCTGGCTGCGATCCGGCTGGCTGACGGAAAGCTTTACCAGCCGGTTCTGTGGAGTACGGAGCATCCATATCTATACGAAATGTCGGTTACTATGGGGGAAGATACCGTGTTTTCCTATTTCGGCCTCAGAACCGTGGAGGTGAAGAAAGTGGACGGAATCCACAGAGTATGCCTGAACGGAGAACCGATATTTTTACAGGGCGTGCTGGATCAGGGGTATTTTTGCGACGGCATCTACCTTCCGGCGAAAGAGGCGGAATACGAACAGGATGTGCTGCGTATGAAAGCCCTTGGCATGAACCTTCTGCGGAAGCATATCAAGCTCGAGCCGGAATGCTTCTATTACTATTGCGATATCCATGGTATGCTGGTGATGCAGGACATGGTAAATAACGGTATTTATTCCTGGGTCAGGGACACCGCCCTTCCCACCCTTGGTTTTTGCAGGAGAAAAGACGGGAAGTCGCGGCACGGAAGGAAGCGCAGGGATTTCTTCGTACAGCATATGAAGGAAACCATAAGACATCTCCATAATCACCCCTGCATTATCGCATATACGATTTTCAATGAAGGCTGGGGGCAGTTTGAGAGCGATGCCGTGTACAGGCAGGCCAGGGCATTGGACGGCACAAGGCTTTACGATGCCACTTCAGGGTGGTTTTCACAGACGGAAAGCGACTTTGACAGTCAACATATTTATTTTAAGAAGCTGGAGATTCCCGAGGAGCCGGAAAAGCCGGTGCTGGTATCGGAGTGCGGCGGTTATTCCCTGCGGGTGCCAGGTCACTTTTATGCAAAATATGCCCGATACGGATATGGGGCCTGCCGGAATGAACAGGAGTTGATGGGGCGGATCAGGAAGCTGTATGAGGAAACCATCCTGCCGGCCATTCCCCTGGGACTCTGTGGCTGTGTCTACACACAGCTCAGCGATGTGGAGGATGAAGTCAACGGCTTTTATACCTATGACAGAAAGGTCTGCAAGGCGGACCCGGAAGGAATGCGGGAGATTGCGGCGAAGCTCTCCCGGAAAATGAATGCACGGAAACAGATGAAAGAGGAGAAGAAAGCTTAAGAAGCTAGATACGGAAAACGGAACCGGAGAGGAGGACATTTATGATGTTATGTGTAAAAAACGGTATGATTCATGACGCGGTTCATGAGGAAGCCTTCAGGGGAGATATCCTGGTGGAGGACGGCAAAATCAGAGCAATCGGGGAAAATCTGGAGATTCCGGAGGGCACCGGGATAGTGGACGCGGAAGGGCTGCAGGTGTATCCGGGCTTTGTGGAGGCCCACGGGCATATCGGTCTGGACGGCTACGGCATCGGCTATGAGGGGATGGACTACAATGAGATGAACGATATCATCAGCCCCCAGATGCGCGGAATCGACGGGGTGAAGCCCCTGGATCCGGCATTTCCCATGGCGGCAGCAGCCGGTGTCACCTGTGTCTGCGTGGGACCGGGAAGCGCCAATGTGCTGGGCGGCACTTTTACCACCATCAAAACCGTGGGCAGACGGGTGGACGATATGGTGGTGCGGGACGGCGTGGCAATGAAATGCGCCTTCGGAGAGAACCCCAAGCGGGTCTACCGGGAGAAGAAGGATTCCAGCCGTATGACGACAGCGGCGCTTCTTCGGGAGACCCTGTTCAAGGCAAGGGAGTATATGGAGAAAAAGGAGGCGGCAGGGGATGACCTGTCCAGGCGGCCCGCCTTTGACATAAAGATGGAGGCGCTGCTTCCGGTCATGAAAAAGGAGATTCCCCTGAAAGCCCACGCCCATGCCACGGAAGATATTTTCACGGCTTTACGAATCGCAAAAGAGTTTGGACTGAAGATTACTTTGGAGCATGTGACGGAAGGGCATCTGATCGCGGAGGAGCTGGCGAAGGAAAACGTACCCCTGGCAGTGGGCCCCACGCTCACCAGCGCGTCCAAATTCGAACTGCGCAATAAGAGCTGGGTGACGCCGGGACGGCTGGCGGCCGCGGGCTGTCAGGTGTCCATTATCACGGATTCCCCGGTGATTCCTCAGGAATATCTGCCGCTTTGCGCAGGACTGGCGGTTCAGGCGGGCATGGAGCCCTTCGCGGCCCTTCAGGCCATCACCATCAATCCGGCAAAGCATGCGGGAATCGCGGACAGGGTGGGTTCCCTGGAGGCGGGGAAGGATGCGGATATTGTGATTACGGATGGCTGTCCATTTGAGGTTTCCTCCAAAGTGAAATATGTATTCATCAACGGTAAGGAAGTGTCGAAGTGACATTGTAAAGCGCCATGAGGGAGCCTGCGGATGTGTGAAGCGGGAAGGCATATTTCCCGGGAAAACAGGAAGACAGTTTCACAGGCGGCAGGGAGGTCGATATGAACATTTTAGTCATAGACGGACAGGGGGGCGGCGTAGGCCGCCAGCTGGTGGAAGGGATTAAGAAGGCTCTGCCGGATCAGACGGTGGCGGCGGCAGGCACCAACGCGCTTGCCACCCAGGCCATGCTCCGGGCCGGGGCGGATCATGGAGCCACCGGGGAAAATGCGGTGATCGTGGGATGCCGCAGGGCGGATATTATCGTGGGGCCTGTGGGCATCGTCATAGCGGATTCCCTGTGGGGGGAGGTTACGCCCCGAATGGCGGCGGCTGTGGGCCAGAGCCCGGCGGCGAGGATTCTTCTGCCCATGAATCTGTGTGATAATTATATCGCGGGGGTGGGGAGGATTGCTGCCTCTGCGCTGGTGGAGGACTGTATTGCCAGGATCAGAGAGATGGTAATATTACAGAAAAAGAAGTGTGGGATTTGCTGGCAGGCCTTTCCGTAGAGGAAACCGTAAGACAGAAGGGGGAGGGTCTGCTTTGCAGAATGAGCTATTCCGAGGGTGCATTTTCCCCTGGCGAGTATCGGCGGCTCTGTCTTGCGGTATTTTGCTGTGCTGATTTTGACGTTATGCTGCTGGATGAGCCCACCGCTTCTCTGGACGAAGAGAATACACAGGCAATTGTGCATATGCTTCAGATGCAGAAAGAAAGGAACGGCAAAACGGTCATCATCTCTTCCCATGACCGCTGCGTTTTAGATATTGCGGATTATGTAGTAAAATTCGGTGACTGAGAGCCGGGAGACTTTAAATTTTTTTAAAAATTTTTAAAAATATTATCTGCCAATATTCTCCTTGAAAGCCTGCCGCAGATATGATACAATATCTTAACTTTCCGCTATATTTTGGTGCGCAAATCGATTCGGGGTGCAGTATATACCCGTAAGGAAGTGTCAGTATATACTGCAGACCGCCAGGATTTACATTGATGCCTTCGGGAAAGTACCTGGCTGGCGGTCTGCAGTCGGGGTACTGCAAATTTAATCTGTTTGCAGTATAAATTGCCGGGCCTACCCGGCAGCGGACGACTGAAGTCGTCCCATGGTATGGCATGACCGGAGTAAAGAAATCCTGTCATTGCAAATTTATTTTTCCACAGTTCCTGAGAAAGTTAAGGAACTGTCAGCGAACGGATTTTCAGGTTGGATTGATAGTCAGGAAGACTGTCGTAATCTGTCAGAAGACAGAGGCGGCAGTCTTTTTTGCTTTACAGGAAAGATCATCACCGGATGGACATGGAATCAGTAAGGTGCCGCAGGCACTTTTTGATCGGAAAGCGGGGTGCGGACAGCCGCAGCTGTCCGGAAGATGAGGTACTGGACAGCCGCAGCTGTCCGTGAGAGGAGGCATTAGACGGCCGCAGCTGTCTGGGAGAGGAGGTATCATGCAGGCGGTAAACGGAAAACGGATATTTTTCACCTATGAAGACGACGGTGTCAGCAGCCCTGTTCTGGAGGATGTTTCCCTTGAAATTCAAGCGGGAGAATTCATCGCGGTCCTGGGAGCCAATGGCAGCGGGAAATCCACTCTGGTCAGGCTCCTGAACGGGCTTCTTCCCCTGGAAAAAGGGGAGCTGAAGGTGTGGAATCTGGATCCACGGCAGGAGTCCCGGCTCTGGGAGCTGCGGCGTCTGTGCGGAATGGTATTCCAGAATCCGGACAATCAGTTTGTCTCATCCATTGTGGAGGAGGACGTGGCATTCGGGCTTCGGAATTATGACACGCCGGAGGAGGAGATTCCGGAGCGGGTGGGCAGAGCCCTTTCTCTGGTGGGGATGCGGGGGTATGAACGGTATTCCACTCATATGTTATCGGGAGGACAGAAGCAGAGAGTGGCTATGGCAGGCGTCCTGGCCATGGAGCCGGAGATTCTGATATTTGACGAGGCCACGTCCATGCTGGACCCTCAGGGCCGCAGGGAAGTGCTTGCCTGTCTGAGGCAGATTCACGGAATGGGAAAAACCATTGTGATGATCACGCATTACGTGGAGGAGGCTCTGGACGCGGACCGCATTTTCCTGATGCAGGGCGGAAAGCTTCGGAAAAGCGGAAGCCCCCGGGAGATTCTGACGGACAGGGGGCTTCTGGCGGAAGCGAACCTGATTCCTCCCCTTGCGGTGCGGATTTATTTTGACTTAAAGGACAGCGGAATCCTTCTGGACAGGTGTCCGCTGACAAAGGAGGAGCTGGTGGAAGAGCTATGCCGATTGAAGTAAAAAATGTGTCCTGCCGTTACGGGGAGAGGACGCCGCTGGAGGTGGAGGCCCTGAGAGAGATATCCTTCCGGGTGGAGGACGGTGAATTTGTGGGGATTATGGGACATACCGGCTGCGGAAAATCCACGCTGATTCACCTCATGGCCGGGCTGCTCATTCCCGGAGAGGGGCGGATTCTCATTGACGGGAAGGATATCAACGAACCCGGGTATGACAGGGAGGAGCTGCGCAGGACACTGGGAATCGTATTTCAATATCCGGAATCCCAACTTTTTGAAACCACGGTGGAGAAGGATGTGGCTTTTGCTCTGAAGCATCTGGACTTAAGTAAGGCGGAGAAGGCGGAGCGGGTGAGATGGGCCCTGGAGGCGGTTGGTTTCAGGGCTGATAGCAGGTCAGGTCCGCCGGAAATCGCCGGGAAGTCTCCGCTGGCGCTGTCCGGGGGAGAGAAAAGGCGGGTGGCGATTGCGGGCGTGTTGGCGGCAGGGCCCCGGATTCTGATATTTGACGAACCGCTGGCAGGGCTGGATCCGTCCGGCAGACTGGAATTTCTGGAGCTTGCCGCCAGGCTGCACAGCCAGGGAACCACGATTCTGATGGTATCTCACGACGCGGACGCCCTCTGCGGGTATGCGGACCGGATTCTGGTTCTGGACAGGGGACGGCTTTGTGCGGAGGGATCGCCGGAGGAAATCTTCAGGGATCCCGGACGGGCGGAGGCGCTGCACATCGGGGCGGGGGAGGTAAGGCGCATTGCCCAGGTCCTTTATGAGAAAGGCAGGCTGCAGAATCCGGAAATAACGAAATACAAAGTGCTTTTAGACGAAATAAAAAGAATGATAAAGGCAGGTGAAGGGACATGAGTTTTCTGCCGACGGGAAGTTACCGGGAGGGAGATTCCGTCCTTCACAGAATGGATGCCTTCTGCAAGCTGCTCTGTACCATTCTGTTCCTTGCGGGGGTGATCCTCAGCGACAGTTTTCCGGGGTACGGACTGGCGGCGGGATGCCTCCTGGCAGTGACCCTGGTTTCCCATCTGGGACCGGGGACAGCCCTGCGTGGGGTAAAGCGGATGTGGCTTTTCTTCTGCCTGATTCTGCTGATGAACACAGCCTTCTTCGAAACGGAGCAGATCTGGTGGGAGTGGTGGATTTTCAGATTTTCGGCGGACGGTTTCTTTCAGGGACTGCAGGTGGTGCTGCGGGTGGCCATGGCCATGGTTCTGGGAAATCTTCTGATGTCGACCACCTCTCCCCTGGAACTGGCGGGGGCTATGGAAAGCCTGCTGTACCCCCTGAAGCTTATCGGGGTTCCCGTACGGGACGTGGCCATGATTCTGGGGGTGGCGATTCAGTTTATCCCCACCTTCTCGGAGGAGGCGGAGGCGATACGAAAGGCCCAGACGGCCAGGGGGGCGCGCTTTGAAAGCAGGAAGCTGTCCGAGAAGGCGAAAAGCGTTGTGCCCCTGGTGGTGCCCGTCTTTCTGGCGGCATTTCGAAGGGCGGATGAACTGGCAATGGCCATGGAAGCCAGAGGATACCGCAGGACAAAGGGTAAAATCAGTAAAAGAAGACGTCACCTGTCCCGCAGGGACGGAATCGGGCTTCTGCTCTGCAGCCTGTTTGGCGCGGCGGAGATCATGCTGTAAATGTGCTGTTTTACGACAAATCTTAAATACAAAAACGGAGGTAAATATCAAATGAAAAAATTATCTTATGTGAAAAAAGCGATTCTGACGGCGGCATGCATTGCACTGTGTGTGGTGCTGCCCATGGCATTTCATGCGATTCCCAATGCGGGCAATATTTACTGTCCCATGCACATGCCGGTGCTGCTGTGCGGCCTGGTCTGCGGATGGCCCTTTGGACTGCTGTGCGGGGCGGCGGGACCGCTGCTGTCCTCTTTGTTCACCGGAATGCCCTCCATGGCGTATCTGCCGTCCATGATAATCGAGCTGGCCGCTTACGGGCTGACGGCGGGACTTGTTATGCGGTTCGTCCATACGAAGAGGGCGATGGCGGATCTGTACATCAGTCTCATTGCGGCGCTGCTGGCGGGAAGGATTGTGGCCGGGGCGTCCAGGGCACTGATTTTCGCTTCCGGAAGCTATTCCATGGAGGCCTGGATTACCAGTTATTTTGTGACTGCCCTGCCGGGACTGCTGATTCAGCTGATTCTGCTTCCGGCCATCGCGTTTGCACTGGAAAAGGCCCGCCTGATTCCGGCCAGGTATCCCCGGACGGCGTGATGAAGCACTGTGGGCAGCCATCTGCGGCTGCATTCCCAGGCGGCCAGGTATCCCCGGACGGCGGGATGAAGCACTGTGGGCAGCCATCTGCGGCTGCAATTCCCGAGCGGCCAGGTCTGCACGGAACGGCAAAGCCTGCGGGAGAATTGAAATCGGCTTTGCGTAGGCCTTGCAGGAAAACAAAAGAAAAGCGTGACTGCCGGACATCGGCAAAAATGACACAGAAGACAGAAAACTTCAGAAAGCGGCAGAAGGGAGGACATCTGCATGAATTTTGGGAAATACCTTATGGAACAGGCAGTCCGGCATCCGTCCGTGCAGCCCCAGGACATCGTAAAAATGTGCTATCAGGCTGCGTATGGCGCGGAACATCTGTTAAGCGACCTGAAAGGGGCCAGAAAATATCTGGAGGAGGAATATGCCGCGGCGGAGGCAAAGGATACGGAACTGTATGAGAATATTTCGGACAATGTCTGCCGCATGAATCTGAGCGCCTGGAAATATACGGGAATGCCGCTGGAATGGCTGTTTCGAATCTTTGTGGCTTCCGTGGGAATCGGAAACCAAAGCGATCCGTTTGACCAGTACCTGATGGAGGCGGGAAAGGCGGCGGAAGAGGGACGCCTGCCTTTTGGCGCCGCGGACTGGGAGCGATATCTGGAGGTATACGGAAACAGGCCGCCTTCTTATTCTGCCCGGATGTCCACAGGGCGGAGGGACAGGGAGGATATAACGGCTGCAGAATTGAAGATGCAAAATGCAGGCGCGCCGGAGTATGCCGCTGCTGGAAACCGGGGAAGCAAAAAAACCGTCTGCAGCCCTGTACATCACAGCCCCAGGTACAGAGAAGTCGAGAAACCGGCCTATCGGCTTGCGGACCGCCGGTACACCCGTCTGCTTCCTGTGTTGGAAAAAGCTGCGCAGCTGGCTGTGCCCGGGCAGCCATGCGTCATTGCCATAGACGGAAGGGCTGCTTCCGGGAAATCCACCATGGCACAGCAGCTTGGCGCCATTCTGGACGCATCGGTGATCAGGATGGACGATTTTTTCCTGCCTCCCGATTTGCGTACGCCCGGCCGATATGCGCAGCCGGGGGGAAATGTCCATTATGAAAGATTTCTGGAGGAAGTGGTTCCGTATATATCTGTGCCGGAATGTTTTTCCTACCGTATATTTAACTGCGGAAAAATGGATTATGACGGGAGCTGCCAGGTGGAGAGCAGACAGTTTCGGATTGTGGAAGGTTCCTACAGCTGCCATCCCGTGTTCGGCAGGTATGCGTCGTTGACTGTCTGTCTGAATGTGGAGCCCCGGGAGCAGATGAAGAGGATCTCCCTGCGCAACGGGGAGGCAATGGCGGAGATGTTCCGGAAGAAATGGATTCCCCTGGAAGAGGAATATTTTGAAGCGTACCGCATCGGAGAAAAGGCGGATATCATAGTATAAACTCACGGTCTAAAACATTTGCCAAATGAAATGTATAACGAGTGAGCGCTGCTGCAACATAAAACAAAAAGCGGCAAATGTTTGCGCTCACGAGTATAAACTGTACCTGACATCTCATCAGGCGTCTCCTTTTTTCAGGGTCTGCTGATTCCGGAAGAAATTCCGGGAGTCAGGACTGTGTACACTTTGTGTACACTTTGTGCGTATTTTTTCGGATGTACGGAATAAAATACTTGCATTTGTATCATTCTATGGTAAAATGAGGGAAACAATTGAATAGTGAGAGGTTTATTAATCGAAGAGGAGAAGAGCATAATGAAAAAGAACTTTCATTTGAAAAAGAACTTTCATTTGAAAAAGAAACTTTGCGGTTTTCTTTTCACGGCACTTCTGACAATGGCTGTACTGGGCGGATGCGCAGACGGCACAGGAGAGTCTTCGGGGGATAATTCCTCTATGGAGTCCGGGGAGGTTTCCCAGGATTCCGGTTCGGCACAGGTTAGCGGCGACAGCACACAGGATGACGATACTTCGGCGGAAGAGAGTACATCTGAGGAAAGCGCGGCAGAGTCTGACCAGGCCGGGCAGGAGGCGTCCGCAGATCAGTACGGCGGCTCCATTGTTGTAGGAATACAACAGGATATCGACAGTCTTGACCCTCATAAAGCAACGGCGGCAGGAACTAAGGAGATTTTATTCAACATTTTTGAAGGCCTGGTAAAGCCTGATGAAAACGGCAATCTGATCAATGCGGTTGCCAGCGATTACACGATTTCCGAGGACGGGTTGGTGTATACCTTCACGCTTCGGAATGGTGTGAAGTTCCACAACGGCAACGCCGTGACTGCTGAGGATGTGAAGTACTCTCTGGAGAGGGTATCGGGACTGTTGGACGGCACTCCCTTAATTTCCACCCTGAGCACCATACAGGCGGTTGACATTATCGACGAACAGACGGTTCAGGTGACAATAGGAAGTGCCAACACGGAGTTGATCTACAGCTTCGTGGCAGCCATCATCCCCGCGGGCAGCGGAGAGGAGGAAGGGGCGGATCCTGTTGGCACCGGGCCGTTTTCTTTTGTTTCCTACGAGCCCTTAAAGGGCATTACCATGGCGAAGAATCCCGACTACTGGCAGGAAGGACTTCCCTACCTTGACAGTGTGGAATTCAAGATCATGGGGGACGGGGATACTGCGCTGATGGAGCTGCAGGGCGGCACCGTGGATTTCTACGCCTACCTGACGGATTCTCAGGCCCAGGCGCTGAAGGACAGCCACCAGGTGCTTTCCTCCCCCACCAATATGGTGCAGGCGCTGTTTTTGAACAATGCCGTGGAGCCCCTTGACGATGTGCGGGTGCGCCAGGCGATCTGCTATGCTCTGGATAAGGACATGATCAACGACTTCGTGGCTGGAGGGAACGGGACTCCGATCAGTTCAGCCATGCTGCCTACCCTGAAGGAGTATTACGTGGATCTGAACGATACTTACGGCAATACTGCCAATGTGGAGAAGGCGAAGGAGCTGATGGCGGATGCGGGTTATGCGGACGGTTTCGACATGGAGATTGCCATTGTGTCCGATTACCCGTTCCATATGCAGACCGGTGAAGTGATTGTGGAGCAGTTGAAAGAGATCGGTATCAACGCCACCATCAAGGGCATGGATAACGGTACCTGGCTGGACGAGGTGTACAACGGGCGCAATTTTGCCGCCACCATTACGGCCCTGACCAGTGACATGACGCCCGGTTACCTGATGAACCGCTTCGTGACCGACTCCAAGAAGAATTTCATCAATTTCCAGAGCGCGGAATATGATGAGATTTACGGGAAGGCCCAGGCCGCGCTGGATCCGGCGGAGAAGGCGGGATATTACAAGGAGCTGCAGAAAATCCTCTGCGACGAGGCAGCCAGCGCCTTCATCCAGACTCCGGCCAACCAGACGGCCATCAGCAAGAGGCTGGCAGGGTATAAGTTCTATCCGGTGTATGTGCAGGATATGAGTACGGTTTATATCGTGGAATGAACCACCCCGCAGCAAGTACGGGGTATCCAGCCATGGCTTCTTCCTGAACGCAGCAGGCAGCGGGGTATCAAACCCGTGAGGGAATGAAGTGGGCGCGGCGGATTCAGAGCCATCGCGCAGTGATTATAAACAGGAGGGCAGCAGCGTGAAATATTTAGGTAAAAAAATCATTACTCTCATTATGACATTGTTTCTTGTTTCCGCGGCTGCCTTTCTTGCTTTTCAGATTATTCCTGGGGATGTGGTCTCTTCCATTCTGGGGACGGAGGCCACGCCCGAGCGGGAGGAAGCCCTTCGGGAGGAACTGGGATTCAATGACCCGCCTCTGGTGCGCTACAGCAACTGGGTGGCAGGGGTGCTGAAGGGAGATCTGGGTGTCAGCTACCGGTATTCCAAGAATATGAACGAGATGATGCCAGTGGCGGAGCTCATAGGGGACAAACTTCCGGTGACGCTGTGGCTGGCGGCGCTTTCCCTGGCGCTGATCGTGCTGGTGTCCATCCCGTTGGGAGTGCTGTGGGCAAAAAGCCGCTCCCATGCGGTGGACGCTTTTTTCGGAGTGGTTACCCAGGTGACTATGGCGGTGCCTTCTTTCTTTCTGGGCATCCTGGTGACCTGGCTGTTCGGCATTATATTAAAATGGTTTGCTCCCGGGGGCTATGTGAGCTATCGGGAGGATTTCACGGGGTTCTTAAGTTATCTGATATTTCCGGCCATATCCATTGCCCTGCCGAAAGTCGCCATGACGGCAAGGTTTCTTCGTAATTCCATGCTGACAGAGATGGACTCGGACTATGTGAGGACAGCCCGGAGCAAGGGCTGCGGGGAGCAGCGGGTGATGTACGGACATGTGCTGCGCAATGCCATGATGCCTGTGATCACTTTCCTTGGCATGATCGTGGCGGAGATTGTGGCGGGCAGCATTGTGGTGGAGCAGGTGTTTGGACTGCCGGGCATCGGGCGGCTGCTGATCAGCTCCATTTCCACAAGGGATTTCCCGGTGGTGGGGATACTCATTTTGTATATTACGTTTGTGGTTATTTTTGTTTATTTTCTGGTGGATATTCTGTATAAGGTGGTGGATCCCAGAATTTCGTAGCGGGCGCGCAGGGATTTCGTGGTGGTGCACAGGGATTTCGTAGAGGCTGCGCAGGGCTTTTGCATGGCTGGCAGGGATTTTTTTGTTTGCGCCGTCATTGAGGGAGAAAGTACTGGGAGTATGAAAAATGCGGTTTTGCAAAGGGAGCGGCGCGGTAGGACGAAGGATTTGATATCATGCGGCCGGAACTGCGGGTGGTGAGGGGAAAGATGCAAATAAAGGAATTGACTGAATGAGTCATACTGCGGGGAACGGCGCGTTTATGCGGGGTTCAGGGGATTCTTTGGCAGAGGGACATGAGGAGCCGGAATGAAGAAGAGAAGCGGGAAAAAGTGGAACAAATATCTGTATGCCGGTGTGGTGATGACGGGTATTGCCGTGCTGCTGGGCGTTGTGGGGTTTTTCTGGACTCCCTACAGCACTACGGCAATGTCCGCCACGGAAAAATTTTCGCCGCCTTCCCTGCGGCACATCTTCGGCACGGACAATTTCGGGAGGGATATTTTCTCCAGGGTCATGCAGGGGCTGGGGACGACGATGGTGATCAGCAGCCTGGTTGTGCTGTTTTCCAGCATAGCGGGGATTCTCCTGGGGGCGGTTACCGGGTATTTCGGGGGCATTCTGGATGAAGCTGTGATGCGGATTACGGATGCCCTGAACGGGTTTCCCAGTATTTTGTTGACTCTGGTGGTCATCAGCCTTCTGGGCAGCGGCAGGCAGAATGTGATCATCGCCATGTCACTGGTGTTCACCCCCAGTTTTATCAGGATTGTCAGGGGGGAATTTATTCGGCTGCGGGACGCGGATTACATCCGGCGGGCCAGGATGATGGGAGTGGGGAAGTTCCGCATCCTTTTTATTCATATACTGCCCAATATTTTTTCCGTGTTCTGGGTGTCGGTGATGATCGGATTTAACAATGCCATTCTGGCGGAGTCGGGCATGAGCTATCTGGGGATCGGGGTGCAGCCGCCGGATGCCAGTCTGGGGAATATGCTGTCGGATGCCCAGGGGTATCTGCAGTCCGCACCCTGGTGTGCCCTGGCGCCGGGGTTCACCATCGTGTGGCTGGTGCTGGGATTTTCCCTGTTCAGCGAGGGGATACGGCGGCAGGGGGCGTAAGGAACTGTCACGAAATAAATTTGCAGGATTCCGCACGGGAAGGCGCATATATACTGGTGTTTCGTGTCTGAAAGTGCAAATTTATTTCCAGACAGTTCCTAAGGAATTGTTTACAAATAACTGATGCGAGTTTTTTGTCGGTTTCCTTGTATTTCCGGGATTTCATCTAAACAAGTTGCATCAGTTATTTTCCGACAGCTCCTGGTGCGGAAGCAGAAAATGGGGAGGCGAATGGGTGCGATGGGTAAAGTATTTAACGTGACAGCAGACTGTAAGCCGAATCTGCACTATATGGTTGACATTGGTTCCCGTCTGGCCAGAATCCGGGAATATGTGGACAGAGGGGAGTATTTTACAATAAACCGGGCGAGACAATATGGAAAAACGACTGTCCTTCGCGGCTTAATGACATACCTGGAGGATGCCTATTATGTGTGTGGGATGGATTTCCAGACACAGATGAGCAATGTAAAGTTCAGGGATGAACATACCTTTTCCGTGGCGTTTGCCAGGGCTTTTGTCCGTATTTTAAACAGAACGGGGGCGGAGCTTCCCGAGGCGATGGGGAGAGCTGTGGGGGCCTTAAGCAGGGCATCGGAGGAAGCAGGGGAAAAGCTGGATCTGGTGGAGCTGTTCCAATATCTGGGAGATGTCTGCGGACAGGCTGACAAGCCGCTGGTGTTGATCATTGACGAGGTTGACAGTGCTGCCTACAACCAGGTTTTTCTGGATTTTCTTGCACAGCTGAGGGGGCATTATATTGACAGGGATGTTTCTCCCACCTTTCAGTCGGTTATCCTGGCAGGCATGTATGATATCAAAAACAGGAAAAGAAAGTTTCGTCCGGACGAGGAGCATAAACTAAACAGCCCGTGGAATATCGCGGCTGATTTTAAGGTGGATATGAGTTTTTCGTCGGAGGAGATAGCCGGTATGCTGCGGGAGTATGAGGCGGAGCATGCCACGGGAATGGATGTCTCCCATATAGCGGGGCTGATTTATGAGTATACATCCGGTTATCCGTTTCTGGTATCGAAGCTGTGCAAGCTGATGGACGAGGAGGTTCCGGGACTTCCTGGAGTTGCGGGAAAGAAGAAAGCGTGGACATATGGAGGATTTTTGGAAGCGGTGAAGATTCTGCAGGCTGAAAGGAATACGCTGTTTGAATCCATGGTCAATAAGCTGTATGATTTCCCGGAGTTAAGAGACATTATTTACAAAATTCTGTTTACAGGGCGGGAAATCTCATATAATGCCCTGGATCCGGCTGTGGGGACGGCGGAAATGTTCGGCTTTGTGAGGAATGCCGGGGGTGTGGTTGCGGTTGCCAACAGGATTTTTGAGATGGTTTTTTATAATCTGTTTCTGTCCTCTGCCGAGAATCAGGGGACGGATCTCTACAGGGCGGCCCTGCAGGATAAAAATCAGTTTATCTGCGCGGGTCATCTGAATATGGAACTTGTGCTGGAACGTTTTGTGGAGCATTTTGACGATTTATATGGCGATTTGCCTGATAAGTTTAAGGAAGAGGACGGGCGGCGTTATTTCCTGCTTTATCTTCGGCCTGTTATCAATGGTGTGGGCAATTATTATGTGGAATCCAGAACCCGTAATATGGAGCGGACGGATGTGATTGTGGATTATCGCGGGGAACAGATGGTAGTTGAATTGAAGATATGGCGGGGAAATGCGTACAACGAGCGGGGAGAGGAACAGCTTACCGCTTACTTGGATTATTATCATTTAAAAAAGGGTTATATGTTAAGCTACAACTTTAATCAAAAAAAGAAAATCGGCGTGAAGAGGATTGTGCTGAAGGATAAGGTGCTGATTGAGGCTGTGGTGTGAATCATTTCTTATAAAGACAGTGAATTTAAAAGGACGGAATTAGCGTAGCGGTGTGGTCTGTGGAAGTTTCCGGCGGTTTCGGGAGGAGGGGCGCGCAGAGAAATGATCAGAATAGAAGATTTGTCCGTGGCCTTCGGCGGCACGGAGGTGGTAAAGCATGTGAATCTGGAGCTGCGGGACGGGGAGATTCTGGGCGTCGTGGGGGAATCCGGTTCGGGGAAGTCCGTCACCGCGCTGACCCTGATGGGACTGGTGTCGGAGGCTGCCCGGGTGACCAGGGGTCGGATTTTGTTTGACAATGTGGTGCTGCGGGAGGCGGGTGCGCCTTTTGACAGCGCGTTGTACCGGAAATACCGGGGTGTGGAGATGTCCATGGTATTCCAGGAGCCCCAGACCAGCCTGAATCCCACCCAGAAGGCAGGGAGACAGGTGGAGGAGGTGCTGCGGCTGCACACGAAGCTGACGAAGGAGGAAATCCGGAGCAAAGTGTTGGAGACCTTCCGGGCGGTGGGGCTCCAGGAGGCGGAGCGGGTGTACGGCAGCTATCCCCATCAGCTTTCAGGGGGGATGCGGCAGCGGGTGATGATTGCCATGGCGGTGATTCTCCATCCCAGGCTGATTGTGGCGGACGAACCTACCACTGCTTTGGATGTAACCATCCAGAACCAGATTGTGGAGCTGCTGCGCAGGATCAACAGAGAACAGAAAAACGCCATGCTCTTTATCACCCATGACCTGCACCTGGCCAGGCGGCTCTGTCATCGGGTGGCGGTGATGAAGGACGGGTGTGTGGTGGAGGCAGGGACGGTGGAGGAAGTGTTTGACCACCCCAGTCAAGCGTATACCAGGAGGCTGGTGGAGGCGGTGCCGTCCCGGATGAAGGGGAAGGCAGGCGCAGGGAGAAAGTCCGGAGAATTGTCCGCGGCGGAAACCGGGAACGGGATAACGGAAGTGCCCCGGGAGGTGCCCCAGGAGAGAGCTGCCGGCAGCAAAACATCGGAAATTCAGGGCAGCTTAGCAGGAAGCGGCGGGTCTGCTCCCGTTCTGAGAGTTCAGAATTTATCCGTATATTACCAGGACGGGAAGGACAACCAATCCCCGGAACAGGCAGAAGGAGGAACCGGAAAAAAGCGCTCCCTCTGGGACAGGATTTTCCGGAAGAAAGGGCAATGCGTGGTATGGAACGCGGATTTTGAGATTTATCCCGGGGAAAGCCTTGGACTGGTGGGGGAGAGCGGCTGCGGAAAAACCTCGCTTTCCAAGGCCATTCTGGGGATAAACCGACATATTGAGGGGGCGGTTGTCCACAATTCCGTCCGTCCCCAGATGGTGTTCCAGGATCCCTACAGCAGTTTAAATCCAACGAAGACCATCGGGTGGCTGCTGCAGGAACCCCTGCGGGCTGCAGGAGCCCTGGACCATTCCCTTGCCATGACCAGAGCGGACAGGGAGGCGGCGGCCCGGAATATGCTGAGGCGGGTGGGAATGGATGAGCGGTATTGGGGCAGAAGGCCCTCGGAACTCAGCGGCGGACAGCGCCAGCGGGTCAGTATCGCTCAGGCGCTGATTACCAATCCCGGTTTTATCATTGCGGATGAACCGGTGTCCGCCCTGGATGTGACCATTCAGGCTCAGATCATGGAGCTGTTTTTGAAGCTGCAGGAGGAAATGCATCTGGCATGCCTGTTCATTTCCCACGACATCAATGTAGTCTATCGGATGTGCGACCGGATTATGGTGATGAAGGAGGGGCATATCATTGAGACAGGGAAGACGGAGGAAGTGTTCGGCAATCCAAAGGAGGATTATACGAAGCTGCTGCTGTGGGGTTCGTGACGGATAAGGGCTGTCGCATTAAGGTTTATAGATACCAGATATAGATATGATTGGCTGCCTGATATTCTATATCTGGTGTAGGACATCTTAGTGCGACAGCCCCCAGGGATTACAGGAAGCAGAGGCAGAGCGCTTTCGATTTCCTCCGGCAGTGGTTTGGATAAAGGAGTACAGGGATGAAACAGAAAGCAGAAAGAATAGAATTTCGTTTTGGCAGAGCCGGAAAACTGGCGCCGCTTATTGTCGCGGCGGCGATGATCATATGGGCGGCATTCAGCCAGTCCAATGTGAACGGATATGTGCTTGCCTTTTTTGCGGCGCTGGTGACAGGAGTCCTTTTTGCAAAGGATGAAAAGGCATACGGGGAGGCGCTTGTCCATGGATTGAGCAAACCTATGTTTGGCGTGATTGTAATGGCGGTAATACTGGCAGCCATTTCCGGCAAACTGATCTCCTCCAGCGGAGCGGTGCAGACGATTGCGGTGTATGTGGTGGCGGCAGGATTTACAGGAAAGCTGTTTGTGGCTGCCACGTTTCTCATTACCTGCCTGCTGGCATTTGCCACGGGAACCTCGGTGGGAACTTATTTTGTGGTGATTCCGATATTGTTTCCCGTGGGCGTGATGGCCGGGGCGGCGCCGGAATTTATGATCGGTGCCATTGTGTCGGGCGCGGCGTTCGGCGATAATCTGGGGCCGATTTCCGATACCACCATCGCCTCATCCGCCACACAGCATGCGGATCTGGGAACCGTGGTGAAGACCAGGATGCGCTACAGTCTGCCGGCAGCGGCGGGGGCGCTGGTACTGTTCCTGCTGTTTTCCGGAACCACAGACGGGAGCGCGGCCATCGAAGCGGCGGGCGGTACGGCGAATCCGGCCAGCCTGGCCATGCTGGTGGTACCGGCAGTCATTATCGTATTGTGCCTGATGAGAAAGCATCTGATCACGGCCCTGTCCTGGGGGATTCTGGCGGGAATCGCGGCGGGGCTGCTTTTCGGCATTTATACGGTGGATGCCCTGGTGGCGTTTCCCGGCGGGTTTTCCGTGTCCGGGGTTATCATAGAAGCCATTACGGGGACGGCGGGCACGGTGGCAATGCTGATCGCGGTATTTGCCCTGCTTGGCGTACTGGAATGCGGCGGGCTTTTTGAGGACGTTGGAGCGCTTTTGTCACGCTTTGCGAAAAGCGAGCGCAGCGCGGAGGCTACCATTGTGCTTTCAACCGGCATTTTGAGCATGGTGACGGGGGTCATTTCCGTGGCAATCGTGGCACTTGGCGACCTGGTAAACGAGATTGGGGAAAAAGCGGGGGTAAACCGGTACCGGCGGGCGAATCTGCTGGATTGTACCGGCTGTGTGTTCTGCTTCCTGGCGCCCTGGACTGTACACTGCGTGATTCCGGCTCAGCAGTCCGCCCAGTTCGGAGAGGGATTTGCGGTGACGCCCGCGTCCATACCCTTTGTGAATTATTATTCGATCTGCATGCTGGTGATGCTGCTGGCAGCAGTGATTGCGGGATATGGAAGGAAGTGCGGGAACGGCCGGGCGGGATGAGGGGATGATTTGTACATGGAATCAGGGAACCGTGGGCTTGCAGCACAGAAGCTGCCCGGTATGTGCCTTTTGCAGCGGTTGTTGCGCAACAAACTTTTCTCTAAATTTGATACGGTGATAGGTTATAGGAAAAAGCGGTAAAATTATGCGGTGAGAGTAACCCAACAAACTATAAAATGCAGATGAATCAAAAACAGTATAACTTATGGGACTATATGTGACGAGTGTGGAGCTTCGATACCCCGCAGCTTGCAGCGATCAGAATTTTACCGAGCAAAGCGAGGTTGGGGCTAATACCCGCAGCTCTGCTGCGGGGAAGTTTATGTTAGGAACAGATGGATGGACAGCTCCTGTCCCTGCAGCGATGCGTCCACCTGGCCCCCGTGGAGCTCCACGATGCGCTTTACAATGGCGAGTCCCAGTCCGGAGCTTTGGGGAGCGCTCCTGGCCTGGTCTGCGCAGTAAAAGCGCTCAAAGATCCGGTCAGGCTCAATGCCGTGATTATCCGCCACACGGTTCGTGATACAGATATGGAGCCGCCCCGTGTCCTGTGCCGTCACGGTTACCGGAGCGGAACGGTGGGCGTACCTGCGGGCGTTGT
>CANDMH010000012.1 GCA_947385785.1 uncultured Lachnospiraceae bacterium
CTGGCAGAAGAAACGTCCGGCAGGCAGCAGGGCCGGTCTGGATCCCGACAGACTGGCCGCAGATTTTGTCCGCCCAGGCATCGCACTTTACGGCGTGCTGAGCACAACAGCCGACCAGAATGTCTGGAAGCAGTCCCTGAAGCCTGTCCTGTCCCTGAAGGCAAGAATTACTTCCATCCGGCCCCTGCATGCAGGGGAATCCGTGAGTTATGGGATTACCTATACGGCAGCTCTGGATATGCAGATTGCCGCCATAGCCATCGGCTACGCCGACGGGTTACCCAGGGAGCTGTCCAACGGAAGAGGCTGTGTCCTGATCAACGGGCGCCGGGCTCCCATTATCGGAAGAATCTGCATGGACCAGTGCATCGTGGATATCAGCAGAATTCCGAATGTAAAAAGAGGTGACACTGCTGTCATTATCGGCCGTTCCGGAGAAGAGGAAATTACCGCGGCACAGATTGCGGAAACCTGCGGCACGATTACCCATGAGATTCTGACCGGGCTGGCGGCACGGTTGGGACGGGTTGTCAGAGAGCCGTTTTTATGATTAAGTACCTGAAAACTTTTGGCTTTAAAATAAACAGAGAGGCCTTTGAGAGAAACTCGTGGTACTTGAAAATCTCTCAGTACCGTAAAACGAATCACGGAATCCCTGCGGAAAAAGGAATATATCCGAAGAGCAGGCGGTAAAAGATACGGTAAATGGGAAGTGCTGGTATCTGGAACCATCACCAGAATGACAGACTAAAAGCGCATTTTAGAAAATAAACAATATATAAATTTTGTAAAAATCTTCATTTTTTATTGACAAGCTGATAAAAATCTATATAATAAAAACAGTAATCATTACTATTTTCAAAGGAGTGCCAGATGACTGCACGCAAGTACAGCAGGCAGCGGGAGTTGATAAAAGAATTCCTGATGACCAGAAAGGATCACCCCACTGCAGATGTGATTTACCAGAATGTCCGCAATGAGAATCCGAATATCAGTCTGGGTACCGTGTACCGTAATTTAACGCTCCTGTCCGAAGACGGTGAAATCAACCGGCTGAACGTAGGAGACGGCACAGATCATTTTGATGCCGATACTTCTCCGCATTACCATTTCGTCTGTACGGAATGCGGCAGCGTAATTGACCTGGAAATGGACAGCATTGAATCCATCAATTCGGCAGCGGCCGCCAACTTTGACGGACGGATTGAGGGACACAGGACCTATTTTTACGGCACCTGCCGGCACTGCACCCGGCTCCATGAGCATTCCTGAGCCGACATTGCGGATATGACAAAATTTATACTCACGACCAAAAGCATTTACCAGTCCTGATGTATAACGAGTAAGCGCTGTTGCAACATGAAACAGAATAGAGGCAAATGATTGCGCTCACAAGTATAAAAACAGGTCTATCAAAAGAGCTGAGATACAACAGAATCTGACAGCAGGTTTATATTTATCAGGAAATATAATAGAATCTAAAGCCGATTCTGTTATCAAAATTATATTATAATAAAAAGGAGAGCAATATTATGAAGTATGTATGTCAAGTATGCGGTTATGTTCATGAAGGAGACAATCCCCCGGCTGAATGCCCCATCTGCCACGCACCTGCTGAGAAGTTCACCGTTCAGGCCGGCGAGAAGACCTGGGCTGCAGAGCATGTTGTAGGCGTTGCACAGGGCGTTCCCGAGGATATCATCAAGGATCTGCGCGCCAACTTCGAGGGCGAGTGCTCTGAAGTAGGTATGTACCTGGCTATGGCAAGAGTTGCTCACAGAGAGGGCTATCCTGAAATCGGCCTGTACTGGGAGAAGGCAGCTTACGAAGAGGCTGAGCATGCCGCAAAATTCGCAGAGCTGCTGGGTGAGGTTGTTACCGACTCCACTAAGAAAAACCTGGAGATGAGAGTGGATGCCGAGAACGGCGCTACCGCAGGCAAGTTTGACCTGGCTAAGAGAGCTAAGGCCGCGAACCTGGATGCGATTCATGACACCGTGCATGAAATGGCAAGGGACGAGGCAAGACACGGAAAAGCATTCGAAGGACTTCTTAAGAGGTATTTCGGCTAAGAAGAACGCTTGTAAAATGAAGCGTAAACGGCTTTTATGGAAAACGACTTTTATGGGAATCGGCTCTTTCGGGCTGATTCCCTTTTTCAGTTTCCGTACCTTTATGCGTCACACAAAAGCATTCCGCCGCGCTTTACTGTCATCCTCCCGGGGCAGCAGTGAGATAGTGTCCCTGTTTCAGGCAGGACTGTAGAGAAGCCTTGACGCTGCGCTGATCAGCCATTCCACGGAAAGAACCTTTCCCATGGATCTGAACAGACGCAGCGAACTGGTCAGCACCTACATCATGCCCGCCACGCAGACACAGGAATTTTATACGACAAGGATTGAATCAGCTCAGAAAAACGCCTTCCAATAGCGAAATCCAACTCTCTTATGCCGCTTCAGCCGCTTACACACAGCCTCCGCCAGGGCCAGATACACCCTTCTCACCTCATTCTCCGCTTCCGGCGGCAGCGCCGCCTCCCCATATGCCGCCTCCGAAACAAGGCTCTGCATCCTGGCGATATCCGCCTCCGGCATGTCCGTGGCTTCTGCCAGCTTCGCCGCGAAATCCGCCTCCGTCCCATCGTATCCCGGCAGCATTCCCGCAAAGCGGAGCATCTCCAACAGCCGGAAAAACACCCTCCGGCTGCTCATGGATTCCAGCTTCTTCAGCCGCCTTAATCTTCGGTAATCCAGGAACACAGGAAGCAGGCAAAGGGAATAAATCCCCCAGGTGCCAAGCACATGCAGCCACTTTTCGTATTTTTTAAAATCTATATCCAATTCAAGAAATTTCTCCACAGGCTGCCATGCTGCTTCACTCCTGTCCTCCGCTCCGGTACGCAGCCCCACATTCTCCGTATCCCAGCCCTTCGTCTGTACCAGCTTACGGAAAACCGAACTGTCAAAGCCGGGATACCGTGCCGCATTTCCCCCGCCCGCCGCCGGCGTCACCTCCACAGGCGTCCATCCGTAATCCTCCAGGAAAATCTCCACCCAGGCATGGGCTTCCCTGTCTGTGACGACTGCCTTCCAGCTGCCTTCCTCCTGCTGCTCAAATGCGTCGGGCTGCACCATATAGCCGCATGCATACCGGGCGGGAATCCCGTACAGACGGTACATCAGCGTGGCGGCTGCGGCGAAATGCTCGCAGTACCCCCTCCCGCTGTCAAACAGGAAATACTCCACCACATCCTCGTTCAGCGGCGCCCATCCCGGCGTCATGGTATACTCCGCATTTTCATGCAGGGTGTGGAGAATAAATGCCGTAATCTCCTCCAGCGAGTCATGGTGATTCTCGCTGCACAGGCTGGTCAGCCGCGGCAGAAGCTGCACTGGGACTTTCGTATAGGCAATCCGCACTTCCTCCATATAGGCGTCCCGCAGCGCCCTGTACCAGTCCCGTATTACCGTAAAATCGTCATACACGTTATCCCATGCGACATTCATATCCCGCTGCTCGTAATACCAGTACAAATAACCCTCGTAATAACTGCCGCCCCAACCCCAGCCGCGTTGGCTGTAATAGGGTACATACATATTTTCATACTCGCCGTTCAGGTGACAGATTCTCATATTCCTCCACCGGGACGGCTCTTCTGCCTCTGCATTCGTATTCATCATGAAATACATACTGCCGTACAGGCTGCTGGCGGAAAAGCGTCCGTTGCTGTACATCTGCCAGCCCAGCTTCTCCTCCACCGCCTCGAACAATTCGCCCTCTTCCAAAGCGTTCCAGCTGCCGCCCACATATTCGTCCCCCTCAAATCCGCACAGATAAAGGGTTTCATCTGGCTTCAAGTCTACTTCTACCTCCAGCTGGGGCGTCCCTGTCCGGTACTGGTTTCCCCGTCCCACCGTCCCTCCTGTAACCGGCGCCGCATCCTTGCCGGTCAGGCTGTTCAAAATCCGATAAACCTTGCTTTCCCCCTGATAAATCCATGTGTAAAACACGTCCGCATTTACGGACGCCAGCAGGAGCACAACAAGAAAGACAACCAGCACGACAATCCCGGCCGCGAAACTGCTCCTTTCCACAATCCGCCGCTTATTTACACCTTCAAAAGACGCTCTCCATGCCGGCCCTCCGTCCGTCTGCAGTATCCAAAAAGCCGCTTGAAACAGCGCCAGCAGCAGGACTGCTCCAACTCCCTCCCGGATTCCCCAGAGCGGCGCCAGAAGCAGCAGACCGGTCGTCATAAAATACAGCAGCCTGTGACTCCTGACCAGAAATTCCAGCATGGCGGTAAAAAAGGCAAGCATCGCCGCCAGCAGCAGCACCGTCTCCGTGACATCTATGGGCTCTGCCTTGGAACCGCCCTGAATACAGCCCGCAATATACCGAATCTGTTCCCGGAATACATCTTCCATGCCGAAAACCACCGCTCCATAAGCCGTCACCGCCCCAAACACAAGCAGCAGATACGCCCACCTGCTCCCATAATAAGTATACCAGATTGCCCAGCACAGCAGCGCCGTCGCCGGATAAACCACCCATTCCGAAAAAGAAATCCCTTTCAGCGAGCCAAAAAGGAGCAGGACTCCGAAGATACCTGCTTCCAAAAATAAAAGCGCTGCAGACGGACGCCCTTTTTCTTCCGGCTCTTCTACGCCGGTTCTGATTTCAATTCCATTCATTGCAGCACCTCTTGTTCCTGTAACCAACCTCATAGCTGCGCTTCCTTTACCAGAACGGGCAATTCCTCAAAAAGCAGTCTCTGATCGCCCTGCCTGCTGTAAAAGTCCAAAAAACCGGCTCTGCGACATTCCTTTCTTACAGAACATATTTCCCTTCTGCAATCTGCTCTTCCAGGTTATCGACGGAAAATGTATAGAGCAGCGTATCGTTCCTGTACATACCCAACCGCATATCCAGCTTCAGACCTTCCCCGGGACTCCGGTTTTCCGGCTTCCATTCCGCCCGGGAATCATACTCCTGACCCGGAAGCCCTCTGCGGTACAGGCGCAGCAGCAGCTCACGGCACTGCTCCCCAGTGCCGACCTCCATATCCGCCATTCTCCCGGACCCGTCATGCCAGCCCACAAGTACGGAGGTCGTCCGCTTCAGCAGTCCCAACACAAGAGCCGAAACCAGCTCATAAAATGCATCCCTTTCCGTCTCATCGGCTTCTTCCATTCCGTCCGTATCCAAAAAAAGCCTGATACAGCTGTCCGCTTCCTTCTCGTATTCTTTTACCCAGGGCTGCCCCGTTCTTGCAGTCTGATTCCAGTGAATGTAACGGCTGGAATCCCCCGACTGGTATTCCCTCAGCTGCCGGACCTCGCCTCCGTTTTCCCCGCCCCGGTTGGAAATCCGCTCCTGAAGCAGCCCATCCTCCCCTTCCTCCGGGGAAAGAAGCTCCAGCTGCAGCGCCTTCTCCTGCGGGTAAACGGCTGCCTCCACCGTCCCGTCCATTTTCCTGGCGCAGGAAAACAGCGACAGATAGTCGTATACACGCATCCTGACCATATGCAACGTCATAATACCGCAATACCTTCCGGCTACCTCCATCGAAACGGTGCTTTCTCCCCTTCCGCAGCTTCCGTCGATATATTTTGCCCCGGCGTTTTTTTGTCTGCCCGCATAACCGGCTTCCCGGGCGTATCCATACCGAAGCTTTATCTGAAAACGGCTCACCGGCAGCTTTCCGGTATTTTTCAGCTTTATCCTGCAGGCAAGCCATGCTGATTTCTCAATGCTTTCCCAATGGCGCAGCGCTTCTGCAGACAAATGTGTCTTCAAATACCGGGATTGAAGGAAAGCCGCCGCAAAAAGAACTGCCTCCATGCCGCTCAGGGCCATCAGGGGCACGGAACGAAATACCCCCGCCATATAGCAGGTAAGAACTGTAATAAAAATATAGACAATCTTTCTCATCCTCCCTTTTTCCTCCCGGAAAGACGAATTGGGGAAAATGCCATGGGTGCCGGATGCCGGGGTATTTTCTCCCCCATGGGCGGGCAGGGTGTCTGCTCCAGCACTTTTTCGATAATCTGCCCCCTGTCCAGCCCTTCCATCCTCGCCGCCGCATTCAGCCGCAGCCTGTGGGAGACCACATAAGGAAACTGTTCCCTGATGTCGCCGGGCGTCACATAGTCCCGCCCCTCCAGCCAGGCGGAAGCCTTAGCCGTCTTCACCAGCGCAACCGTGGCCCTGGGACTGGCGCCTCTCTCCAGATGGGGATGCTCTCTGGTGGACGTTATCAGCTGCAGGAGATAGCGGTACACCTCCTCTTTCATGCTGACATCATGTATCTGTCCCTGCATCTCCCGCAGAAGCTTTCCCTCCAGAACAGGCTGTACTCCCGCAAGCCGCTCCGCCTTTCCCACAGACATGGCCATGGCGAGCTCACTGTCAAAATCAGGATACCCCAGCGTCAAAGTAACCATGAAGCGGTCAACCTGCGCCTCCGGAAGATACTGTGTCCCCGCCGTTCCCGAAGGATTCTGGGTGGCAATAACCAAAAACGGCTGCGGCACCTCCCTGGTCACTCCCTCCACCGTACATCTACGTTCCTCCATGACCTCCAGCAGCGCGGACTGTGTTTTGGGAGAGGTACGGTTAATCTCATCCGCCAACAGCAGATTACAGAACACGCAGCCCGGCTGGTAGACAAACCTTTCCTCCTCCCTGCGGTATATGGAAAAGCCCGTCAGATCCGAGGGCATCACATCCGGCGTAAACTGCACCCTCCTGTACTGCAGCTCCATCGCCCGGGAAAAAGCAATGGCGAGAGTCGTCTTGCCCACCCCGGGGATATCCTCCAGAAGGACATGCCCGTTGGCCAGGAACGCCAGCATCACTTCCCTTACTTCCTTCTCCTTGCCCAGTATCACCTGGTTTACCTCTCCGATCACTTCCCTCGCTTTTTCCGCCAATTGCATATCCATCTTCTCTCCGGCCCGCCTTGTTTCAATCTCTGTTTTGTTTCATGCCGCTCCCCTGCGCATGCCTTCTGAGACAATGTGAAAGTTTAAGGCATCTGCAATGAGAACAATTTTATTTTATAGCTTTTGGCGGAATATGACAAGACAAAAATCAGGCGAATTGTCCGGGGAAGAGCACAGGCCGCCTTTTCTGATTCGGACTTGCGGACGCTTGACAGTCCGCAGGGAAGCCAATCAGAAAATAAAGCGCGTAGAACAGGAAAACACAAAAACAAAACTGAGGAAGCGTATCGATCGTCCCTAATCAATACGCTTCCTCACTTCTCTTCGCTGTCCAATGGACCGTACCTCCTTATTCAATTTTTTCTCTCTTCCATTTCTGCCGTTGTGCTTTCCCACCTTTTTTGTCTTCTGTGTACTGCAACGTTCTGTTTGTTCAGAAATTCGTTACGTTTAAAGTGTTCTCGCACGCTTTGTAGTTGATACAACTTCATTATTGATGTTGTTTTTGTATGGAAGATATTTTGTTTTCCTTTGTTGTAAATTCAGTATAGCGCAGGTTTCGCCATTTGTCAACACCTTTTTCATATTTTTTCAAATATTTTTTATACTTCTTTTCTTTACCGAAATTGTCTGATTTTTGCAGTGTCATCTAACTGGCTCCGAACCGGTTTCAGCCGGGCAGGGCAATGTATGGACCCGGCTCCCGGACCAGCGCAGAACAATACATTTGCCCGGCTCCCGGACCAGCGCAGCGTTTTTATCCGACTTTCAGGCCGAGGCAGGCAGCCCTTTTCTTAAAGCTTAAGTATTGTCGCTCTGTAATAAAATCTTCCCTGGATATCGGCGCCGTAAAAGAGAAATCTACCTTATCCATGGCTTTCATGGCAGCCTGCTTTATGGTCATCTCCCCAAACTGATAAGGTGCATCCATGTCCCTCATAAAGTCAATATCAAAAGCATTATTATGGTCAAACAGAGGATGACAGCCCAGAATATCCATGGTTTCTGTATCATAAAAAAACCCCCAGTTCTGCCCGTGCCTGTCACGGTTGCTGATCAGGAAATCCACAATCCACATTTTATAGATACTATCCCTGTCAATCCGGAGCATTTCTTCTTCCGGGTTCAGTCCGTTTACATTGCAGTAGGAAATAAATTCCATGCCTGTCAGGATTGCTTTCGTCTCCGTAGTCATACAGGGGCACATGCAGACATATTTGTCTTCATCCGTTCCCGCTTCGTAATGTACATGCTCTACATTCATCTTGTCCAACAGGTTGGAACACATTACTTCAATCCGGGATTCCGTATTCCCGTTTGCCCCCAGCTTGTAAAGCCACAGCTTCCCGTCCGGATGACGCCTCCAGGCTTTTGCATAAGCTCCGTTGGTGGTCAGCTCAGGCGTTACCAGGGATCCCTGCAGCGTCAGTGATTTCCCATGCAGAGCCACCTGTGCCACCACTTCGTTCAGCGGATTCTGTTTCACATCCACCTTACTCCAGCAGATATCCTCATCCTCCTCAAACCTGAGCCAGTAGGGGTCCGCTACGGATGCCGCCCTGCAGGTCAGAGCAATTTTGATTCGCTGCTCGTCTGTACCAACCTGTTCGAAATGAAACAGATTGTAAATCCACTTTGCATTGGCGCGGCTTAACAGCAGCACCCGGTTTGCCAGCCAACTGACAACAGCCTCCTCGTTCTTCCTGGCTGCTATCACGGACTGTGTCATGTCATAAGCGGATCTGATACTGCGCGGGTCCGATATCTCCCGCAGTTTTCCCCTGATCGGATACGGCAGGTAAGCTTCGTTTCTCACCTCATATTGCAAGGCACCGAAGTCCACCTTCATCACTTCCGTATCTTTCATCATAATCGTAAAAGCTTTCACTCCCTCCATGCCTTCCGTCCTCATCCTCTTATAGATTTTACAGGAAACAAATTCATTTTATAGCCTTTGCAGGAATATGGCAAGACAAAAATTAACAGGCGGACGGGGAATCCCTTTCCAGGTCCCTGAGCGTGGCCGGACAGGGTTCAGGAAATATGCAGATAGCTACGCAGGCAGAAAGCAATCCCGGAAATGGCTGTTTTATCAGCATTCCCGGGATTGTATCCGTTACTCCAGCTCGATGGCATCCGTGCGGTAAATGAATTTCACCTTACCGTCCATGCTGTCATCGATACCAGCGAAGGATTTGTAATTCTTCGAAACTTCGGATATTTTGCGCAGTCTGTTTACGAGTCCGTCCAGGTCGCCGTCCACCGCATTTACCAGCTTCTGAATGCCTTCCTCATTGAACTGGGCCAGTCCGTCGGAGAGCTCCAGCGCGCCGTCACGGAGCTGTGTGATGCCGTCCGTGAGTGCGGGGGCGCTTTTCTTCATGGTCAGGATTCCGTCATACAATTGAGCGGAACCGCCGTACAGCTTACTGCTGCCGCTCTTCAGCTCGCCGATTCCCGCGGATAATGTACCCATGCCGGAGGCGGCTTCCGCAACACCCGCCGTGTAGGCCTGCAGTCCCAGGTAGAACACATTGTAATTATCCAGGGAAGCCTTCAGCGCAATGACGGATTTGGCGCCTTCCGACGCGGCCGCAAGCCTGCTCTGTACCTCCTCGCCCGCCATATTTTCCGTGATTGCCTTCTGCACCTGCAGCTCGGTGTTGGCGGCTATGGTTTCCTTCAGGGCATCGCTGCCCATCTGCGCGTCAATGTTGGACGAAACGGTAGCTTTTATCTCATCCGTCGCCATCTGCTCTTCCACCTTTGCGGGAACGATGGTCTTCATCTGTTCGTCCGTGTTGGACGAAATGGTTGCCTTTATGGCATCGGATGCCATCTGCTCTTCCACTTTGGCAGGTACTATTTTCTGCATCTGCTCTTCGGTGTTGGAAGTGATCTGGGCTTTTACGGCGTCCGTCGCCATCTGCTCTTCCACTTTGGTGTCTATCACGGATTTTACATTTGCATCAACCTGGGCTTTTACTTCGTCGCTTGCCATCTGTGCTTCTGTTGCCGCATTGATCTGGGCTTTCACGGTTTCGCCGGACATCTGCTCCTTTATCCCTGCATCTATCTGCTTCTGTACGGCTCCATCAGACATCTGTGCTTCTACCGCGGCATTTAACTGTGTTTGCACCGATTCTTCAATCCGGGCTTTTACAGCTTCGGAAGCCTTCTGCCCTTCAATGGCAGCCTGTACAGCCGACTGTGTCTGCTCATCGACTTTTCCGGCCTCAACGGCAGCTTCATAGGCGGCAGTATCCATGCCCGTCATGTTTTTTATTACCTGTGCGCTTATCTGGCCGTAAACAGCCGCGGTGACTTCTTCCCTTATCTTTGCTCCGGCAGCTTCTGTCACCTGCTTTGTCACCTGTTCTTTCACGGTTTCATTGACCTGTTCGGTCACTTTCGTTTTTACCGCTTCATTGACCTGCTTTTCCACTTCCGCTCTCACTGCCGCCGTCACCTGTTTCGTGATTTCCTCTTTTCCGGCAGCTTCCACTTTCTCCGTAACCGCAGCCCTCACCGCCGCTGTCACCTGCTCCGTTACCTGGGCCTGCGCCGCTTCCGTCACCTTCGCTGTCACCTGCTGTCTGACTGCTTCTGTCACGGCGGCGGTTACCTGTTCCCGGGTTGCTTCCTCCACCTTTGCCGTCACCTGCTCCCGCACGGCGGCGTCAACTTTGGAAGCCACTTCTCCCCTGACCGCATCCGTAACCTGAGATTCGATATAAGGGCGTTTCTCCTCCACCGCACTGGTCACCTGGCTCAGCGCCTGCTGGTACACAGCGTCCCCGTCCAGAGATGCAATGGTATTGTTCAGCACTTCCGCGTAATTTTCCACCGTCATCTCCGGGACATCCAGCCCTGCCGCCAGCAGCTGTGCGCGGGCAGTGGAAAGCAATGTATCGAAAACCTGCCTTGCGCCGCCGTTGAGCTCCGCATTTTTGGAGGAAAGGGTATTCAGTCCATCCTGAAGCTTTGCTGCGCCGTCCTGAACCTGGGAAACGCCGCTGTCCAGAGTGCCCACGCCGTTCTTCAGTTCCTCCGCGCCGGAAGCCAGCTTATCGATTCCTTCTATCAGCTCACCGGATTTCTCCAGCAGTGTGCAGATTCCCTCATAGAGCTGATTGGAACCGTCCATCAGCTGCTCCATGGCATCGGTCATCTCATCCATGGAACCCCTCAGCTCCTCCAGATCATCCTCATCCTCCAGATCGATCTCGCTGAAAACGTCATTGGAGGCGATGGTTGCCGTCATTCCCAGTTCAAAGTCCTTCACATCCGCAGTGATTTCCACATAGTCCGGAATCTCCAGCTTCTCCGAATCGATGTCGAGATTTTCCTGAAGTCCCGGAAATGCGAGCCCTGCCACCACGGTGCGGCTGCCGTCATTCAGCAGTCTGCCGTTGGTAACCTCCACGTTAGTGAATCTCTCGTCGTCAAGAATCATGCCTGTCATCATGGCGAAGGGTACGTACATTTTCGTGGATATACCGTCTATTTCCACGGTTTCATACAGGTGATTCGTGTAGTCGAAGCGGATTGTTACCTTTCCGCTTTTCCCGGCCAGCTCCCCGGGGGTTATGGGCCTGCCGTCCAGTGTGTAGCTGACGGAAAGTGTAACGGGCAGCTCCTTATCGGTATTCCCCTGGTAGTAAATGTCATTCCCCTGGGCATCCCATACCTTGACATTGCCGTCTTCACCGGTATACTGCAGGTCGTCCCTGATATTTTCAATGTCCGTCAGTTCGGATACATCGTTGAGCGTGCGCTTGCCCGCCCCATTCTTAAGCCAGTCGCTGACGATGATCTTCTGTACGGAGCCATTGGCGTTTGCCAGGATGTAGACCGTTTCTTCCTTGGCTGTCCGGGAGTCCTCACTTCCGGAGGACTGTTCCGGCCCGGATGCCGTTCCAGTTCCGGGTGCTGTTCCCGACCCGGATGACGTTCCAGTTCCGGATGTTCCGCCGGACGGAGTCGTGCCGGATGCAAGCAGCATGTTAATCGGAGCTCCCCCACTGGCTGACTTTCCCATATTCACAGTCATCTGTGTGCCTTCCATGTTTCCCGTCCCTGTGGCATCCGCTCTGCCGCCCGCCGTTTGTACTACAATCCTGTCGCCGGATGACTGCGCATACACTACGGCGCCGGCCTGCCCCAGCGCAAGAGCTGCACACAATGCCACTGCCATAATCCTGGTTTTTCTGCTTCTTATGTTTTCTGTCCTGTCATTCTTCATACTTCTGAGCAAATTCTGAATTATCTTATTTTTCATGTTCCTGTTACCTCCGCATTCTATTTATACTGGTATACCATACTGGCAATTCCTTAGGAACTGTCGTGAAATAACTTGTGCGCTTTGACTCACGCACCCCCAGGAACCATGCCTAAAACTTGCCTGTATTTGCACAAGTTATTTCTGGACAGTTCCTTACTCTCTGCGCAATCAGCACGCGCAGCCTGAAGACTTTTCCATGCCGCTTCGCTTCATGAGCCGATACCCGCAAATTTGTTTTTGAGCACCTGCTTATTTTGATGATGCCCCATGCCCAGCGTGGTTGCGCAGATCATTCCGTCACAGAGCCGCAGCAGCGCCGGAAGGATGAATATGACACAAAGCATACTCACCACGGCTCCTCTTGCCATCAGCATGCACATGGAACTGATAATATCGATATTCGAGTAAACCGCCACCCCGAAGGTTGCCGCGAACAGCCCCATACCGGATACGATGATGGAAGGAATCGAGCTGGCAAGGGCGATAGTCACCGCCGGTTTCTTATCCTTTCCGTGGACGCGCTCTTCCTTATACCGGGTGGTCATCAGGATTGCATAGTCTACGGTAGCGCCCAACTGAATGGTGCTGATGCAGATGGGGGCAATAAACGGCAGGCTCTGTCCAAAGTAGTGAGGCAGCCCCAGATTGATGAAAATGGCCAGCTCTATCACGGCAATCAGGATAAAGGGCAGGGTTACGCTTTTTTCCACCAGCGCAATGATGATAAAAATGGCAATAATGGATACTGCGTTGACTACCTTAAAGTCGTGATCCGTGGTTTCAATCATATCCTTCATACAGGGCGCTTCACCGATCAGCATGCCTCCCTCATCATATTTTTTCAAAATACTGTTCAGCTCATTGATCTGGCCATTTACCTGCTCACCTGCCACTTTATATTCCGAGTTGATGAGCATCAGCTCCCATTTATCGCTCTTCAGGATACCTGTGACAGATTCCGGCAGAATCTCCTCCGGTACCAGAGAGCCGATGACGGATTCCAGCCCCAGTACATATTTTACACCGTCTACCTTTTCCATCTCGCGGACCATGCTGCGAACATTCTTCGGAGAAACATCTGTATCAATCAGCAGCATATGTGTGGACGCAATATTGAACTCCTCCTGCAGCTTGGAATTGGCTATGACATATTCCATGTCCTTCGGCAGACATTCGCCCATATCATAGTAGACTTCGCTGTTGGTTTTGCTGTAGCCGTAGTAAGCCGGCGGTATCAGTACCACAAAGACTGCCAGGAATACCGCAAATACCTTCACAGTTCCTTCCGCGAATTTTCCCATGTTGGGAATCAGGGAGCGGTGTTTCGTCTTCTGTAAAGGTGTATCCAATACCAGAATCAGGGCGGGAAGTACAGTGACGCATCCCAGGACACCCAGCAGAACACCCTTTGCCATGACTATCCCCAAATCTCTGCCCATGGTAAAGGACATGAAGCACAGTGCGATAAATCCGGCAATGGTAGTGATGGAACTGCCCACTACGCTGGCAAGGGTTTCCTGAATGGCAACCGCCATGGCTTCGCAGGCGCCTGCCTTTCGCTGTACCCGGTCAGTCTTCTGCACACTTCCCTCCGGCTGTACTGCCGCTGTTCCCTGTGCGCCGGCCGTATTAATGCCCAGCCGCTCACGCTGTTCATTGTAGCTGTGCCACAGGAAGATGGAGTAGTCCATGGTGACAGCCAGCTGCAGCACCGCGGACAATGCCTTGGTGATATAGGAAATCTCACCCATAAAGTAATTGGATCCCAGGTTCAGCAGAATCATGATGCCGATGGAGGCCAGGAACACAAAGGGTACCAGCCAGCCGTCCAGAAATACCAGCATGGCGGCACATGCCAGGGCCACGGCAATGCCCACATAAATGGGTTCCTCTTTTTCACACAGATCCTTCAGATCCGTCACCAACGCGGACATTCCGGAGACATAGCATTGCTTCCCGCAGACGGCCCGGATATCCCGGATGGCGTCCATGGTAATGTCGGCGGATGTGGAGCTGTCGAAAAACACTGCCATCATGGTAGAATGATCTGTATTGAATTCTTTGAAAATCTTATCCGGCAGAAGCTCCTTCGGCATGGAGAGATCCGCCAGAGAATCGTACCAGATCACGGTTTCCACATGCTCTACCTGCTCGATCTGTTCCTTCAGCTTCGATACATCCTTATCCGGCATATCCTCCACTATGATGAAGGAAAATGCCCCTTTGCCGAACTCATCCATCAACTCGTTCTGGCCGATTACGGTGTCCATATCTTCCGGCAGATAGTCCAGCATGTCATAATTGATCCTGGTTCCTGCCATGCCCATAAGGGATGGAACCATCAGCACCAATGCCAGAATCAGGATCGGGATACGGTATTTCACCACTGTTTTTGAAAAACGCATAATTCTATCTTCCTTTCTTATATTTGTCAAATTTCCCGGTATTCGGTTTCTATAACATCCGGGCGCTGGTGCTTCACAATCTTGACCGTGCTGATTACCACGCACAGATTCAGAATTCCTTCCGCCAGCAGGGAAACGCCCAACAGCATGGTCAGTATCTGTGCGCTTTCCACAGGCCGGAACACCAGCAACAGCCCCACAAACCCGGTCAGCACAGCCAGCAGCAGAATCAGCCACCATGTACTGATGCCGAACCGCTTCGAGTCCATTGCAATCTGTACCTTGAACAGTCCGTCTGCCAGGATTGCAATTCCCAGTGCGATAAAGAGAAAATTCATCACATTGGGTGACCTGATGAGGACTATGGCTCCAAGGGCAATCAACAGAATGCCAAATTCCAGGTCGTACTGGAATGCCAGCCGGAATAAATCCCTGGAAAAATATCCCACCAGCCTGATGCACCCAAACAGGATCATCGCAATTCCCAGGGCACGGCCGAGAATCCTCAGGGACAACTCGGGACAGGCTATAAACAGGATTCCGGCACTGCTGAAAACCGCTGACATAATGATGTAACCGGTCTTCGCAATTCTCATGGGTGTTACGGAACGCATCTTCATATTCTGAGACCTCCTATTCCAGTTCCGCAGCAGCCCATGCCCTACCCTGTTCCTGAGATGGACTTCCGGCCGCCTGGAGATGCGTCCGTAATTCCATCTGGGCAGCGCATGGGCTCCTGCTGTTTCCAGTTCCGCAGCAGCCCATGCGCGAAACCTTAACTGTTCCTTATGCTGACAGTATAGCAGGGAATTCCTGTCTCTGGAATCAACAGAAAAAGCCGTCTGCCCAAAATTAAGGCAGACGGCTCAAAGTGACTGAAATTCAGACATTCGGAATAAAATGCCTGAAAATCAGACAGGCGTACAAAAAATCAGATGATTACAAATATTATGGAGTCAAACCGCAAAAAAGAATCTCTTACAGCTGAAAATGTAAGAGATTCTTTCCTTCATAACATAATATGCTGCAGCGCCGACCCGCTTACTGTGCAGCGTCAACCTGAGCCTGGATCTTCTCCAACATGGTATCAAATCCGGCGGCACGCAGCTCTTCCATCATCTTCGGCACTTCCACTTCCGGATCAGCCACGCCGGTCAGAAGGTCTTTCTTATACCGGTTGCAAATCTCTGTGCAGTTGGCCAGTTCATCCTCAAACTCGGTGGTATCAATGGAGATGCCCAGTACGGGTGAAGGAACTGCCTGCTCATTCAGAGCCTTAACCTCATCCCACTGATTCTCTTCCACGTCATCTGTAAGGGTTACGTTGAAGAAGGTACCCTGAGTATAACCTGCCATAGGCCAGTCTGTATTGATCTTGTGAACCCTGCCCTCTGCATTGTACTCAAAATTGTCGCCTTCCAGGCCGAAATACAGGGCATCCCTTACAACGGAATCCGTATTCACCAGTTCAAGCAGCTGCAGAGCCTTCTCCGGATTCTTGCAGCTGGAGGAGATGCAGTTCAGGGAGCCGCCCACGGTACCGAAGGACAGATGGGTGTCGCCCCACTGGGATACCACTACCTCTTTGTCCATGTTAGGTCCCCAGACGGTCTTTGCTGCCAGCGGCCATCCCTGGGCTACATAGCACATCCTGTACTTGGGAGCCTCGCCCAATGTATTCGCATCCGCATTGATAATGCCGGCCTGATACCACTCATGCAGCGTCTTCAGGTCAGCCATGACGTCTTCCTGCTCATAGACGCTGACAACCTTCTTTGTGGAATCGTTGTAGGATACGCCGATGCCGGGAGCGCCTGCGCCCATGCCGTCATACTTGTCAAGGACAGCGCCCAGTCCGTCTGAAGTCAGGATAAAAGGCTCGGAACCCTCTCCGTCCTTGATTTTGGTCAGGGCTTCCGTCAGGGACTGCAGATCATGCATGTTCTCATAATCGATCTCGTACTTGTCAATCAGCTCCTTGTCCCACACAAAATACTGTGTCGCGGAACTGTCCTTATAGGTGGGAACCGCATAAATCCCGCCCTGTACGGCAACCGCATCCCAATAGTCCTCCGGAATAAAGGATTTCAGCGCCGGAGTGCTGTCAAGAAGAGTCGTGATATCCGCAAACGCTCCCATCTGCACATCGCTGACATAGCTTCCGGAATCGGTAAACAGGATGTCATAGTCTTCGTTGGTCTTAACCATAACGTTTCTTCTGTCGCCCCAGTTATCCCACTTAACTACTTCCACATCCAGATGTACGCCGATCTTCTCTTCCAGATAAGCATCCAGTTTTGCCTTCCATGCGTCATAGTTGGACGGCATGCCGTTGCCCACCATTACCCATTTGATGTCTACCACATCGCCTGAAGCCACAGGCTGCTGCTCAGACTGTTCTTCCGACTGCTCCTCAGACTGTTCCCCGGACTGCTCCTCGGACTGCTGGGAGCTCTCCTGATTTCCTGCGCCGGAGCTTCCCTCATTGGAAGGACTGCTCCCACAGCCTGTCAGGGTTCCTGCCAGCATCGTTCCCGCCAACAGGAGAGACATTACTTTCCAGTTTCTCTTTTTCATTACCATTTCCTCCTTGTTTAAAATGTTGTATTTTGAAATCTCCGCCTGAAATCAGCCTTTTACTGCGCCGACAGTAAGGCCGGAGATAAAATACCGTTGGAAAAACGGATAAACGCAGGCAATCGGGACTACAATCAGGATTGCGATTGCCATACGCACTGTTTCGGACGGCATGGACTGCTTATATTGCGTCAGGCTGACCCCCAGTTCCGGATGGCTTGCAAAATACTCGATGCTCTTCAGGATATTGTTCAGCATCGCCTGCAGGCCCACCAGACTTTCATCGCTTATGTACAGGGATGCCTGGAACCAGTCGTTCCAGTATCCGAAAGCCAGGAACAGCCCGATGGTGGCCAGAACCGGCTTGGAAATCGGCAGCACGATCCGGATAAAGGTCTGCAGCTGGGATGCCCCGTCAATCTGGGCCGACTCTATGATGGAGTCCGGAATCGTGGTCCGAAAGAAGGTCCGGGTGATTACGATGTTAAAGGAAGACACCGCAAGCGGAACGGTCAGCACCAGGAAGGTATTCCTCCATCCCAGGAGATTTGCCACCACCACGTAACTTGCAACCATACCTCCGTTGAATATCATGGGGATGAATATAACCCAGGTAAAAAACTTCTTCAGCTTATAATTCGGCCTGGAGAGCACATATCCCATGGTGGTGGTCAGGATAAGTCCCAGTATGGTGCCTGCCACGGTCACGCTTACGGAGACAAACAGCGCCCGGAAAATCTGGGCCCGCTCGTTCCACATAAACTTATACGCATCCAGGGAAAAAGAATCCGGTATGAACCGGTAACCATATTGCGCAATGGAAGCCTCCGACGAAATGGATATCATAAATACGAAGATAACCGGAATGATACATATCGCCGCCATAATAATGAATAAAATATTGAAGCAGAGGTTCGTCCCCCACTTAATCCTGTTCAGATGATTATCCTGCCCTTTTATCTCTTTCTTTGCCATTTCTGCCTCCCGTCCGCCTAGATCAGCGCGCTTTCCGAATCGATTTTGGATACAATATAGTTGGCCGCCAGAATTGTGACGCAGCATGCCACTGACTGGAACAGGGATGCCGCCGCCGTCCTTCCGATGGACACGTTCGACTGCAGTGCGTTATAGAGATAGGTATCAAATGTGGACACCGTATTATACAGGGCATTGGGCACCCTCTGGGTCACCTGGTAAAACAGGCCGAAGTCCGAGTAGAATATCTTGCCCACATTCATGATGAACATCATGATCGCCATGGGTCTCAGGCAGGGGAGGGTTATGTATTTGGCCTGCTGAAATTTCGTGGCGCCGTCGATCATGGCCGCCTCATACATGGAGCTGTCAATTCCCGTGATGGAGGCCAGGTATACTACCATGCCGTAACCGGTGCCCTTCCACAGGTTCATGAAGACCAGAATGAAAGGCCAGTACTTTGGCTCGGAATACCACATAACCGGATCGCCGCCGAAATGGCCGACTATCTGGTTCAAAAGGCCCTTGGTAGGATTCAGGAAGGCGTAAACAAAATAGCTCACCACCACCCAGCTCATAAAGTGGGGGAAGAACATCATCGTCTGATAAACCTTTGACATCAGCTTGCTGTAGAGCTGGCTGATCACAATGGCCAAAGTAACCGGAATCACCGTTCCAAGGATAATGAAGACGATGTTGTAAAGAACCGTGTTCCGCAGCAGCATGGAAAAGGCATTTGATTTAAAGAAAAAGGCAAAGTTGTCAAAACCCGCCCACTCGCTGTGGAAAAGGCTGTACAGGAAGCCATGGCCCGCCGCAATCTTATATTTCTTAAAGGCAATGATCAAACCAAACATGGGCAGGTATGCGAACACCGCAAACCATAGAAAAGTGGGAAGCCCCAGAAGCGTCAGCTCCGTATCCCCTCTCGTCCACCGCCTCTTCTTGCCTCCCTGTTTTCCTGTCTCCATCCCGGCTTTACCGGTTTTCGGCGTTTTTCCCTCTTTTTTCAATTTTTGACACCGTCCCTTCCTCTTTTTTCGTCATTTTATACACTTTGATTGCTTTTCAACTGGTTTTATTATAAGTTTTTACGACGGTATCAAAAAGTCTCTATGGGATTCTTTATAGTATAAAAAGGAAACATTCTGTTATTTGCTCCGCGATGATATCCATGAATTTATCTGGCGCTGAAGCTCCCGCTGCAGGGTTCCGATTCCGGCCTGTTCCAATGCATCCTGCAGCTTCGGAAGGAATTCCTCCGGATCCACGGTTCCCGTCATCAGCGCATTTTCATATCTCCCGCACACCTGGCCTACATTGTCACATTCTGCAGCAAACCCGGACAAATCCGGAATAAATCCCAGGAGGGGCGATTCTATGGCGATATCATTGAATTCCCGGTACACTTCCCATTTATCCGGGTTCTCCCCGGCCACTGTTTTCAGGATAAACCAATTTCCCTGAGTATAGGCTACGCCTCTGTAGTCATCCGACAGATAGGTTACCTGGCCATCTTCATTCAATTTATAGTGAAGCCCCTCCACTCCGTAATTCAGCAGATTACGGATATCCGGGTCCGTATTCACCGCATTCAGAAAAACAGCGCATTCCTCCGGATGTCCTGTCCTGGCATTGACCGCCATGACTCCCCCCAGGGCGGATTCAGAGGTCACTACCAGATCGCTGGCACATTGTGTTACAATCGGGTAATCAAAGGTGGAAGAAAAGCTGACATCCGACTCCGGCCCGCCGCTGGCAATCCGGAGAAAAACCTTTTCCCCCTGAAAGCGGGAAAATGCGGTTCTCACGGAAGCATCCTCATTGATATAACCTGCCGTATAATATGTATGGAGCGTATCCAGAAGCTCTCTGCAGTACTCCGTCTCATACAGATTCACCACCGTTGCGGAGACATCGTCCGTCCGTATTACCAGGGGAATATCCGCATAAGTCACATATTCATAGCCTCCCATGGACGCAAAATTCACATTACTGTTGGCCAGAAACAGCGGGATATATTCCGGCTCCTCACCGGAAATCATCCGCAGCAGAGGCTCCATGGACTCCAGTGTGGGATATTCCCCTATATCAATATCGTATTTTTCCACCAGCTCCCTGTCATACAGAAAATACATGGGAACGGCCAGCTCCTTATTGGTAGGGATACCGTAAATGCATCCCTTCACCGTGGCGCCCTTCCAGAACTTATCATTTACCGCCGCATAAGTATCCGCGCAGATTCCCTCCATATAGGCTGTGAGGTCCAGCCAGTTTCCCGCCAGGGCATTTTCCACATAATTGTCCGTCCAGGCGAAAGCAATGTCAAATTTTCCGTCTGTACTGAAGAGAGAATCCAGCTTTGCCTCATAATCGTTCCAGCCTATGCGGTTATAGCTCACCGTGAAGCCGTAGCGTTCCAGCAGCAGCTCATTCAGCGCGTTCTCCACCTCTTCCAGACCCACATCCGGCTCGCCTATCGTATAATAAACCAGCCTGACCGGCTCCTCACGGCTGGCAGGGAATTCCTCCTGTTCCCGGCCCTCGCCGCATCCTGCCGCCAGGGAAACTGCCGTCGCAAGGAGCAGCAGGCTCCGGACTATCCTATCTCTTCCCATGAGTACCCTCATTCTCCCCGGAATCCGGCATCTGACTGCTCCCGGCATCCGCATTTTTCTCCGCTTCACAGGGCGTTTCCCCCGTATCCCGCAGCGCCGTGGGAGAAAAGCCGTAATATTCCTTAAAATGCACATAAAAGTTATTTACCTGGGTATACCCCACCTGCCCGGCAATGACTGCAACCTTGTCCCCCGTAGTCTCAATCAGCCGCTTCGCCTGTATCATACGGTAAGCCATCAGGTACTCGGAAAATTTCATTCCTGTGTCCTGCAGGAAAATCCTGCCGATATATTTGCTGCTCATGCAGAACATTTCCCCGATCCCCACCAGGGACAGGGAGCTTCGGTAATTTCCCTTCACTATCATGATAATCTTGTTGGTAATCCTGGAAAGCGTTCCATACTCCACCTTCAGCACCGGGTCCACATCCGGCGCGTCACTCCTGCACTGCGGCAGCGTTCCCTTCAGCTCCTCCACAATTGCCCGTTCCACAAAACGTTCCAGTTCGCCTACATCCACCGGCTTCAAGAGATAATCCCTGGCGGAAGCCTGCATGGATCTCTGCACATATTCGAACTCATCGTAACCGCTGATCATACAGCATACCGCCTTAAGGCCGGAAGCCCTTAAACGCTCCACCAGCTCAAATCCCCAGCGCCCGTCCCCCAGCTTCACATCCATCAATATAATATTAGGCCTTATATCCAGTGCCTTATTCACTGCCTCTTCATAAGTAGCCGCCGTCTCAATCTGGTTTATCCCATAACGGCTCCAGTCCATGAGATAGCGGATATTCTCCCTGATATCTTTCTCGTCGTCCACCACCAGCAGCCGGTACATCAGTCCGCCTCCTTCCTGAAGAAATGTTCCGCAACAGCCTGCGGGGGCGCTTCAGAGGTTATTTCTGCGCAGTCCCTGAGCAGCACCTCAATACACACCCCGGACGGCGCATTGTTCCGGATTGTCATCGTTACCTTATCCCCATAATAAAGCCAAAGCCTGTGATATACATTCTGCAGGCCAATGCCCCCCCTGCTTTCCTCATCCCTTTTACCTTCCTCCGGCGTAAAGCAGCCGTTTAAATATGCAAGCTGTTCTTCGGGAATATAACCTATATTGTCGAAAAACGTAAGCTTGATTCCCTCTCCGCATTTCTCCCCGGTAAAAACAATGATCTTGATCCTCTCATCCTCCCCGAAATTATGCTTGAAAAAATTCTCCATGATAGGCTGCATCCATATCTTTGGCGTCAGTATATCAAAAACCTCCTCCTTCATGTCACAGTGGTAGAGGAACTCGCCGTCATGAAGGAAGCACATCAGGTCGAGATACTGTTTGGTGATATCGATCTCCTTTTCCAGAGGAATCACAGGCTCCGTCTTCACGATATTGCGGTAAAGCAGACCTAAGTTTGCCGTTGCCCGGGCAATCTCCGGGTTCTGCGCCTTCAGGGCGCGCAGCCGGATCCGCTCCAGGGTATTGTACAGAAAATGAGGATTCAGCTGGGAACTCAGCATCTGCATCTGGGTTCTCTGCTGGCTGATGGTCAGTTCGTATTTTTGCTGGATTAAGGTCTCCAGGTACTCATACAGCCCGTTCAGCCGTCTGGCAATGGCGGCGTATTCGTCGCTGCGCTTTCCCACCTCAACACGCTGAAACGTCCCCTCCCTGGCGTGCTCCATGCTGTACAGAATATCCTGGAGAAACCTGCCGTCCTTGGAGAACTGCCTTGTATAGAGTATGGTAATCAGTACAAATGCCAGGAGCAGCCCAAAAGCCAGAACCCACAGTTCCTTTATCTGATCCTGCATATACACCCCGGCCTTCCCTGCCGCCACCACCAGGCAGGAGTAATGTTCCGAAGCATGGATCGAGTAAAAATACTGCCCCATTTTTCGGTCCGTCAGGGACATCAGCCCCAGATGCCTTCCCGATTCCCCGATTTTCTCAAAACTCACATCGCTGTCCGGCGTATCTCCCAAAAATTTCCCCTCACCCTGAATTTCCATCCAGACAGCGATTTCTCCCTCCCTGCAAAACGCTTTTTCAATCGGGACAGCCACATCAATGATAAAGGATATCTTCCCCCTGTACACCGAGTCCAGGTAAATATCCCTGGTATAGGCATAGCCTGTCCTGCACAGGGCTTCTCCTTCCTCCGGCTCAATCGTTTTATATCTGGAATATCCCTCCTGGCTGTATTCCATGCAAATAACATTGTCCTCACAGTAATAGAGAATGTACCGGATCAGATAATTGCTGTCCGTGAGCAGATGATCACACGACCCGAGATAGCTTTCATAGGACATGTCCCCGCTGCGCAGCCTGGACGCCGTATACTCCGCCGGCGAAGCCCCAAAGAAAAGGAAAAAATCCTTTTTCAGCACAGGGCTGCTGTTGAGACGAATCAGGAAATTGTCTATGGTACTGACGACACTGTCCAGTTCCTCCTCCACCTGGAAGAAGGCCCTGTCCATTTGTTCTGAAAAAAACTGCTGCCCCGCGATCCGGGCATTGCTGTATCGATTGGAAATAATGAAGAAAAAAAGCACAATCACAATGAACAGATAAATTAAAAAAGTCCGCCGATATATCTTTAGCTGCAGGAAGCTTGACGCTTTCATCCAGGCTGACTCCTCCTGTTTCCAGTTCCGCAGTCGCCCCGCATGGCGCCCGCTATCCTGCTTTTATTTTACACAGCGGACTTTCTTTTCGCAAGAATATATATCTTTTTTATACTGCAAAATATCTTATTTATACTTGCGAGCGCATACATTTGCCGCTTTCTGCTCCAGGTTGCGGAAGCGCTCACTCGTTATACAATTTCAACTGGCAAATGTTTTCGTTCGTGAGTATATATTGTGTTTAAGGCCACCGCCTTCGGCACCTTACTGATTCCATGTCCGTCTGGCGACGGACTTTCCTATAAGGTAAAAATATCAGTCTGTATGGCCGTACAGACTACCGGCCAGGCAGACTGATGACAATTCAGAACTCCTTCTTATTCATAATCCCGATGCTGATCCTGCAGGAGAGCAGCAGTATAACCACACCAATGACAATGGCGCTCACGGCGACTGCCTCTGTCTTCATCGCAGGAAGCTTCTCCAATGCGGCATCCAAATCTATATGCATGGATTCGGCAAGCTTCACCCCCAGGACAATCGCCGCAAAAAACAGCCCCATGGCGATTATCATAATGATTCTGCCTTTCTCCCCGCCGAATTTCATATGAATGGGAAAAAGGACGGAAAGCAGCAGCAACGCAAACGGCAGCATGACCATAGACATCATGAGGCTGTCCGACAACGGGCTGGTATTCCTCACCACTCCTGCCACGGCTGCAATCACCGACCCCAGCAGCCACCCACCGCCGCTCAGCAGCAGTCCGAAAGTATATTTTTCCAGCACATAGCCCTTTCTGGTAACCGGAAGGGAAAGCAGAAACGCATAACCGTTATCGAATTCATCATAGCTCATGGTGCTCGTCGTAAAAGTAGCGCCGATTAATGCCAGATACGTGATAATAAACGAAGCGTCTTTTATATACGCTCCCATGCCCACCGCAATCACTACAATCAAAAGCATGGAATTCTTCATATTTTTCATCAGCCTGATATCTTTGATTAACAAACCTTTCATAATGCAGCACCTCGAATCATCATTGTAATCACTTCGTCAATGGTTCCCTTTATAATCGCAAGCTTCGGATAATTCTCCAGATAATACCGCTTCTGGTTGGTCAGGCAGCTGTAGCCGAAGCTTTCCTTCCTGCAGCGCAGGATATATTGCTTATCCAGGGTATCGTATTGCCGTTCATCCATCTTCAGCACAGCGTAATCGCTCAACAGGACATCCGTATCCTCGTGGAGGACAATCTTCCCCTCATGTATCATGTATACGTCGTCACAGAGTGTCTCCAGGTCACCGGATATGTGGGAGCTGATCAGTATGGATCTGTCCTCATCCTTTTCCATGAACTCCCGCAGCAGATCCAGCAGTTCGTCCCTTGCCACCACGTCCAGTCCCGAAGTGGGTTCATCCAGTATCAGCAGCCTGGCATTGTGGGAAATGGCCGTTATGACCTTCAGCTTCGCCTTCATGCCTGTGGAAAATTCCTTAATCTTCTTATTGTCAGGCAGGCCGGCTTTGCGAATCTGCTCCAGGAAAAAGGCTTTGTCGAACTCCTCGTAGAGGCTGTTCAGGACAGGAACCGTATCCGCAACCGTCAGATATCCGCTGAAGCCGGAATCCGACAGGACGACGCCCAGCTTCTGCCTCTCCTTCGCAGTAAAATCGCTGATGTCTCTGCCCAGAATGCGGATATTGCCGCCGTCCGGGCGAATCAGCCCCAATGCCGCCTTGAAAGTGGTGCTTTTCCCCGCGCCGTTCTGTCCGACGAGCCCGGTGACACGTCCCTGCTTCACCTCCATGGTGCAGTCCAGCGAAAACGATTTATAGTCTTTTCTCAAATGCTCAATCTTTAACATTTTCAACCCTCCAGAATCAAATCGAACAAGCTCCTGATGTCCTCGTCGCTTATTCCGTATCTCCTGCCCTTTTGGACAGCCATCTCCAGGTCCGCCTCCAGTTCCTTCTTCTGTTCTTCCAGCAGGAGTTCCTTGTTCACCGCTGTCACGTAGGTTCCCTTGCCGTGGACGGTGGCGGTAAAGCCTTCCGCTTCCAGGCTGTCATAGGCTTTCTTGACGGTCAGTGCACTGATCTTCAGTTCCTTTGACAGAGTGCGGACGGACGGCAGGATGTCGTTCTCCTTCAGCTCCCCGCTGCGGATCATGGCTTTGACCTGGTCCCTGATCTGCTCATAGATGGGGACCATGGACGAGCTGTTTATTATAATGCGCATTATTGCTTCCTCCATTCCGGTTCAGCCGCCGCATATCGGTGCACGGGCTGAACTTTCCTTTCTGTTGTCGCTTTCTTATCCGGATGCAAACAGTATATAACAGTTTATAACTGTTGTCAAGTGTTATATACTGTTTATTTTAAAATACACTGCACTGCAATTCCACGAGGACGCCATAAAACTCCCCGCGGCAGGTTGCGCCAGTCCACGGGAAATGAAACCCTAAAAATCGAGTGGCGGAAAGCCTTTCCCCTGGCCGGGCACCGTCAGCCTCTGCCGACATATTTCCAAGCGCTTTGGATGCCTGTATGCATATGAAAAAAGAGGCCGTCACAGCAGCCCCTTTGTCCCCTTTCATTACAGATTCAGTTTCCAGCCGCCATTTCTCCGCGAGCCAGTTCGGAATAACAGATTTTTTTCCTTTAATCCTTTCATGGCATAACGAATTCCGCTATTCGATAATTCCAACATCTCTGCCAGTTCCTTTTGTGTAATAACAGGGTTTTCTCTTACCAGCCCTAAAATCTTCCGCTCGGTTTCTGTCAGCCTTATGTCAGTCTTTTTCTCAGCTTTTACGCCAGTTTTTTCGATAGTTTTTACACTGGTCTTTACGTCAGTTTTTACGCCAGTTTCAGCTTTTACGCCAGTTTTTTCGATAGTTTTTACGTCAGTCTTTTCTTTATTACAATATTCCATTCCGTAATCATAAGAATATTCCTCATCAAGAGGTATAACAATTCGAAAAATATCTCCATCCTGGAATACCGGTTCCTGTCCTGAATATAGTTTACAATACTTAAATAAATTTCTAACCCCTGAACCCAACCGATCAGCCCTGCCAATATTTCGGAAAAATGATGCTATTACAGGATTCTTCGGATTAGGTTCCAGATTATCCGGAGTGATATTTCCCTCTCCTGTAGAACGATTCGCATTTTCCGTATACATTTTATTTTTCTGAATTACAAATTTTGCAGCATAGCTGCTGGTAAATTCCCGATGCATTAAAATATTGCTGACTATCTCCCTGGCTATAATATTCCTTAAACTGACACTGTTTTCATCCTCCAGAAAAAACTTATCCGGGAGATTCTTTCTGGCAAACTCCATCAGACGCTCAAAGCTTTCTATCAGATTTGTACAAATGATTTCACGATCATCATAGCGATCCATATTCACTCTTCGCACAAGTGCATCTGTCTCGTACGCCGGACACACATCTTTGATAACATCATCTTTTCCCAACAGAAGAACTGCCGCCAGATTATATCCCTGCTCACCGGTTGCGATATCCTTTCCATATAGTCCGGCACTTTTCAGCAGTTCCTGATCACTCATACTTTCCCACGGATGTTTTCCTCCTGCATGGTTCACTGCCATTTTTCGTATCTGCGGCAGCAAATCCAACCTGAAATCCGTTATTTCAGCATATGGATATATTTTCTTTTCAGTAAAAATATTCTGCTTTCGAATATACATCTGTGCAATTTGTGCTGTAGCAGTAACTTTTACATCCGCATCGTCCACACGGTCATAAATAACTTTTTTATAACTATGAACCTCTGCTCCGGGAGGAATGTGCACATGAATAACAGCCTTTCCTTCATATTTCACAATTTCCGGTATCAGGTATACTGTAGGCGAAAACAATAACGGGTTACTGATACAGCTGATAAAATTTTTGACCATATCCTGCGCTGCCTTTTCCGGAATGCCCATCACCGTACCATCGTTTAACACTCCCATAAAAAGATCGCCGCCAAAACGATTCAGAAAGGAACAGACAGTCTCATAAACATCATTCTCAATCCCGTTTCCGCAGCGCTTGAACTCCACCGCAATCGTCTCACCAATTTCAAATACAGATTTCATAGTTTTTAAATCCATAAAGTCTCCCTCATCTATACTCGTGAGTATAAATTACTCTTCTTTATTATGAATTGTGGGAAAATCACTACACTTCTTTATTCACCCCTGCCGCTTCAGGCTGCGTTCCACCATCTCTTCCGTCATCCCCTTCCGCAGCTCACACAGCCTCCTTATCTGCTCCGGCATGTCATCACGCATTCCGCTGCTCATCCATTCCATGACCATACCGAAGCATTCGCACTTATAGAACCGGATCAGCAATTCCCTATCCGAATCCGCAATGGGCTTATCCGCAAATATCACCTTCCCGTAAGCGGATACCACATGCTGGCAGACTTTCCAGAGATACTGCTCATAAATATCCCGGTTCGCGGAATTATGGATGTGCAGGATAGCCCGGCGGTTTTTCCTGGCAAAATCCAACGCCACATTGAGGGCCTCTTCGATAGAATCAATAGACGGATACTCTGCGATGATCCGGTCAGCCTCCTCCGTCACGATTTCCTCCACCAGCGCCGGAATGTCCTGAAAATGGTAGTAAAAGGAATTCCGGTTGACCCCGCATTCTTCCACAATATCCTTCACAGTAATCTGGCTCAGGGGCTTTTCATTCAAAAGCTTGATAAATGTACTCTTAATTGCCATTTTCGTAAAATTAGGCATCGCTCTCATCTCCTCAGAAAAAATGTAAGCAGATGAAACTGCTCTGATTTGTATTCAGTATATTATATGGAAAGCATTTTTTCAATCCTTTTATGCACTTTCCACTTGCGCTGTCAAACCGTCCGTTTGCGCAATCGGTATAAAGGTTGCGAAGATTTCTCCGATACACGGAGTAGATGTTTATCTTTCCGGTTACAATACGGTAAACGGGGATGATTTTCGGCAGGCTCGGTGCGCCATCCGACCGGAAAACGGATGGCGCACCGGGAAGAGAAGTGCAGGACAGGCAGGAAAAAGTATGAATCCAATAAAAATCGCAGTCTGCGATGATGAACCGTACATAAGAAGCTATCTCATCTCGCTGATACAAAAACAGAATTACGGAACGGAAATCACGGAATATGCTTCCGCTGCTGCGTACCTGGCAGACACGGTGGAATATGACCTGTTATTTCTGGACATAGAACTGGATAATTCCTGCCCGGAACATGAGCCGGCTCCGAGCGGGCCAGCCGATTCCTCCATGGAATACACAGTGCCTCACGACAGGTTGCCGGACTCTTCAGCGGAATGTACGGTGTCTCATGGCGGGCTGACCGGTTCCTCCACGGAAAACCGAATAAGCGGCATGGAGCTGGCCCGGAGAATCCGGGCCGCGGAAAGCTGCCCGCAACCACTGATCATCTTCGTCACCGGCTATGAAAGTTATGTGTATGACGCCTTCGATGTAGACGCCTTTCAATACCTGTTAAAGCCCGTCGATGAGCAGAAGTTTGCAGAGGTTTTCCAACGGGCAGCGAAACGGATCACAGCACAGGCACAGCAGCAACAGAAGCTGGTCATTCAATATGCCGGAACCAGCAGAGTCCTTCCCCTGAGCGATATTTACTACATGGAAAGCCATGGGCATAAAATCGTGCTGCATCTGAAGGATGAAACTCTGGAATACTACGCAAAGCTCGGAGAATTGGAACAGGATCTTCAGGTACAGTTCTGCCGTATCCACAAAGGCTTCCTGGTGAATTTGGCCTATGTGGAAGAATACAGCAAAGCTGAGGTAACCCTGGCAAACGGCGATAAACTGAATCTGTCCAAATATAAATACGATGATTTTGTGAAGGCATATCTGCGTTTTATACGCTAGAAAGGGGGAGAAACCATTGAGCGAGGCAGGCTTTGCTCTGTTTTATAAACTGCTCACAGGCGCCGAATGCATCCTGTATGCCCTGCTCATGGCAGCTTTTTTCCGTTCGTTTATGAACGAAACGCAGAACAGGAAACAGCTTCGGAAAGCTGGTTTTTTCATCTTTCTTATTTATATGGCGGCATATCTGCTCAGCCTGTTTCCCTGGTTCTACGGCTGGATGCATATGATACTGGTCACCGGGATACTGATGCTGCTTTCCGGCTTTCTGGGGATGGAGCGGAACTTTATTTTCCTTCTGAATGTCCTGTTCTACTGTACCAGGAACCTGAGCATGATGATGATGAGAAGCGTTGATTTTTTTACAGCCGAATACCTGCTGCGAAATGCCCATACCCCGGAACTCGTCTACCGAAATGCCGCATTTAACCAACTCACTGTCGATATGATACAGTTCCTTCTCTGTGCCCTGCTGCTCCGTATCCTGAAAAAACGGCTGAAAAAGAGCAGAACCGACCTTCGCATCCGGGAATTGTGCTGTCTGCTCCTGACACCTGTGACGGCAATCCTGTTTGCCAATATCCTGGTGCGGCTTCTGGTAATTGCCAATGATAACCATGTTTTCCGGCTTTATGAGCAGTATCCGGCCTTTCTCGCCATCGTACCGGCAATGGCGGCTCTGTTCTACGCGGGCATACTGGCTGCCATAACCGCATATCAGAGAATCCTGACACTCCAGGACGACAGGGAAAAATACTTCGTGGCCAGACAGCAGATCTCCGCAATACAGGAGCGCATCCGGGAAGTAGAACAGTTTCACGACGGTATACGCAGAATGAAGCATGAAATGAAAAATCACCTGACAAATATCAGGGGGCTGGCGGAAAGCGGCCACTATGAAGACATAGAAACATACATTGCCAGAATGGATGACAGCATGAAGGTGTTTGAGCTGTCTGTCAGCACCCGGAATGCAGTGACGGATGTAATCATCAACGACCGCCGGAAAGCCGCTGTCGCACTGGGAATCGAATTCCAGTGTACGTTTCTGTTCCCAGCCTCAGGCGGGTACAATGCCTATGATATCGGCATCATACTCAGTAACCTGCTCCAGAATGCCCTGGAAGCCTGTGCCAGAATACAGAAAGGCCCAAAATATATCTGTCTCTCAGGCAGGCAGAAGAGGAAATTTTTCCTCATTGACATCAGAAACCCTTTTGATGGGAAAATCACTTTTGATGAGAATACCGGTCTCCCGGTTTCCACAAAGAAAAAGGATGGAACGGAAGCCTTCGCATCCATGCACGGCATCGGCCTGTCCAATGTAAAGCGGGAAGCCCTGGAATATATGGGAGACGTGGATATTCAAATAGAAAACAGCGAGTTTCATGTGACTGTACTGTTACAGGAAAGGGGGGCAAAATGAATACAATGATTACAGGCTTCGGCTAGAGGCATTCCGTACTTACGGAATGCAATCAGCACCTTATCTGAACCACTGCAAACATAGCCCCAATGCCCGGACTCCACAGGAGAAGGCATACATGGTTCCAATCGATGGCGGAACCAAAGGATACTGAAACTGAAACCGGCATGAGTACAGTATGGGAACGCCGCTTTAGAGCATTCCCGGAATACAGGCATACATAAACATGCGTTCATTCCTCATGCCCACGAATTCCCGCTTTAAGAACTGTCCTGAAATAACCCGCGCACGATTCACAGGCTATTTCCGAACAGCTCCTCAGCGGACCGGAGGTGTAAAATGTATATAAATGATCTTGGAGTCAAAGAAATCAACCAATATTATGCGCAGCATGGCGGCAGAAGAACCGCCCTTATAAAAGGCTTTGCCAATTATATGGAAAATGCAAAGATCAGCAGAATATCAACACATTCTGGCTCCGCATCTGCGGCAGGCACGGCAGACACCGGAAACCCTGTTAAAACCGAAACGGGCATACGAACCGCCAGACAGACCGCAGCCGGAACATCTGCGCTGGCCGCGCCGAAAACCCAATCTGATACAGAAAGAACCGGCGATTCCACTGCGGGCGCTTCCGGCAACGGAGACTCCTGCTGCGACAAATGCCGGCTGACCCGGGAACTGATGCTGCGGATGATGACCAATAATCTGTATACGCAGAGTGGGCTGGGCTATTCCGCAATGGGTTCCGGCGCACTGGCGGCTTACCAGAGCCTGTCCAGGTACTTCGGAAACGGTTTGTTCTCGTAGTACCACGACTTTTTTACATGGTGGTTTACTGTGAAAGTCTTCAAACTGGACCCTGCGGCACCGCGAGGCGTTTCGTG
>CANDMH010000013.1 GCA_947385785.1 uncultured Lachnospiraceae bacterium
ATTTTCCCCACCAGCGTAAGCGTGGCTTATATTGCGGGCTTCCTGAAACAGGTGGGGTATATTCCGGCAGCCTACATGCTGGGCGCGCTGACCGTATCCTGCTTTGACAGCGTGGAGCACAGCTCCGGGTATCGCCTGGAGGGGCTGATGGCCGTGGGGATTGTGGGAACCCTGCAGCAGGTGCTCTATGCGCCGGTAGCCGGGCTGTATGAAAAAATCCTGACCATGGTGGGTTTTGATGCCAACAGTACCGGTTTTCAGCCCGCCGTAGCGCTGACGGTCCTGGGCATTGCGTTTTATGGAATAGAATTTGTATGCGCCGGCGTGAATGTATGCGTGCTCCCCTTTATTGACCTGGAGAAGCGTCTGCCCAAGATCAATGCGGATCTCCTGGAGCGCAAGCGCCAGGCGGTACTGGCCAGAGGAGAGGAATGGGTTGACCCTGAGGAGCTGGAACGCCGGGAGAGGGAAAAACTGGAAAAAGAGGCGGAGGAGAACCGCGTCCGTGACCTGAAAGAGCGCTGTGCAAGAAAAGGTCTGGATTTTGAGGTAGAAAACGGAAAATACTTGACAAAGAAAGCAGAAAAAGAGCGCAGGGCAAAGGAAAAGAAGGACAGGAATAAGCGGCATAAGGCCCTGGAGCGGGGACAATGACTAAGAGCGATGCATGACCTGGTGCTCCTTGCGGTATTTCATGGGCGTTATATTGTAGTGTTTCTTGAAAAGATTCTGAAAATGGGCCTGGTTGGAAAAGCAAAGATAATTGCTTATATCAGCCAGGCTCTTATTGCTGTAGGTGAGGAGGCTTTTGGATTCCTCCAGCTTGCAGCGTGTAATGAAGGCTCCCATTGTGAAGCCCAATTCCTTCCTGAATAATTTGGTAGTGTATGAGACGCTCCGGTGTATGTACTCTGCCACGTCTTCAATAGTGATTGCGGCATTTACCCGGCTGCGGATGAAGTTGATACAGTCGTTTACCTCGGAAGAGATTCCGGCAGGAATCTTGCATTCACTTGTCTTCTGGCACAAATCTGTCAGCAATGTATATTGCAGGGCCTGAATGGATTCCACTGCCTGCATTTTCTCGCACTCCTGGACATAGAGATCCATGAGCTGGAGGGCTCTTTCCGGATCCATGCCGCCCGGAATGGCGCCGAGCGTGACTGCCTTTGTGGCGATGGATATGAAGAGGTTCTTCATCTGCCTTAAAGGTGTCTGGGCCAGTTTTCCTTCATAGATGCCGGCACTGAGGGAAAGCAGGGAACTCTTTAAGGCCTGGGAGCTTCCCTCGCGTATGGCTGCATATATCTTCTGCTCCGGGCGGTAGCTTTTATGGAGCCGCCCATGTTCCAGATTTTCCGCTATTGCCTCGATGTACTGCTCTTCCCGGCGGAAATGATATTCCGCTTTCTGCATCATAAGCTCCGTAACAGAAATCTGCTTTCCGTTCACGCATTGATGGATGAAGACAAGATGCCTGCAGAACTGCAAATGGGACAGAGGCGGAATGGAGCACAGCGCCTCTGCTATCTCCTCCCTGCGGTTCATGGGAGAGGCACATTGGTGCATATATCTGCGGATGAGTTCGTCATCAGGAGGGAAAGAAAATGCAGGCCCCAGCATGATATAGTCTCCGGTAGCCTCGATTTTGACGGCGCCATAAACAATGTCCGGATCCTGCGCACGGAATTCGGGATTGAAGTCACTGGGATAAATTTCAATTGGATTAGTGGCAGTTAAGCCAAGCAGGTCTCCCAGCGAGGAAAACAGTACCCCGTCTTCATTCACCAGATTAATCGGAAGATTTGTGACAGCAAAGTAGTTTTTACAGAAATCAATGTAATCCATAGTATATCTCCCCGTAAGCCAATGACCTGACCCATTAGAACACTGCTATTATAATGCCGGCAGCAGAGAAAAGCAAGAGAGCTTATTTAAATGAGAAAACAGGAAATTGAAAATTGGACTAAAATTTGCAATATATAACCAGATTATACAATATTTAAAACAAAATAGCAATTATTATAGTATTATTCCGTAAAGGAAATTCTTAATAACAGGAGGCGCCGGTACAGCTTACGGCCGGCAGTGCAGGGAAGGAGAGTATAATGAGGAAAAAGGCAGTCTCGGCAATTTTAGCAGGAGGTCTCATATTGGGGACGCTTGCAGGATGTGGAAACTATGCGGATGGCGGGAGAAATAATGATTCCGGCAATGCATCGGGCTCAGGGGGGGCAGCGGAGGAAGGTAAGCAGCTTCTGCCGGAGGATGATGCGTCAAAAGAGATAACCTTCAGTGTCTGGACAGGGGCGGACGACTACAAGCATTACAACAGCTATGCGGAGAACCCTGTGGTACAATGCCTGAATAAGAAGTTCAATATCAGGATGGAATTCCAACAGCCTCCCATGGGAACAGAGGTTGACAACTTCAATGTCATGCTGGGGACCGGGGATTATACAGACGTAATGAATACCACATACTCTACGAGTTCACAGTCCGCACTTTATGAAGACGGCGTCATCATAGATATTGCGCCGTATCTGGAGACATATATGCCAAACTACTACAGAGTCCTGCAGGAGGACAGCGAGCTTAGAAGGCTGGTGTATGATGATGATGGACGTGCTTATGGGATATACAATGTGGAAGACCTTGACAGGAATCAGTGGGGCGGAATGGTCTACCGCCGTGATATTCTGGAAACCATGACTGGCGGAAACATCGCGTTTCCCAGCGGTGGCGAGGAACCGGTGACTGTGGAGGACTGGGAGTATATGCTGCCTTTCATAAAGACATATTTTGACAACAGCGGTATGGCGGAGACAGCGCCTCTCATTATTCCTGCCTGTGGTTACATAATGACAGGGGAGCTGATAGCGGGATTCGGCACCAGCGGCACCTGGCAGCTGGGAAGGGATGGAAGCACGGTAGAGTATGGGCCTGCTACAGAGGAATTCTATCATTATCTGTGCAAGATGAAGGAATGGTATGAGGCAGGATATATTTATCAGGATTTCGCCAGCCGTACCAATGATTTGTTCTATCTGCCCAACACATCCCTGACATACGGCGGGGGCGCAGGAGTCTGGATGGGGCTGCTGGGGCAGACAGGATCAGCCATGAGCCTGCCGGAGTACGGTCTGAATATGGACGTGAGACCCATAACCGCGCCGCTGGATACTGCCCATGGCATATCGGAAAAAGACGCATCATTCTATATTTTCAGTGGAGTAGCTTCGATGCCGTTCTGCATTTCAAGCAGCTGCGATGAGGACAAGATTGCCAGGATTCTTACAGTCTTTGATTATCTCTTCTCAGAGGAAGGGACTATCCTCAGAAACTGCGGACTGAATGCGGAGCAGGCGGCGGAAGATGTGATCTATCAGTCCTACAGCGGCATGGAGAAGGGTGCATACTGGTATGACGAAGAGGGGAATTACTGTGTAAATGAGACCTTTACGAATGCCACGGATAATTTTGACCCGAACTCATTTTTTGGAAACAGGCTGCCCGGAATACCGGCCCATATGCCGGATCCGGCAAATATAGAGCGGACGGCACAGGATGACATGGAGGATCATGCAGGGGAGGTATGGATCACCTATGGCAGGGAGAGACAGATTCCGACAGGCGCTGTAATGAATGCTGACGAGAGCAAGAAGTTCAATAATGTGCGCACACAGATTATGGACTATGTGGATAGCATGGTTCCCAAATTCATCATGGGGACAGAAGAGCTGACAGAGGAAAGCTTCCGGAAATATGTGGAGCAGCTGTCTGCCCTGGGAATGGAAGATGCGAACGATGCTTATCGCTCTGCACTTGAGCGGTATAACGCCAGATAGACAGTATTCATTTTCAGGAATGAGAGGGAAACAGATATGAATGAAGTGCAGATGGAAAAAAAGATTCGCAAGGGGATGACATGGCGGAAGGATATACATGTCAACTGGAGGCTTTATCTTCTGGCCATACCGATCATCGTTTATTTCGTAGTATTCAATTATGCTCCGATGGCCGGACTTGTGATGGCTTTTCAGGACTTCAAGCCTACAAAGGGGATATTCGGGAGCCAGTGGGTAGGGCTGCAGAATTTCGTGAGGTTTTTCTCGTCGCCCAACGCTTTTACCGTCATCAGGAATACATTCGTTATAAGCGCCCTGGGCCTGTTCATCGGGTATCCTATGTCTATCGGGTTTGCCCTGCTGATTAATGAGATCAGGCTGAAATGGTTCAAAAAGACGGTGCAGACCATCAGCTATATGCCCTACTTTATCACTACCATTGTCATATGCGGGCTGATAATTGACTTCTGCTCTTCATCGGGAATTATCACGAATCTCCTGGTGAAGCTGGGATGGATGGAGCGCCAGAACATGCTGACGAACCCGGATTACTTCTGGGCTATCAACCTGATCTCCGATGAGTGGCAGGGGTTGGGGTACAGCTCAATCGTATTCATTGCCGCTATCACCAACGTGTCCGGAGAATTAAATGAGGCTGCTGCGATAGATGGTGCGAATCGTCTGCAGAGGGTATGGCATATTACTCTGCCGGGGATAAAGCCCATGATCGTGAGCATGCTTATTCTCAAATGCGGCATGTTGATGACGGTTGGCTTTGACAAGATCCTGAACCTATATAACCCAAGCATTTATTCCACTGCTGACGTAATCTCCACCTATGTGCAGCGGGTAGGCATAAACGGCGGGGAATTTGGATATTCCACCGCAGTAGGCATGTTTAATTCCGTAGTGAATACGGCGTTGCTTCTTATCGCAAACCATTTGAGCGCAAAATATGCAGAACAGTCGCTGTTCTAGGGACAGGATTGAGAATCTGGAAGCGAATATTTGAATCGGAGGTACATGGTTATGGTAGAGAAACGCAGCGTGAGCCGCGTAATATTCAATATTTTCAATTATGGATTCATGTTTTTGTTCAGCTTTATCTGCCTGATTCCCATTTGGCATGTGGCCATGGCATCGATCAGTGACCCCAGGCTGCTGATGGCTTCAAAGGGTGTTCTTCTGAAGCCGCTGGGGGAGATCACATGGGATGGTTATGCGATGGTGCTAACGAATAAAAGCATCATCACCGGCTATGTGAACACCCTGTTTTATGTTCTTGCTACGACGATCATCATGGCGCTGGGGACTCTGGTGGCCGGGTTTTTGCTGAGCCGCCCCAACTTCAAGCTGAAAGGCCCGCTGGGAATCGGAATTATGTTTACGATGATGTTTTCGGGCGGTTTGATTCCGTCCTACATGGTGGTGCGGGGCCTCGGTATGACCAATACCAGATGGGCTATGCTGATTCCCGGCGTGTTGAATGCTTTTTATATTATGATGATGAAATCGGCTTTCGAGCAGCTTCCCGGCTCCTATGAAGAATCCGCCAAGCTGGACGGTGCAGGGCCGCTGACAATACTGTTCCGGATACTGGTGCCTCTTTTAAAGGCAACTATCGCCGTCATTGTAATGTTCAATGTAATACAACAGTGGAATTCCTGGTTCAACGCCAGCATTTATCTGACCAAGACCAGGGAATACTGGCCGTTGCAGCTGTTCATGAGGGAAATTCTAATCAACAACGATGCCAGTAAAATGGCCACCAACCTGGACGCGGAGAAAGCTTCAAGCTTTGTAGGAAACCTGGTTAAGTATTGTGTGACTATGGTGGGGACGCTGCCTCTTTTATGCGCCTATCCTTTTGCACAGAAATACTTCGTCACAGGTGTACAGATGGGCGGGGTGAAAGGTTAAGTGCGGGAAGGGTTCTTACAAACCTGCATCTGTTCAGGAAGCTGTCGCTTTATAAGCTTTACTGCCTGAAGCGACAGCTCCATGACAGATGGTTCCGTATTGGTTTGGCTGAAAAAGGGAGGACATATGAAGGAGCTATATACGTTTAGCGAAGACAATCATTCCTGCGTAATCCAGAATCCGGAGACGCCCAGGCACTGGTACAACTACCTGTGGAACGAGAACGGATACTGTGCCCAGGTATCACAGATCGGGCATGGGCGCAGTTATTATATAAACGAAAAAGCGGATATGTGCAGGATCAATGACAATGATGCCAGATATGTTTACCTGCGGGATGATGAGGATGCTTCCTGTTGGAATATCGGGAAAGGGCCTTTGAACCGGGAGGTTGGGCAGTACCAATGCATACACAATATCGGGCATTCGGTGCTGCAGTCCCAAAAGCAGGAGATTCATGCCTCCTGGAGGCTTTTTGTACCCTGTGAGGGAACCTGGGAGGTCTGGAGCCTGCGGATTGAAAACCGGGATGTAAGGCAGCGGCAGCTGAGCGTCTTTGCGGCAGTAAGCTTCTCATTGGAGGGGTTCTCATATCCCCGCTATTATGAGATGTACCGCTGCATGAGAGCAGGCTTTGACAGGGAGCTGAACGGTATCTACTGTGATTCCAGCCATCCCTTTGCGCCCCATGCCAGATACCATGGGTTTCTGGCATCCTCGGAACCGGTATATGCTTACGATGCCGATATGGCCCGGTTCTGCGGCACGGCAAATACCATGACCCGGGCGGATGCCTCCGCCTGCGCCCTGTTCCAGCAGCCGGATGTGGTGGTAAAAGGGCGGGACTGCACCAATTCGGAGGCAGCGCTGTTCATTCTGGGAGGCATACTGCAGCATAAGCTTGTACTTGCGCCGGGAGAGTGCCGGGAGATTGCTTTTGTTTTCGGTGTCGCATCCTCCCGGGAGGATGCCTGCCGCACATCTGCCTGGTACAGGGATGCGCATAATGTGGAAGCGGAATTTCAAAAAGCGCAGGAATACAATTTTGGAAAATATGCCGCCCTCTCCGTGCAGACACCGGATGGGAAAGTGAACGCTCTGATGAATAACTGGGTAAAAAAACAGGTGGACTTCTGTATTGTAGGGAAAAAGGGAGTGCGCGATAACCTGCAGATTGCGGTGGCGCTGCTTGGTTACCGTCAGGAGAAGGCGAAAGCGGAAATCCTGGAATGCCTGAAGCATCAGTTTCGGGATGGCCATGGGGTGCTGACCTGGTATCCTTACGATGATACCCGGTATTCCGATCAGCCGTTCTGGATCATCTGGGCTGTCTGCGAGCTGATAAAGGAAACCGGAGAAACGGGACTGCTCCGGGAACGGATTCCGTGGCAGGACGGGGGAGAGGCCAGCGTGCTGGAGCATGTGAAGGCTGCGGTAGACAGGCTGCTTGCGGACAAGGGGAGAAACGGCCTGGTACGGATTTATTTTGCGGACTGGAACGATGCGCTGAATATAACCACTGACCCGGAGGCGGAGTCAGTGATGCTGTCCCATCAGTTCTGCCTGGCGCTGAAAGAGCTGCGGGAGCTGATGGAGGAAATGGGGGACGGGGAATATGCTACTTTTCTGGAGAGGGAATACCGGACGCTGAAAGAAGCCATCAACACGCAGGCCTGGGACGGGAAATGGTATGCCAGGGCACTTTCCAGGGAAGGCACAATCGGCGCACGGGAAAGCGAAGGAAGCAAGATTTACCTGAATGCCCAGACCTGGGCAGTGCTTGCCGGCGTGGCAGAAGGAGAGCGGCTTACGCAGGTGCTGGAGGCGGTGGACGGAATGGAGCAGGATTTCGGCTTTCCGCTGAATATGCCGCCCTATGAGAGCTATTCGCCCCAGGTGGGCAGGATGTCCGGGATGCTGCCGGGGTTATTTGAAAACGGCGGCGTGTACTGCCATGCCACGGGATTTAAGATCCTTATGGACTGTAAGGCAGGGCGGGGGGACAAGGCGCTGGGGACATTGAAAAAAATCATGCCGGACAGCGAAAAGAATCCCTCCCTGCAGTCGGGGGCGGAACCCTATGTTTTCACGAACTGCTATGGAACCCATCCTGACTATTACGGGAAATCCTATCAGTCCTGGACCACCGGAACTTCCGCCTGGGCTATGATGGGGCTGTATGAAGGAATCCTGGGGGTAAAAAGGGATTACCGGGGACTTCGCATCGCTCCCTGCTTTCCAACGGATTGGGATACTGCAGAGATGACCAGGCAGTTTAGGGGAGCACGGTATCATGTAGTGATACATAATCCGGCGCATGTTCAGGGAGGCATTCCGGAGATTACGGCAGACGGGCTGCGGATTGACGGAAACCTGCTGCCGGATTTCAGGGATGGGAAACTGCATGAAATTAAGGTGCTTCTGAAGGAAGGCTTTTGTCCGGAGTGAGATAAAGACACAGAGCTGAAAGACAGGATGCAATTACAGGTATGCGAATAAAGGGTGTAAAAACAGTAAAGAGGGATGGAGGCGGCCAATGGAATACAGAATGAAAGTCCACAGCATCGGGGAAATAATGGGGTTTGTGGAAGCAGCGAAGGGACTGCAGGGTTCCTGTGAAGTGGTCAGTGGAAGATACCGGGTGAATGCAAAGTCCCTGATGGCCATGCTGGCTATTCCCGATACGGCTGATATGACACTGCAGCTGGCAGATGAGGCAGAGGAATTGCCGGAGGTGCTGTTGAATTACCTCATAGTTGAAGACAATTACCGAACATAGTGGAAACAAATAAGAGGGCGGAAGACCAGGAATATAATAATTTAAAGCTAAGAACCAGGAGGACTGATTTCGATGAAACAAAACATACGGATACATAAAGCAGAGCCCAATACGGGTGTATTGAATTATTCCCACTTACTGGAGGCGCCGGCGGGGAAGCATGGCTTTGTGCAGGTGCGGAAGGGGCACTTCTATTTCGAGGACGGCACCAGGGCCAGGTTCCTGGGATTCAATGTGGCCGCCAGATCCAACACGCCGGACCATGAGACGGCGGAGAAAATGGCGGAGCGCTTTGCCAACATGGGCGTCAATGTGATACGGCTCCATGCGACAGATGCACCCATAGGGGAGGAACCAGGGAGCTGGAGCAGCTGTCAGGAAGCGCCGCTTCTGGATTATGAGAAAGGAAACGGGCGGAATTTCCATACGGAAGGCCTGGACCGCTTTGATTATTTTGCGGCAAAGCTGAAGGAAAAAGGAATCTACCTGCATATAGACCTGATTGTGGCAAGGGATTTCCGGGAGGGGGACGGGCTGGACTATCCGGGCAGTCCCGGCTCCTGCCTGAAGCGGTATCCCATGTACAACGAGAGGATGATAGAGCTGCAGCAGGAATACGCCAGGATGCTTCTCACCCATGTGAACCCTTATACAGGGCTGGCACTGATTGACGACCCGGCAGTCATGACCATCCAGATCAACAATGAAGAGTCGGCCATCAAGGGCACGGTCAAGGGAGATGCCTCAGAAGATGCGCGTCCCTATGAGGAAGAGGTGCAAAGGCGCTTCAACCATTATCTGCTGATGAAGTACCATACCAGGCAGCGCCTGAAGGAGGCCTGGACTTTTGAAGGCATATGTGCCCTGGGGGAGGAGGAAGATCCTGAACAGGGGACGGTCCGGGGAGTGGACGGAGATTTCTATCAGCCGGTGAACGAGCCGCAGGGGCGGTGGGATGCGCCCTGCGGGCCCGCCCGATATGGGGATTTCATGGAGTTCGGAATCCATATGAACCGTCAGTTCTATCAGAGGATGAAAGACTTCCTCCATTCTCTGGGGGCAAAGGTTCCGATTGTATGCAGCAATCTGCTGGCGGGGGCGGCGGATGTGTACGGCCACACGGACGGGGATCTGATGGAAAATAACAGCTACTTCAACCACCCGATCCTGCCGCTTCAGGAGAAGAATACCTACCTGTTGGCGGGCCCCATGGAATATGTGTCAACCAACCCGCTGACCATGCAGAAGGGAATCGGTTCTATGGGGACCACGCTTCTGAGCCTGGCTTCTGTTGCCATCGTGGAGGGGAAGCCCTTTATGCTCAGCGAGTGGAACGAGTACGGGGAGCATCCTTTTCATTCCACAGCCTTTGCCCATACTATCGCTTATGCCTGCCTGAACGACTGGGACGGGCTGATCCTCTATAACCACCATACCTCGGAGAACTGGGATGACCAGCCTGCGGATGAAATCCTGAATGTGTTCGATGTATATAACGATCCGGCGGTGGTCTGCCAGTGGGGATTTCTGGCAACCGTATTCCTTAAGGGGCTGATCGCGCCCTCTGCGCACCGGGTGGATGTGGTCTATACGCAGAACGACTTGAGGACACTGCCTGATTTCCATGCCATGCCCATGACTTTCCTGCCTTATGTGACAGCTATGCGCAATGTGTTTTTGGATGGGGGGGAGACCTACCGGGGAGACGCGGATGCGGCAGTGAATGCGGGCTTCCTGAACGGGGCGGATCTGTCACAGGCAGTTCATGGAGTCTGGTATGCCTGGTCTCCTTACCGGGACGTTCTGAGGAGGTATCCGGAAAATAACCGTCTGAAACAGGCGGCACGGGATACAAGGCCGTTGGAGCCGGGAGTGCATCTGGGGGAGAAGGCACTGGTATTCGATGAGATTGGGAAGATTGCCGGAGAGGGAGATTACCGCAGGTTTGCGGCTTTGCTGGATCAGGCTATGAAGGAATGGGGAATCTGGCCGGAGGGAACCGGCTATGTGGACGGCAGGCTGATCTCCGACACAGGGGAACTTGTCTTTGATCCTGAAAACAGCAGATTCCGGATCGACACCCCATACTGCGCTTACTTCAGCGGATCGCCCGAGGAGGAGATAAGGCTCTCCGATAAAATAACGGTGCGTTCCCGGAATGAGAGGATCACCCTTGCCCTTCTTCCTACGGGCAATGCCCTGCTTCCGGCAGAGGATGGGAAGCTGGCCGATGCGAAGGAATATATACTGACTGCCATGGGAACCTCCGGTATGGATGAAACCGTATATCAGCCCGGACCGGAGATGATGGGGTTTGCTTTTACTTCGGTTATCTTTAAGGGCAAGCTGTATGCAGAGACTCTGGAGGGAAGTATTTGCGTAAAGGCAGAGAGCGCCAGACTTCGGGTTCTGAATCCTGTGGGCAAAGTGCTGGAAGAAATAGAAGGGCGGAAGACGGAAGACGGGGTCTGCTTTGTACTGGACGGCCAGATTCCGGGTGTGCAGTATCAGCTGATATTAGGATAAGCAAGGCTAGGAGGTACTTATGGCAAAATTTTTCGCATCAACCATCCCGGAAATCAGTGAACGGGAAAAATATAATATGGAGCGTTCCAGAAAGATTGCTTCCCAAGGCATGGTATTGCTTTCCAACAATGGAACTCTGCCGCTTAAAAAAACGGAGAATATCGCCCTTTTCGGCAACGGCGCCAGGAAGACGGTGAAGGGCGGTACCGGCTCAGGGGACGTGAACAGCAGGTTTGTGGTGAACGTGGAGCAGGGGCTGGAGGAAGCGGGCTTTACAGTCACTACAAAGGACTGGTTAAGCCGCTATGATACTGCTGTAGAGCAAGCCAAGACGGCTTATGGGGCAAAAGCAAAAGCAGCAGCGGAGCAGGGCGGCGGCATATTCATTCACTACATTTTTAATAATCCTTTTAAAGAGCCGCCCATTCCTACGGTGACGGAGGAAGACTGCCAGAAGGCGGAGGCGGATACAGTTCTGTTTGTCCTGGCCAGAAACTCCGGCGAGGGGAAGGACAGAAGGCCCGTGGCAGGAGAATACAGCCTGTTTCCGGAGGAGGAAGAAGCCATTCGCACATTGCGGGCGCATTTTAAACATGTGATTCTGATCCTGAACGTGGGCAGCGTCATCGACACCGGATTCCTGCGCAGAGAATCGGGGGCAGATGCCATTCTGCTGATGAGCCAGGCAGGCAATATTGGCGGCTATGCTCTGGCAGACGTGCTTACCGGGAAAGTGACGCCCAGCGGCAAGCTCACCACCACCTGGGCGGAGCGCTACGAAGACTACCCCGGAGCCTGCAGCTTCAGCCATATGAACGGTGATGTGGACGACGAGTATTATAAGGAAGGCATCTATGTGGGTTATCGGTATTTCGATACTTTCAATGTGACTCCCGCCTATCCATTCGGCTTCGGCCTGTCTTACACTACTTTCCGGATAGAGACGGAAAAAGTGGAGGCAGACGGAGAAGATGTTACTCTACAGGTGAAAGTGACCAACACCGGAAGCCGATATATGGGGAAAGAAGTGGTACAGGTGTACTGCTCGGCACCCCAGGGGAAACTGGAGAAACCTTATCAGGAGCTTGCGGCTTACACCAAGACAAAGGAACTGGCTCCCGGGGAATCCCAGTGCCTGGAAATTTCCTTCCCCACCGGACACATGGCATCCTATGACGAGGAAAGTGCTTCCTGGATTCTGGAAAAAGGCGAATACTATATTCGCGTAGGCAGCAGCTCCCGAAATACGGCTGTGGCGGCTGTCCTGGTACTGGATGAAGGGGCAGTGACGGAGAAGCTTTCCAACCGCCTTGCTCTGGACTGCGAAATGAAGAGCCTGTCCGCCCGGGATGCCGTTCCCTACACTTATGAGGGAGAGCAGGCGCAGAAGGAAGCCGCTCCCCGGATTTCCATTGACGCCGGGTCGGTTCCCTGCAGGGAGGCTGTGTACCAAAAGGAAAATCCTCAGCTGGCCACTACCCGGAAGGAGAGGCTTACCATGGACGATGTGCGTTCCGGCAAGGCTTCCCTGGACGATTTGACGGCACAGCTGACTGTGGAAGAGATGGCGGAGCTGTGTGTAGGTACGGCCAGAGGCGGCATGGGCGGCACATCTGTTATCGGCGCAGCTTCGGCGGCCTGTCCTGGAGCGGCGGGAGACACCTCTTCCAGGATGATAGAAGACCGCAATATCCGAAATATGATTCTGGCAGATGGTCCTGCAGGGCTGCGGCTTTCCAGGCATTTTTCCGTGGACAGGGACGGAAATCTGATTCCTGGCAGCGAGGACTCTTCCCTTGCAGAGCTTGGCATTCTTCTGGGACAGAACAGGAAGCCTGAAATCCCGGAGGACGCGGTGACTTATTACCAGTATTGCACTGCCATCCCCATCGCAACCTTACTGGCCCAGACATGGGACAGGGAGGCAATCGAGGAGGCAGGGGATATTGTGGGCGGAGAGATGGAGGAACTGGGCGTAACGCTCTGGCTTGCCCCAGGCATGAACATACACAGGAATCCGTTGTGCGGAAGGAATTTCGAATATTATTCCGAAGATCCTCTGGTTGCAGGCTGCTGCGCGGCGGCGGATACCCTGGGTGTGCAGAAGCACAGGGGTGTGGGCACCACAATCAAGCATTTCGCTTTCAATAACCAGGAGGACAATCGGATGCATGTGAATGCCCATATCGGTGAGCGGGCCATCCGGGAGATTTACCTGAAATGCTTTGAGATTGCAGTGAAGGAATCCCAGCCCATGTCCATCATGACTTCCTACAACCTTATCAATGGTACCCATACTGCCAACAGCTATGACCTGCTGACCGCTATCGCCAGGGACGAATGGGGGTTTAGGGGAATTGTTATGACCGACTGGGGCACCACAGGAGGTGTCGAAATGAACCTGGGGCAAAAATTTAAGTATGATTGTTCTAACGCAGCGGGATGCATTCGGGCGGGCAATGACCTGATTATGCCTGGCAGTCAGGAGGATGTGGACAAGATTATCCGTTCCGTGGAAGCCAGGGATGTGGACGTGGATTGCCCTGTTACTTTAGGCGAACTCCAGAGCTGTGCCAAAAGGATGTTAAATACAATATTGCATAGTTCCGCCTATCATGATGTGGAAAGCGGCCAGATGAGCTAAGGTGATAGTGCGCAGAGATTCTGGCGAAAGCTGTATCAATACATTGTCATATTGGGAGTAGAATCAGGAGGGTATATGAAATTATACGATTTCACAATAGAGCATCTTGTGAATCCGGCAGGATTATCCGTAAAAAATCCCCGGTTTTCCTGGAAGATTTCTTCCACGGAGAAAAATGTGGTTCAGACAGGGTATCGGCTGCAGGTATTCTGCGGGGAGAGGATGGTGTGGGACAGCGGCCGGGCTGAGAGCGGCCAGTCCGTCCTGGTGCCTTACGGCGGGGAAGATTTACAGGAAGAAAGGCATTACAGAGTCTGCCTGTCCGTGGAGGATAACCATGGGAACCAGGCAGAGACGGAGGCTTTCTTTGATACGGGAATCTGGGACAGGGACAGCCTGACTGCAGAAATGATCACACATGATTTCCCGGAGGTAGAGACGGCCTGCCCCATTTTTTATAAGGAGTTTACTGCGGAAAAGGAAGTTGCCGGGGCATATCTTTATGTGACGGCCCATGGCGTGTATGAAGCTTATCTCAACGGTAAGCGTGTGGGGGATGCTTACATGGCGCCGGGCTGGACCAGCTACCACAAAAGGCTCCAGTATCAGTATTATGACGTGACGGAGCTGATGGCCGGAAAAAATGCAGAGACAGCCGAAAGAAGCCTGGAGACAGATGGAGAAGACATACAGATGACCGGAGAAGCGCAGCAGGCAGCAGTGGAAAACAGGCTGGAGCTGTGGGTGGGCAATGGCTGGTATAAGGGAATCTTAAGCTATGACTGCAAGCCGAACCGTTACGGAGACCGGGTGGAAGTGTTCGCGGAATTACATATCCGGTATAAGGACGGCACCCGGAAGACGGTAGCTACAGATAAAAGCTGGAAAGTCAGGACCGGACAGATCCGTTACAGCGAAATTTATATGGGAGAGACCTGTGACACCTGGAGGCCGGAGATCCGGGAGGGAAAGGTAAGGGAAGTTTCCTTTGACAGGGCGGCGCTTGTTCCGCAGGAAAGCGAGCCGGTGCGGGTGACGGAGCGGCTTGCCGCAAAGAAGGTGTGGAAGGATCCGGACGGGAACTGGCTGGCGGACTTCGGACAGAACCTGACCGGACTGGTGGAGCTCACCATCCAGGGGCAGCCGGGGCAGCAGGTGAGAATCCGCCATGCAGAGCTGCTGGACCGGGAGGGCAGGTTCTACCCGGATACCCTGCGGACAGCCAGATCCCATGACAATTATATCCTGAATGGAGAACTACAGACCCTGATGCCTCATTTTACGTTTCACGGGTTCCGCTATATCGCAGTGGACGGGATTGCGGGGCCGAAGCCGGAAATGTTTACCGCCTGCGTCATGCATTCGGATATGCCAAAGACAGGGAGCTTTACCTGCTCCAATGAAGCGGTGAACCGGTTGCAGGAAAATATTTCCTGGGGGATGCGGGGGAATTTCTTCGACATCCCCAGCGACTGCCCCCAGAGGGACGAACGTCTGGGATGGATGGGGGATGCCCGGGTATTTGCTGAGACTGCGGCATTCAACCGGAACACGGCGCTGTTCTTCCGGAAATGGATGCGGGACGTGGCGGCGGAATCCTCTCTGGAGGAGGGAGTGCCTCATGTGGTGCCGGACATCCAGGGGACGAAGAGCTCTGCCGCCTGGAGCGACGCTACGGTTATCGTACCCTGGGTGGTATATCAGGCTTACGGGGATGTGCGGATTCTGGAGGAGTCCTGGAAGTGCATGCATGAGTGGGTCGACTATATCCGGGCCAGAACCAATGAAAACGGATTATGGATGACAAATTACCAGTACGGCGACTGGCTGGCTCTGGACAGGGAAGCCGGGGAAAGCAGCGTGGGGGCTACGGATGTGTATTTTGTGGCGAATGCCTGTTATCTCCAGGTGACGGATATTGTGGCCAGGGCGGCTCATGCTCTGGGAAAGGCAGAGGAGGAGACGGAGTACCGGGCGCTGTATGACAGGACGCTCGCCTCTTTCCGGGAGGAATATTTTACCGCCAGGGGGCGGATTGTAAGCGAGACCCAGACAGCCTGCGCCATGTCCCTGTGCCTGAACCTGCCCATGGAAGAGCATCGGCAGACCGTTGTAAAGACTCTGGTTACAAACATTGAGAACCATAAGAACCATCTGACCACGGGATTTGTGGGGACACCCTACCTGTGCCATGCTTTGTCGGAGAATGGAGCCCATGAGACGGCGGTGGCCCTGTTCATGAAAGACGACTGCCCCTCCTGGCTGTACGAGGTGAAGATGGGGGCCACTACCATGTGGGAGAACTGGAACGGCATCAAGCCGGACGGCACCATGCTGCATCCGGGATTAAATTCCATGAACCATTATGCCTATGGCTCCATCGGTGACTGGATGTACCGGAAGATTGGCGGAATCAATCAGCTGGAGCCGGGATACCGCAGGTTTTGCGTGAAGCCTATGTTTGTACGGGGCATCGAGGAATCCCGGACGAGCCTGGAAAGCCCTTATGGGGAGATTTTGTCCGAAGTAAGCTGCAGAAAGGGAAAAATAAAGATTCGGATTAAAGTGCCTGTCAATACAACAGCTGTCATCTGCCTGCCGGAGCGGAAGGATAAGGTAGAGGTGGGTTCCGGGGAATACATCTATGAATATGAGACGGAAACCAGTCTGCGGGAGCTGAAATACACTTTGGACAGCACCCTGGGGGACATCCTGGACGAGCCGGAGGGCAGGCGGCTGATGGAGGAGATGGCGCCGGAGCTGATGGCCAATCCCATGATAGAATATGCCAGGAGGATGACCCTGGCGGAGGGAATCAGCGCGGCTCCGGAAATACGGGCTGTCTATGAGGCGGTTCTGAAAGCGCTGAATGCGTGATGAGCAGTAGAGAGGGACAGGATATGGAGAACAAGATATTAGCGGAAAAGATGGCGGCGCAGTCCATGGTGCTGCTGAAAAATGAAGAGGAGCTTCTTCCCTTTTTACCGGGACAGAGGATTGCCTTTTTCGGCAGGGCACAGCTTCGGCTGATCTTCTCGGGAAACGGCTCCGGCGCGGTGCGTCTGGAGGAGGTGAAAAGTATTCTGGGGGAATGTGAAAAGAAGGGGATTGCGGCGGAAGAAGGCCTGAAAGCTTTCTATGAGGAGTGTCTACGCCGGGAACCCCGGGAAGAGGAAATAGACTGGTCGAATCCGGGATTGACGGTGAACAGCGGGATTATGTACGAAATTTTCGGGCAATACCATGAACCGAGACCGGAGGCGGAGGTGCCTGGAGAGATCCTGGATGGGGCCCGGAAATTTACCGATACGGCGGTGCTGGTACTGGGGAGGGATTCCGGCGGCGAGGAGTGCGACAGGCATTTAGAAGGGGATTATGGGTTGACGGACTCCGAGCGGAGCCTGATAGAAAAGGTGTGCACGGCTTTTCCCAAGGTGGCATTGATTCTGAATATAAACGGTCTGACGGATTTATCCTGGAGTCTGCGCTACCCTGCTGTGAAAAGCATTCTCTTTGCGGGAATTCCCGGGCAGGAAGGAGCGGCCGCCATAGCGGACATTCTGACCGGCGGGGTGAACCCATCGGGAAAGCTGGCCTTTACCATAGCAGAGAAATATACGGATTATCCGACTGCGGAACATTTTTCCTGGGATAAGAATCATCCTGAAAAGATTCTGACTTATGAAAGCTATGGACTGGATGCCCGGGAAAATGGAAGCGTGGGATTTGAAAAGAGTCCGGTGACGGTTTATCAGGAGGATCTCTACCTGGGCTACCGCTATTTTGACAGCTTTGGGGTGGAGCCGCTGTTTCCTTTCGGGCATGGACTTTCCTATACGGAATTTCGGATTACACCGAGAGAGGTTACGAAGAAACCGGGCGGTGCGGAGATTGCAGTGACGGTGGGAAACATTGGCCGGACGGCAGGCAGGGAGGTGGTTCAGCTTTATGTGGCTGCGGAGGGAACTGGCCGGGAGCGTGCGGCCAGGGAACTGAAAGGCTTTGAGAAGACCGCGTCTTTGGAGCCGGGGGAAGAGGAAACGCTGAAAATATGGCTGGACTGGAAAGACCTTGCGGTTTATGAGGAGGAGCGGGCAGCTTATGCGGTCTGTGCGGGAACCTATCGTTTCCTGGTGGGAAATTCCTCCAGAGATACTGTCTGCGTGGCGGAAGTGGTTGTGGGGCAGGAGATTATGGTAAGGCGGTGCAGGAACCTGCTGAAGATTTCTTCCTGCAATGAGGGGAAGATTTCTTTCCTGTGCGGAACACAGGGGCAGCAGGCATGGGAGCCTTGCGGGCGCAGGATTTTTCTGGAGCCAGGGGATCTGGAGGATGCACTTTGGAGAGAGGAAGCTTCAGGAATCGATGGGGGAGATTGGTTCAGTGAAAGTGTTCCGGCAGCGGGCATGGGTTCTTTGGGGAATCATATTTCAAAAGGAGAGAAGAATTCCTGGAGAGAGCGTGGTTCGGAAGGAGATAAGACAGCTGTACAACGGGAACTGCCTTTGAAATATACAAAAGATATAAAATCCATGTCCATAGAGCAGCTTACGGCGCTCTGTGTAGGGTATGGCCCGGGTGTTCCCTTTTCGGCTTTTGGGGATGGAAAAGACCCTGAGACAATCTATGATGAAACAGGAAATCCCCTTACGGTGAACGACCATCCCGCAGGCTTTAACGGCTATGTTTCCCCAGCCATTCCTGATCTGGGAATCCATTCCGTCTTTTATAAGGACGGGCCGGCGGGAATCGGGGAGACGGCATGGCCCGCAGAGATGCTGCTTGCCTGCGCCTTTGACAGAAAGCTCTGGTACGAATTTGGAGATGCGGTGGGCAGGGAGTGTGAGAAGCAACAGGTAGATATCTGGCTGGCCCCGGCAGTCAACCTGCACCGGCATCCCCTTGGAGGCAGGAATTTCGAGTATTTTTCGGAAGACCCTTATTTGACGGGGGTATGTGCCTGCAATGTGGCGAGAGGGGTGCAGGAAAACCATCCGGTGCTTGTGTGCCCGAAACATTTTGCGCTGAATGAACAGGAGACTTTCAGGCGGGGGAATGCCAAAAAGAATTATGATGCGGCAGATTCCATCATCAGGGAACGGGCGGCAAGGGAGCTGTATCTGAAGCCCTTTGAAATGCTTGTGAAGGAGGCGGGCATTTCCTGTATCATGACTTCCTTTAATAAAATCAACGGGGTATTTGCAGGAGGAAACAGGGATTTGTGTACCTGTATTCTGAGAGAGGAATGGGGGTACAAAGGAGCCGTTGTCACAGACTGGGGAGACATGGATGTGGTGGTGGACGGTGGGGATGCTGTGGCCGCAGGAAATGATGTCGTAATGCCGGGAGGCCCGCCCGTGATTGTCCAGATTCTGCAGGCATATGAGGAAGGCAGAGTGGACAGGGAGGCGCTGGAGACGGCAGTGGGGCATCTGTTTAGTATGACAGACAGGATAATAGACGGAAAATCTGGCTGTAATCATGAATGCGCATTGCCATAAGAAAAACAGTATGTCTGGAGCGTACAGCAGAAGGACTATGAATGTGGTATATAAAAAATAGTCTGAAATGTCAGGCAACAGCGTAACGACGGGGAAAAGAGTATTTCACATCTTTGAGTTGCGTACCGGATGAGACAGGAAAATAGGAGATTGTCAGGATAGAAGAAAGGGACAGTATAATGGAAAGACAAATACCGCAGATTCGGGAGGACAGGGGGATCCCCACCCTTTATGTAAAGGGCAGGCCCTTCATAGCCCTTGCCGGGGAGGTTCACAATTCCAGTTCCGCAAGCCTTACCTATATGGAACAGAAGGTATGGCCGTATCTGGAGGGAATGCATCTGAATACATTGGTGGTTCCCATTGCGTGGGAGACCATAGAGCCGGAGGAGGGAAGCTATGATTTTACGGTGCTGGAGGGGTTGGTCCGGCAGGCTTCCCAGAGGGAAATGCACCTGGTCCTGCTGTGGTTCGGCTTGTGGAAGAATGCTGAATCCATGTATGTGCCGGGGTGGGTGAAGAGAGATACGGAGACCTATTTCCGGGTGGAAAAGGCCACCGGAGAGAAACTGAATACGGTTTCGCCTTTCTGTGAGGAAGCTGTGAGAAAAGATGCCGAGGCTTTTTCCCATATGATGGAGCATCTTTATAAGATAGACGGCAGCGACTCCACAGTCATCATGGTGCAGGTGGAGAATGAGGTGGGGCTTCTGGGCTCGTCCAGGGATTACTGCCAGGCGGCGCAGAAAGCCTTTGAGGGACAGGTTCCGCCCCTGCTTTTACAGGAGGGACAAGAGGCCGGAAGCCGACAGGAAGCCGGAAACTGGCAGAAAGCCGGAACCTGGCGGGAGGTCTTCGGAGAGGATGCGGAGGAATGCTTCATGGCATATCATTTCGCTGCTGCTCTGGAGCAGATAACCCGGGCAGGGCAGAAAGCATATCTCCTTCCCTGCTTTGTCAACGTATGGCTGAAACAGCATCCCTGGTATCCCGGTTCCTACCCCTCGGGAGGGCCAGTGCGGGAGATGCACCGGATCTGGAAAAAGACTGCGCCCTCCCTGTTCTGCGTGGCGCCGGACATCTATGTGCCTTATGTGCCGGATGTGATGGAAGAGTACAGCTATGAGGGAAATCCTCTGATGATTCCGGAGATCCGGAAGGATGTGGTGACAGCTTCCTATGCTCTGTATGCCGTCACCCATTACAATGCCCTTTGCTATTCCCCGTTTGGCATTGAGGATCTGGGAGCGCCGCCGGAGACCGTGACAGCCCCGCCGCCGGAACTGATTGCGGAGCTGAAGATGGACCCGCTTTCCTTTGACCTGCGGGGCAGCAGGGAGGCGCTGAGCGATGTGTACCGCATGCTGAAAGAGCTGATGCCGCTGTATCTGGAGTACCGGGGGACGCCCCATATGAGGAGCTATCTGAAAAAGAATGAACATGACCTGGGCAGCTTTCACCGGTTTTCGGAGTACGATGTGGAAATCACCTATTTTCCCAAAGCGGACGCCTGCCCGCCTGCGGCGGGGGTGATACTGGAACTGGCTCCCAACCGCTTTCTGATTCTGGGGATGATGTCCCAGTTTCGGATTACCGCCAAGGAGGGGACTGGCAGGAAAGCGGATTTCCTGAGAAAGGAGAGCGGAACTATTGTGGAGGGCAGGTGGCAGCCCTGGCAGCCGCAAAACGGCGACGAGAGAGGGATAACGGTCATGGGCAGGGGGATTACCTGCCATATGGTGGAGATGTTCCAGTATTGACTCAACGCGGAAACGATGTTGGCATATAAGACATAACAGCCGAGAGAGTATATCTCAGGTGGCCGCATTACGCAAACCAATGCCGGGTCCATCAAGGCTGTCAGGAGGCAGATGCTCCTTTGGTGCCGGAATGACTGCGGCGGGAAGGTTATCAGGAGATGGAATATGGGGAGCCGGTTCTGGCTTCGGAGAGGAGGACTAAGGAATGATTTGGAGCACGCTTTATGTGATTTTTACGGCGGGATATGAGATTTGTAAGTTTGTCTGCGTGTTGATGGTGATTTATACCTGCTATCTTTATATAAAAAACAACAGGAATAAGTAGGAAATCAAAGCACGCTGCAGCGGCACAGCGACATGGAGGGAATCAGGGTGGAGAAAATGATATACCAGAAAAATGTAGAGCAATGGTGTGTGTTCGAGGTATCCTGCCAGGGGCCGGACGCAGGCAATCCCTTTACAGAGCATTGGCTGAAGGGAACGTTCCTCGGGGAGCACGAGAAGGTGGAAGCGGATGGATTTTACGATGGGGACGGCTGGTACAGAGTACGGTTCATGCCGTCTTTCAGCGGGGAATACCGTTTCGAGCTGGAGGCCGATTTTATCCGGGAAAGGCAGGAGGGAAGCTTTACGGTAACCCCTGCCTGCGGGGAGAACCATGGGCCGGTCCGGGTCGCAAATAGGTACCACTTTGCCTATGAGGATGGGACGCCCTATTATTCCGTGGGAACCACCTGCTATGTATGGGAGCTGCAGGAGGACGGACGGATCCGGGAGACGCTGGACAGCCTGCGGGAGGCGGGGTTCAACAAGATCAGGTTCTGCATCTTCCCCAAACATTACGATTATAACCTGGGGGAGCCGCGTTCTTATCCCTATGAAGGGACTCCCATGGATTCCTCGGTATTGACAAAGGAAAACTTCGGCAAGTACACAGGAAAGAAGGAGGGGAATCGTTGGGATTTCTTCCGTTTCCGCCCGGAATATTTCCGGCATATCGAATGGTGTATTCTGGAGCTCCAGAAGCTGGGAATAGAAGCGGACCTGATTATGATGCACCCTTATGACAGGTGGGGATTTTCCGACATGGGAAGGGAAGCAGACGATTTCTACTGGAAATACGCAGTGGCCAGGCTGGCGGCTTTCCGCAATGTCTGGTGGTCCCTGGCCAATGAGTATGACCTGATGAAGGCAAAGACGGAATATGACTGGGAGAGGTATGCGTACCTTCTGCGAAGCCTGGATCCTTACCATCATCTGCGTTCTATCCACAACTGTTATCCGTTCTATGACTACAGCAGGCCCTGGGTCACCCACTGCAGCATCCAGCGGCAGGATGTCTACCGCACAGCGGAGAATGTGGACGAGTGGCGTATCCGCTTCCACAAGCCCGTGGTGCTGGATGAGATGGCCTACGAGGGGAATATCCAGCACGGTTGGGGGAATATCAGTGCCCGGGAGATGGTCAGGCGGTTCTGGGAGGCGGCGTGCCGGGGCGGATACGCCGGGCATGGGGAGACCTATATGCACCCGAAGGATATTTTGTGGTGGTCCCACGGCGGGAAGCTGCATGGGGAGAGCTGGAAGAGGGTTCCTTTCCTGAAAGAAATCCTGATGGAAACGCCTGGTATCGGGCTGAAGCCCTATGAATGGAGCAGCTTTGACGAGGTATGCGCGGTGCCCGAAAATTCTGTTTATGCGGGTAGCTATTACCTGTATTATTACAGCTTCATGCGCCCTTCTTTCAGGGATTTTTACTTTGACGAGGAGACGGAATACGAAGTTACGGTTATTGACACATGGAATATGGAGAAGCAATCCGTGGGTAAGCATCACGGAAAATTCCGGGTGGCACTGCCCGGGCGGGAATATATGGCGATTCAGATAAAGAAGGTGGAAAGCCATACCGGACTGGACGACACAGACAGGCAAAGCTGATTTCCGCAGGCAATGAGTCAGATTTGCAAGGGTGGTTTAGTAGACGGAGTCGTCTTTACGAACGGAATCGGCTTAGTAGACGGAGTCGTCTTTAGGAACGGAGTTGGCTTAGTGAACAGGAATCTATTTTGTGGCTTTGCCTGTGGCAGGGGTGTTGGTTGTACAATGGAGGAAGCATATGAGCAAAAAATATTTGGATACAGGGCTTACAGCCCAGGAGCGTGCGCGGGAACTGCTGAAAGAGATGAGCCTGGAGGAGAAGATGGCCCAGGTGAACGGCATCTTTCCCTTTGGGGAGACTTATCTGGATTATGACAAAATAGCGGAAGACACCCCTTACGGAATCGGCCATGTGAGCACCCTGGAGATGCGCAGGGTGAAGACCCTGGAAGAGGTGGCCGAATGGCAGCGTAAGGTTCAGGAGATTGTCATGGCAAACAGCCCCCACGGGATACCGGCCATGTTCCATATGGAGGGACTCTGCGGAGCGTTTATCCAGGACAGCACCAGCTTCCCCTCGGGGATTGCCAGAGGCTCCGGCTGGGATCCGGAACTGGAAGAGCAGATCGCAAAGGTGGTGGGGGAGCAGGAGAGCGCCTGCGGATTTACCCACGTCCTTGCGCCGGTACTGGACATTTCCAGGGATTCCAGGATGGGGCGGCAGGGGGAGACTTACGGGGAAGACCCTGCCCTGGCCTCCGCTTTGGGAGCCGCCTATGTGAGGGGGCTGCAGAGCGTGGAATGCGGCGGCAGGCGTCCGGAGAGCGTGGCAAAGCATTTCCTGGCATTCCACAATTCCCAGGGCGGGATTCACGGCACCCACAGCGATACGCCGCAAAGGCTCCTGGAAGAGGTTTACGGGAAGCCTTTTCAGGCGGCCATAGCAGAGTCCGGCCTGAAAGGAATCATGCCCTGCTACTGTTCCATCGACGGGGAACCGGCTTCCGTGTCGAAGAGGCTTCTCACCGGCCTGCTGCGGGAAAAGATGGGATTTGCGGGCATCTGCGTCAGCGATTACGGCGGAATCGGAAATTCCCATGAAGTACAGCATATCGGGGAGACCATGGCGGATACGGGGCTCCTTGCCATGGAGGCGGGCATGGATATGGAGCTGCCCAGTGCGTCTGGCTATGGGGAAGAGTTGAGAAACATGTTCGCATCAGGGGAAGCAGACATGGAGGTTCTGGACCGGGCGGTGCTGCGGGTGTTGGAGGCGAAGTTCCGGATGGGGCTCTTCGAGCATCCTTTTGCGCTGCAGGGAAAGTCTTTGCAGGACATTTTCGGCAGGGAGGAAGGCAGAAAATTGTCCCTGCGCTCTGCCAGGGAGTCTATTGTGCTGCTGAAAAACAATGGGGTTTTACCGCTTAGGCAGGAGAGGACAGGCAGGGCAGAGAGTGCAGAGAATGGAAGAAAGCTGCACCGAATCGCTCTCATAGGTCCCCATGCGGACAGTTCCAGGAAGTTTTTCGGCGGCTACACCCATATGTGCATGATGGAGTCGGTCTATGCGGTAGCCAATTCCATTGCCGGGGTAAACGGTACTGTCTGGAATGCGGGAGAGGACGCAGCGCGGATTCCCGGAACGAATATCCAGTCGGATGAGACGGAAACCTTTGAGCAGATACTGCGCCGCCAGAAGCCGGGATGCGCAAGCCTTTTGGAAGAGCTGAGGAAACGGATGCCGGATGCGGAAATCCTGTATGCCCATGGCTACCCCATTGCGGGAGCGGATGAGAGCGGCTTTGAAGAGGCACTGCAGGCGGCTAAAGAGGCGGATCTGGTCATTCTCACTTTAGGCGGAAAACACGGAACCTGTTCCATGGCTTCCATGGGAGAAGGGGTGGATGCCAGCGACATCAATCTGCCCCGGTGCCAGGATGCGTTTATGAAAAAGGCTTCCGCTTACGGAAAACCGATGATAGGAATTCATTTCGACGGAAGGCCAGTCTCCAGTGATGTAGCGGATGAGACCCTGGATGCTATTCTGGAGGCATGGAATCCGGCGGAAACAGGCGCTCAGGCCATTGTGGATGTGCTTTTGGGAGAGTATAACCCCAGCGGGAAGCTGCCGGTATCCGTGGCGTATCATGCCGGGCAGATTCCGGTCTACTATAACCATCCTTATGGCTCGGCATGGCATCAGGGAGCCAGTATCGGCTTTGTCAACTATGTGGATCTGCCCCATAAGCCCCGCTATTGTTTCGGACATGGGATGTCTTATACCAGGTTTTCCTATGAGAATCTGCGGATGGAAAAGAATGAAATAGAGGCGGACGAAGCGGTTGTAATTCATATGGAAATAGAGAATACCGGGAAATACACGGGAACGGAAATCGTGCAGCTATATCTTTCGGACAAGTATGCCAGCATGACCAGGCCGGTAAAAGAGCTGGCAGGTTTCGCCCGCGTGACGCTGGAACCGGGAGAAAGAAAGCAGGTGACTTTTAAAACAGCCGCAAGCCAGATGGCCTTTCTGGACAGGGATATGCGATGGAAGATAGAGAAGGGAGCGATGGAGGTGGAGGTGGGAAGCTCTTCGGAGGATATCCGCCTGCGGGGAGAATACAGAGTGCGGGGTGACGCATGGATCCAGGGGAAGAAAAGGAGATTTTACGCGGAGACACTGGTGACGGATATAATAAAAAGCTAGTCTGAGTTGGGAGATGCAGACAGATGAATCATTCCCTGCTTTGAAAAGGTTAGCTTTTATAATTTTAAAATGATTGAAAGAGGAATATAGAAGATGAAATTTGTTAATATGAATGCGGGGTATGAGAAAGGATGGACGCACGAACAGGAATTGGTAGAGTTGTAAGTGTGAATGGCAATGTTGTCAGTATCAAGTTGCAGGATTCCGTGAAATCTAATATGCCAATAATAGATGGGATAGTTTACCGGCTCGGCCAGATAGGTTCTTTTCTAAAAATACCACTTGGATATGGCGAGGGCTACTTATCCGAGAAATAGGATAAGTAGCCTGATATTACCGTTGCATTTCTATCTGCTGATTTTGATAAAGCGGGTTTTTCAGTATCTCCGCATTATTGCCAACGAACGCCTTTGCTGCGTCCTGATCGTCCTGGAGCAGCCACATAAACCATGCGGTCACATAGCCGTCGCCGCAGTAGAGCATCTTCCCGTGGTCCATGCCGGGGCGCAGGGCGGCGACTGTCCCTGACGGGATGGCATCGGACAGGCTCTTTACTCCCTCCGGGGTAATAACGTCGTTCTCCGGTGCAGCCAGAATCAGGGTAGGGACGGACATTTTGCCAGGGTCATAGTTCAGCCCGATTGCGGCAGCCAGATCCAGTTGGGTGGGGGAGAGGCTGACGGCACAGGTGAACCTATTTCCGTGGGGTTGTTCGCTGACCGCGTTGAATACGGCGACACCGCCCTGAGAATGACCGGAAATTCCGATATGCCCCGTGTCCACCTTTTGATAAAAAACGCTGCCTGGAGCATCATTCTGCTCCAGCAGCCACGCCAGGGTAGCGTCAGCGGATGCGCCGGTACAGGTGCTGGGGTCTTCGTTGCCCAACACGATAAAGCCCCAGGAGGCCAGGTGCCTGAACAGGGCCTTATATTTGGAGGCATACACCCCTGTGCCGTTGGCAAACACCACCACGGGATATGCTCTCTCGCCCTGCTCCAATTCGGAAGGGTAGTACGCCTCAAATTTCTTCCACTCTCCCGGAGCGTCCGCTTCGGTGTACTTTACCTCGTAAGCGCCCATAGCCAGGTATTTGGCCTCAAGCTCGCCGCCTGTGTCCACGGTTTTTGTATAATTGTTCGGTACAAAGGGCCGCGTAGAAAGATAAATCAAAAGGGCTACAATCAGCACAATCAGGACCAGGAAAAAGATTCCTGCGATTTTAAGGATTTTCAATAGCAATCTCATCATTTTTGCTCCTCCGTTCACTCAAGATTTATCTATCGCCACCGGCCGGATATTTTGCCTTCGATGTTCTGTCATACCTTAGGAATTGTACAGAAATAAATTTGTACTCTCAGGAACATAACGCAAGTATATATGCATCTTTCCATGCGGATTACTGCAAATTTATTTCTTGCACTTCCTTATTTTACAGGCATATACCTGCTTAGATACTCCTCGATGGCCTCCATCCATTGCCGGGAAATCGCGTTGTCGTTCTGCAGTCCGTGGCCGGAGTGGGGGAACTCAAAATACTGAAAGTCCACGTTGTTCTCCTCCAGCGCGGCCTTAAGCGGCAGGGAGGCCAGGAAGGGCTGCACCCGGTCGTGGATACCGTAGCCCACCACAGTTGGGACTGGGTTGGAGGCGACCCACTCGGCGGCAGCGATGGGCCTCATTTTCTCTAAGTAGGAGCCGTCCGCTATCTCATCCGCAGTGATCTCCACCCCGGCCATCGCGCTGAACAGCCCCGCCGCGGCTACGCGGCTCTCCTCGGTATCCTGGTCAAGGCCGAAGATGCCCCAGTCCTCCCGGTAGAAGCTGGACGGCCCCACCGCGCCGTAGGTGAACACCACGGGGACTGGGGCGTCCTTCCCGTCGCGGTAAGCATAGATCATGGCCAGGGCGTGGCCCGCCGAGCCGCCCGCCACCGTCATCTTGTCGATGGGATAGCCCGCCGCCTCCGCCGCGGCGACCACCTGGGGAATGGCGGCCTTGATCTCGTTGGACTGGGTGAGGACGCTGGCGCTGTTGGCCTCCGTGCGCAGGGTGTAATTGATGCCGGCCGCCACATAGCCCTTGGAGCACAGCCAGGCCAGGGTGTCCCTGTCGCCTGCCTTGTCCCCGGAGGTGAAGCCACCGGCGTGGAGGTAGACCACCAGGCCATAACTTCCTTTCCCGCTGTCCGCGGGCAGGTACAGGTCGAACCTGTTGGCTTCCCCGTCCCCATAGGGCAGGTCGGCCTTCAATGTGCCAATCGCATCGCTCCACGCGACATTATACTGCTTCATCCACCCGGGCGCAATGGATTTCGACGCAATGCCGGCCCCAAACGCCAGCAGAAACACCAGGATACCCATCCAAACAGGCACCGCCTTCACCTTCTTTTCCTTCACAGTCTTGTTCATAAGAAATTCCCCCCGAACAGCGTCCCGCCGATGAGCAGGTTCATAGCGGCCCGCACTGCCAGCCGCCCCAGCACAAATCCGATTACGGCGATGATAAGCAGGATCGCCAGCCGTTTCTGCGTCAATGTCATATGAAGCTCCCTCCTTGACAAACCTTTTGTTGTGTGTTACAATTCGAAACAAATGTAACAGCAAAATAAGTGTAACAGCAAGAGATAACCTTGTCAATGGGGGCAGTAAAAATGGAACAAAAACCGAAAAATGTATCACCGTTCAGCAACGAGAGCCGCAACGCTTATGTGGTGGAGCATCTTACCAGCTCCATGCTGGAGCTGCTGAAAGAAAAGCCGCTCAATGAAATCTCAATCAGCGAACTGTGCGGCATGGCAGGAGTAGGACGAACATCGTTCTACCGCAATTACGAGGAAAAAGAAGACATTGTCAAAGCATATATTGAGCGGTTGTTTCAAGATTGGGTGGAAAAATGCAAAGAACCATCTGGCCTCCCGGTAAGAGAAGTGGTACGAATCGTGTTTTCGCATTTTGAAGCAAACCGGGATTTTTACACCCTGTTAAACGAGAGAGGATTGGTCTATCTTCTCAAAGACATTATTTTGGATTTGTGCGGCTTTGACCCGGAGCAGGAGATGCCCGCAGCATATTCCTCCGCCTATGTTGCGTTCTTTTTGTATGGCTGGATTGAGGTTTGGTTCCGGCGGGGCATGAGAGATAAGGCGGAAGAACTGATTAGGTATCTTCCCGGTAACTGATTTGAAACTTGTAAAGTGGTGGAAGGAGATTCAACAGACGATAGCCTGACGCTACGGGACTTCGGAAAGGGGATACCGCCGGAGGAGATATGCCGTGTGACGGAGGCTTTTTATATGGTGGACAAATCCCGGTCGAGAAAGGCCGGGGGCGTGGGCCTTGGGCTTGCCCTGTGCAGCCGGATCGCGGAAATCCACGGGTGGAGCCTGCGGATCGAGAGCAGGGGGGGAGGGGACGCAGGTCAGTGTCCTTTGCTTCATCTGCTGATTGGAGGTGCTGATATGGCCGGGAAAATTTTGATAGTGGACGACGAACAGGAAGTTTTGAGCATGCTGCGGCGCTACTTTCTGCTTGAGGGTTATGAAGTGATTACCGCGGCGGGAGGACAGGAGGCACTGCGGAAATTAGATGGGAGACCACACCAGCAGGGCTGGTGGTTGAGCCGACGTCCGTGATTTGTCGATCTGGTCTCTATTTGAAAGGTGGACGGTCTGATGCTGACCTTTGAGAAAGTAATGGAGATTTTCAAGGACTCTCTCGCCGAGGATACCCGGTATGAGATTGTCATGACCTCCCATGGCTATACAGTGCTGGAATGAGATTCCAGCACCAACACCTGGGCAGGTGAGGAATTGTGCGCTACGCCGGGGATCATGCGGGATGTGCTTCTGGATTGCTTCACCGGGTATCTGGAATACAAAGCGATCACCACGAACGGGGAAATTTTCGAGGCCGAACAGATGTGGATTGCTGCACAGCGGCAGACGCTTTTGGAGAAACTGCAATAAAAACCAGCAGCGGCCCGGAAGCGGAAGGACGCTTTCGGGCCGCTGTGCTGCTATGGACGCAGAGAATTATACAAAACCGAGCAAAAACTGTTGTAACTCCACCGAAACTCCACAATTCTGTGTTACACTGGACGCAGGAGGTATGCGCCAATGCAAAAACATATCCTGATTATCGAAGATGAACACTCCATACAGAACATTTTGAAAGCCTTTTTGGAGGATGCCGGGTACAACGTCGCGCTGGCTGGTGACGGTATGGCCGGAATAGCCGCTTTCCACAAGGCTGCTTATGATCTGGTGCTGCTGGACATTATGATGCCGAAAATGGACGGCTATACCGTCTGTGAAATGATACGCAACGAAAGCGCAACGCCGGTCATCCTGCTGACGGCTCTGGACGATGAGGACAGCCAGATGAAGGGCTTTGACCTTCTGGCTGACGATTATGTCACAAAGCCCTTTTCCATGCCCCTGCTCCTGCGCCGGATCGAAGCGGTCTTGCGGCGCACTCAGAGTACAGAGGTCAATCACGATGTCCTGTCCTATCGGCAGATCCAGCTGGACACGAAAAGGTATCAGGTGTTCGTATCCGGACAGGAAGTGGCGTTGACAGCCCGTGAGTTTGAAATCCTCCATCTGTTCATGGAGAATCCAGGCCGGGTGTTCACCAGAGAGCAGCTTTTGGACATCATCTGGAACTACGACTTTGTCGGAGATGACAAGATCATCAATACCCATATCAAGAACATCCGAAAGAAGCTGGGGGTTGACTGTATCGAAACCATAAGAGGGGTAGGGTATCGAATTGAGAAAGAGAATTAAAAGCAGCCTATGGCTGAAAATCTTTTTGCTGCTGACAACGCTTCTGTTCATCGTCAGCATCCTGCTCTATGGAACCGTTATGGCGGTCATGCCAGCCAGCTATAAATACGCACTGACAACCAATTATACGGAACAGGTCAGCTGGCTGATCGCAGATTTAGAGCATCATGACCTTGATGACGCTACACGGAGAATCTATGAGTTTTGCATCAACAATAATGCCGGGGCCTTATTAAGCGGCAATCAAACCAGTCTTACCTTTGGCGAAGGGATTATGGAGGAACAGCAGCGGGAGCAGAACGTTTTCCAGACGGTTTCTGCTTCGCTGGCCCTTGCGGATGGAACCTATGCTTTGCAGATCACGATGTCTGCCAGAGCGGTGAACCGACTGACCGAAACCTTTTGGCGGCTGCTTCCGATCGTCGGAACCGCGGTGCTGGCAATTTCGCTGATCGCATCCTATTTTGTGACACGACTTCTGACAAAGCCTATTCTTGAAATCAGCGATA
>CANDMH010000014.1 GCA_947385785.1 uncultured Lachnospiraceae bacterium
CTGGGTGTGCTCAGGGCTGATTATTGAGTGACTATAATTCGGATTTTGGGATATACACTACAGGCATTTTCTCCTCTTCAACCTCATTCGCGTCAACTTCTCTCTGTATCTGTTTGCTCCGCTTTCTGCATATATCTATGGCCTCATTCTTTGCAGTTACTACCAGATAACTCTTAGTCTGGCTACAGTCTGTCTCCCCTATCCTCCCAATATTCATCGCTATCTTCATAAATGCATTCTGTACCGCATCTTCTGCCAGATATCGGTCACCCAAAACATCCATGGCCACTTTCTGCAGCAAATACCTATATTTTTCATAAAGGATACAGAATTTCGTCCTGTCTTCCGAGTTATCTATCATCGTAAGTAATATCATGCTTTCCCCCAAAGCCGATTATTTATGCTCTCATTAATTATAACGAATTTCAATTACCATTTTGTTACATTTTTAAATAATTTTTTTGAAAATTTAAAACACGCTGTTAATCGAACAAATATTCTGGTATAATATAGACATGAGTGTGCTTATAAAGCAGCAGGCCTGCATCCAGTACCGGAAGGATTTACGGACACATCTCTAATCGGCCGGAAATTCTTCGCCATGTGCGGTACTGGATGCAGGCTTGCGGAACCGGAATAGGAGGAACGCCCATGGAAGAGCATCACACCTATATCGCAATCGACCTGAAATCCTTTTACGCATCCGTGGAATGCACGGAACGGCAGTTAAATCCCCTTACCACCCACCTTGTGGTTGCCGACAGCCAGAGGACGGAGAAGACAATCTGCCTGGCGGTGTCGCCTTCCCTGAAGAGCTACGGCATTCCCGGGCGTGCCAGGCTCTTTGAAGTGGTACAGCGGGTGAGGGAGGTGAACAAAGAACGCAGGAGCAAAGCGCCGGGACGGCAGTTCACAGGCTCCTCCTACTGCGCGACGGAACTGGCAGCCCATCCGGAACTGGAGCTGTCCTATATCATAGCGCCTCCCAGAATGGCATTCTATCTGGAATACAGCACCATTATCTACAATATTTACCTAAAGTATATTGCCCCGGAGGACATGCATGTCTACTCCATCGACGAGGTGTTCATGGACGTGACCCATTATCTGAAAACATACGGACTGACGCCCGCGGAACTGGCCTCAAAGATCATCCGGGATGTTCTCGACAGCACGGGAATCACGGCCACGGCCGGCATCGGCACGAATCTGTACCTCTGCAAGGTTGCAATGGACATTGTGGCAAAGCATGTGGAGCCTGACAGCCACGGGGTACGCATCGCGCAGCTGGACGAGGCAGGCTATCGGAAGCTGTTGTGGGATCACCGCCCTCTCACGGACTTCTGGCGGGTAGGCCACGGGTACCGGAAAAAACTGGAAGCCGCAGGCCTCTTTACCATGGGCGACATTGCCCGCTGTTCCCTGGGGTCGGAGCGGGATTACCATAACGAGGATCTCCTGTATGAAATGTTCGGCGTCAATGCCGAGCTCCTCATCGACCATGCCTGGGGGTGGGAACCCACTACCATCGACCTGGTTAAGGCCTATAAGCCGGAAACCAGCAGCATCAGCTCCGGCCAGGTTCTGCACTGCCCCTATGACACGGAAAAAGGACGGCTGATTGTAAGGGAGATGACAGACCTTCTGGTCCTGGATCTGGTGGAGAAGAAACTGGTAACGGACCAGATGACCCTCACTTTGGGGTACGACATCGAAAACCTCACCAATGCCGAAATCAGAAACCGTTATAAGGGCGAAGTGGTTACCGATCATTACGGGAGGAAGGTTCCGAAACATGCCCACGGAACCGCCAACCTGAAGCACCCCACTTCCTCCACCCGGATCATTCTGGATGCCGTCACGGAGCTGTACGACCGGATTGCCGACCCCGGCCTCCTGATACGCCGCGTGACCATTACGGCGAACCATCTCCTGGATGAAACACAGGCGAAGGAGGCGGAGCACTTTGAACAGCTGGACCTGTTCACAGACTACGCCGCCCTGGAAAAGGAGCGGAAGGAGGAAGAAGAACGGCTTTCCAGGGAAAGAAGACTGCAGGAAGCCATGCTGAGCATCAAACACAAATATGGGAAAAACGCAATCCTGAAAGGCATGAACCTGCAGGAGGGCGCCACTACCATGGAGCGAAACCGCCAGATAGGAGGACATAAGGAATGAACAGACAGAGCAGCCATAACTATGACGACATCATCCATCTCCCCCACCATGTGTCAAAAAAACATCCCCAGATGCCGCTTCTGAACCGTGCCGCCCAGTTTTCCCCCTTTGCCGCCCTTACCGGGCATGAGGAAGCCATCCGGGAAACCGCCCGCCGGACAGACTCCTTTGCCGAGCTGACGGAGGACAGAAAGGCGCAGCTGAACGAACAGCTCCTGTTCATCCGGGAAAACCTGGCGCAAAAGCCGGAATGCGAAATCACCTGCTTCCAGCCGGATGCGAAAAAATCCGGCGGAGCCTATGTAACCGTCCGGGGCAGGGTTAAAAAAATAGAGGAAAACACACGGCAGATTGTTTTCACAGACGGCACGGCCCTCCCCATGGAATACCTCTTTTCAATTGCATGGCTCCATCAAACATGCATGTGAGAGAGATGCCACTCATGTGCAAAATAATTATACCAGAGGCTGAAGACCCTCCTGGCGCCGGAAACCGTGGCGGCACATGAAAAGTTCACCCCCACCCTGTTTCTGTCCTGGTCCTGGGACAGAACCCTGTCTATGGTAACCGTGATAAGTTCTCCCGTTTTGTCGCGGAACCGAAAACGTATGGGCGTAATTTTTCCGTCGGTATCGGTACAGGAAATCATCTGCACTGGAATATTAACGCACAGTATACTTTCCATGGTCGGCACTCCTTTCTGGTTTTTAAATATACATTCCTGACAATAAACTTCCCCGCTGCAAGCAGCGAGATATACTGCACACCACTGAAATTTGCAGTAACCTACAACGAAAGACCGCCAGCCAAGTATGTTCGTTTCAGGCGGAACAGTAAATAAATTCTATTGCCGTAAGTATACTCGTGAACGCATTTAATTGCCGCTTTCAGTTCTGGATTGCCGATGCGTTCACTCGTTATACCGTGCAGACGGCAATTATAGTAAACGCCATAACTATTCTTACTTTGCCTGAAAGCCATCACAGCAACGGCAATCGACATTGTGTGTCAAAGTAAAGATTTTAAAGTCGTTTACTATAATTACGTTTGTGGGTATAAAATATATAACAAATGGCAGGACAGAAATCGGCAAATGTTTGCCTCACGAGCATATCATAGCATATAGAACACATGTTTGAAAATAGGAGATGTCTGGAAAAAACCTGAATTCGAAACCGGAGGAATGTTATACAGATGAAATTATATCGGTTAATCGGCATCATTACCACCTTACAGCAAAAAAAGAGCGTCACCGCCCCCTACCTGGCGGAGAAATTCGAAGTCTCCCGCCGCACCATCAGCAGGGATATCGAAGACATCTGCAGGGCCGGCATCCCCCTGGTCACCACACAGGGGGCAGGGGGCGGCATCTCCATCATGGAGGGCTTCTCCCTGGACACCACGGTTTTCACAGAGCAGGAACTGGCCGCCATCTTCACGGGGTTAAAATCCCTGGACAGCGTCTCCCATTCCGCCGCCGGTGAAAACCTGGCCAGAAAAATAGGCGGAAGCCCTGCCCTCCAGGTTTCCAACCATATGCTCATCGACCTGGCCTCCCATTATAAAGATGACCTGGCTTCCAAACTGGAACAGATCAAAACCGCCATCCACCTGTCCAGATGTATCACCTTCCGCTACTATTACGAAAAAGGCGAGGCGGACAAATTCATCGAACCCTGCCTGGCCGTATTCAAATGGTCTGACTGGTATGTCTTCGGCTTCTGCAGACAGCGTCAGGATTTCCGCATGTATAAGCTGCGCCGCCTGTGGAACCTGCAGATTACGGAGGAAACCTTCTCTCCCAGGGAGATCCCGGATGAGAAAAAGCGCTTCGGTTCACATATGACGGATGACTACATAGTCGCCGCCATCTATGACCCCCGTGTAAAATACCGCCTGGTGGAGGAGTACGGACCGGACTGCTATACTCCCCAGGAGGACGACAGATTATATACGGAGTGGGGCTTCTCCACCATGGAAAAAGCCCTGGAATGGTTCCTGAGCTTCGGGGACAGGGTGAAAGTCCTGGGACCGGCGGAGATGGTGGAGCGGATGAAGGCGGCACTGGATGCGGCCCGGGATTTGTACTTAGGGACTGCCGTAAAATAACTGCTACAATTTCCTTTTGATTACAGGGTTCGCTGAGCTGACCGCAGGGCTTCCCTATGACTGTGAACTGCTGCAGTACCTGTTGATCGACGGCCGGATCTGCGGTGCGTCGGTGGGGCATTTCCGGTATGGCCCCTATGATTTGAACGACATTGTCTGTGACCTGCCAAAAGCAGAGGAACGCAGGGAGGAAATCCTGGAAGCCGTCCTGGCAGTGAACCCGGGCGGGGAGGTAAAGTACACTCTTCGCTTCAAACTGCCCCATCCTGTGGCTTCCCCAAGCTGCCTGCCCTCCATGATCTTTGCGTAAAATTCCGGCTCTCCGCTATACCAGGCAAAGGAATGCTTCGTGTGGGCAGCCTCCACGCTGCGGACTTTAAGTCCCTTAACGGTTTCGTTCAATGCAGTGGTAAGGGCAGTTCCTCGGATATGTCTTCAAACCCCGGCAGGGTACCCAGGGCATTTCTTATAATGTATTTTCCCATCAGGTTATAGGTATCCCCCTCTGAGATATTCCCGTTGGAAAGTCTGCCTGTAATCCATCCTTTTCTCAGCAGGTTTAACAGCCACTCTTTCTTCTGAGTCAATACTGCCCTGGTGGTTTCATTATTGATATCCGTAAATGCCATCAGCAGGTATGTCATGGGGATTCCCTGGCAGACTGCCGCCCGTCCGGTTCCAAAGGAAAGAAACCTGTCACACAGAGGTCTGCACAGCCTGTCTATCCATTCCGCATCCTCCGGTCTCGTGACAGCCAGAAACCGCAATACACTGATTCCCGCCGCCAGGCACTCACCCTGTGTACATGAATTTCCGAAGCAGGTGTGCTTCAGCCTCTCTAAGGTTTCCTCCGCCATTTTCTGAACGGCTTCCTCTTTCGGTGCAAACAGCCAGAGCAGTCTGATGATTTCCAGCTCATAGTGGTTGGCATAGAGGATATTGGTTTTCGGCAGATATCCCTGAATCAGCCGCAGCTTCCTGCCCCCATTCCAGGGAGGAATGAAATAATCGGGATACATCCGGTCTGTCTCCGCATTTACCCTAATGCGCTTTTTATATTTAAGGATCTCATTTCCGGCACATATTCCGCCGCAAAAAGCAGATACCGCACTGTGCTTTTCCGCGTCCGATATTTCCTCTCCAAATACGGCTTTTCTGTTTAATTCCATCAGGATTCTATATTTTTCCAAGCAGCCGCTTCCTTTCTTCAGAAAAGTACACAGCCGGAACCCATAAAGCACATCCCGGCCGTGTACTTCGACAGCACTTCCCAAGGAACTGTCTGTAGACAATTCCTTATGCCCTCCAGCGCTCCAGTGTGGGGAAGTATTCGCCGAGCATGGCCTTTGCTTCCTCCAGCGTCTTAGCCCTGCCGCCCTCCACTTCGAAGGGTGCGCAGAATTCAATCATCTCCTCCAGGGTGCAGTCCTGGGCAAATGCCCCGTCTTTATAGCAGTAGCAGCAATACTTCTCATTCCTGCTGCCGTCCTGGTTGCTTCCGTACTGGTCTTCCTGCATGGGCATCCCGCAGCTCTGGCAGATTTTCAGTTCCTGTTTTGTGTTGTTTTCCATGATGTTGTCCTCCTGGATTTCATTCCGCAATGTTTTTTTCTTCGGTTCCGGTTCAGGGTACCCGGCGGGCATACCTGCCGCTTTTATCCGGTGTCGAACGCCTCACTGCACCGTCCGAAATCTCCGGAAGATACCTGATGCACATGCCTGCCGCTTTTATCTGGCCCTGTCAGGAATAAATCCATCATACGCCACATAATATGACATCAGCATGTCATATTTTAAAAACTTTTCCTCTTTTTATGATGGTTCTTAATTACCGGCATTGTTTCTTTCTTAACAGTTCACGGGAAAGTGTCTGCATACTACAGGAGCCACTTCGCGAACCCTGTAATCAAAAGGAAATTGTATCAGTTATTTTCCGACAATTCCCAGGCATCCGGAGAATCCGTCTGCCGTCACTGCCTTGCCTTCACCAGTTCTATACACTCTTTTCCGGTGATATGCTCCACGGACAATTCCATCATGCACAGTGTTTCCCAATACCTGTCAATTTCGTTCCGCCGCCCTGCCTCGCTGTCATCCGGACAGTATTTTACGGCCAGCGCCTGTGCCGCATTTCTGATTTCCGTTTCCTCTTCCAGGATACGGATTCTGCCAAAGACAATCACGCTTCTGAACAGGGTGGTATATTTTTCCGGTACCACCTCATCCCGGGCGATGACGCAGAAGGAGGCTTTCTCCCATTTTCTCACCGCATCTATTTTATGGCCGCTTTTCGCCCCGTGGAAATACAGTTTTGAGTCCTCGTATACATAGCTGATGGGCACGGCGTAAGGATAATCCTCATCGCCGCACAGAGCCAGAACCCCTGATGTTCCCTCTTTCAGAATATCAAGGCTTTCTTCCAGGGACAATTCCTGCTTTTTTCTGCGAAGTTCTCTGAACATATTTTAGCGCCTCCTGTTTATTTTTGTATTAGGAACTGCAGTTCCCCGGTCAGCATATGTGTCGTCATAGTACGGAATCGTCATAATCACAGATTCCAAATGAACTCAGAAACTGCCGGCACATCTATAAAAACTGCCCTAAGACAGGCTATAAAAACCCTGCAAAACTGCCCTCCAAAAATTCAGCTCCTGTGAATGTACATCCTTGACCGGTCAGCCTCGCCATCCCCCTGCACCATACAGAAAAATTCCCAGCCATACCATTCATAGAAAGAAGTATGGTCTGTCAGAAGATAAAGCGTGGAAATTCCCTTCTCTTTCATGTCGGAACAAACATAATTTAACAGTGCCCCTGCCACGCCGCTGCCCCGTTTCTCTTCTTCCGTGTAAACCGCACAGACATTGGGCGCAATCCTTCCTGTCATGAAAATCGTTCTCAATCACGCCCATTCCGCCGATAATGTAATCGTTTTCCATCGCAACATACCACTGGGGAACCGGACTTTCCGCCCTCAGGCACTCTTCCATGCTTTCCTGATACGCCTCTAAGGGAATGCCCCATTTCGCATGGAACCATTCCGCGGCTTTATCCTTTATTTCCGGTTTATCTATAAGACGGATTATATTATAATACATTGAACTGTCTCCTCTTTACTTTAGATAACAACAGCACGCTGCCCTTCTATTTTACATAACAAAAATTCCGAACGATATATTTTATACACTCCGTCTCGCTGTCTTTGTGACAGGCAACTCCATAGTCCATGACATCTCCCTCGTCCGTCAGGGGAATAACAATCAAGTCGTCCGACTGCGGCGGTATGAAAAATTCCGGAAGAATGGCCACGCCGTATCCACATTTGGCAAGCAGAATGGCGGCCTGATCATTTTCGCACATAAGATGAAAGTGAGACTGCGAATGCAGTACTATTTTTTCCTGGAGCTTATTGCCGTTTTGGAACGGCAGAAATTTCGGCAGCGGCACTACCAGGCATTCATCCTCCAAATCCCCGAAACACAATTCCTTTTTTTCACTTAAAGGAGACTTGGGAGATACCACAACGTAATTTGAAACTGTCTTCAGCTTCCTGAAGGAGCAGTCATCCATATTCCTGACCATCTCCCTTGTGGCCAGCAGCAGGTCAAGCTGCTTATTGCAAAAAAGGTTTTTCATGGTCTGGTAATCATGGATGAAAATCTGGGGATAAACGCCGGGGTATTTTTCCTGCATGCCATACAGCATTTCTTCTAAAAATCCCAGTTCAGCCGTGCTGATACAGCCGACTCTGAGAAAAGATATTCCAGAGTTGGTTACCTTTTGGATATTCTTTTCCGCCAGGGAGATTTTCTCCAATATTCCTCTGGCATCGCTGTAAAATGTGGCGCCTGCCTCCGTAAGCCGGACAGTTCTGGATGTGCGGATAAACAGGGAGGCGCCCAGTTCTTCCTCCAGCGTTTTGATATGGTGGGTAACGGTTGGGACAGACAGGAACATTTCCTCGGCCGCTTTTGTAAAATTCAGCTTATCCGCCACAAGCACGAAACACTTTAACTGCTGACTGGTCATATCAATACCTCCTGGACAGCCCCCGCCGCACGCGGGAAACGAGAAAGGCCGGAACCCTTTTCTACAGTATAAACGATAATCCCCTCAAAATCAATTATTAGTTTTTGTCTAATGCCATTTTCTTTTTTGAAATTCACATATCCCGGAACAGATGTTATACTCAAAACCGTCAGGATTTTCTTGTCTGTCTACAGCGAACCTATATGGCCGATGCCTTAACGCCGTCATAGTGATAGCGGATTTGTTGTAGCTTACTGCAGATTTCAGCGGCATGCAGCACAAAATACAGATCATGAGAATATCATTGGCAAAATCTGAATCCTGGAGGTATGGTAATGAATACGAAAAACGTCGACTACTTAAACGGGAAACTCTTTCCCATGATTCTGCGGTTTTCCATCCCCGCGGCAATCTCGCTGCTGATAACGGCTGTTTACAATATTGTAGACAGGATGTTTGTCGGAAATTATAACGGCACTTCCGCCTTGGCAGGACTGTCTGTCTGTTTTCCCCTGTCTTTTATGATGATGGCCTTCGCCCTGACTTGCAGCGCAGGCGGTTCCACCCTTTTCAGCTTATTTTCCGGGAAAAAGGACTCGGAAAAAATGAACCTCGCCTTCGGAAATTCCATGGTTATGGCCTGCATATCCGAAATTGCGCTGAGCGTGGTACTGCTTATGTTTCCCGATGCTTTTTTAAAGGTTTTCGGAGTGACGGAGACATCCTATCCCTATGCCGTCTTGTATTACCGCATTGTAGCACTGGGATGTGTCTTCCAGGGATTGACCCAATTGTTCTGCGACTTTGTCCGGGTTTCCGGCAGGCCGCTCCTGGGGATGTGCGTAACGGGAATCGGCGCAGTTACGAACATTGGCCTGGATGCGCTTTTTATCATTGTCTTTGAATGGGGCGTCGCAGGCGCGGCCTGGGCCACCGTAACCGGCCAGATCATCTCGGCTCTTTTTGGCGCGTATTTCGTATTTGGAAACAAGACGCTGGTCCGCATCTCGAAAAAGATTTTCCGTCTGAAAAAAGAGCTCTGCCTCCAGATCATCATCTGCGGATTTGCCTTCTTTATATCACAGATGGTTATGGGATTCATCAGCCTTGTTTATAACAGCCGACTGGGGATGTACGGCGGGGATGTGGCAATCAGTGTCTATGCGGTGATATCCAGTATCATGACTTTCGTTATCATGCCTGCAAGCGGTATCAGCCAGGGAATCCAGCCGATCCTCGGAAATAATTACGGCTCCGGTAATTATAAGCGGGTTCTGTCCGCATTTTGGCAGTCCACCCTTTTATCCGTATCGGTTACCTGCTTTATCTGGCTTATCGTACTGCTCTTTCCCGGACAGATTCTTGCGGCGTTTGGCGGTACTGAGGAAATGTTCCGGATCGGCGTCCCCGGCCTGCGGATCAACTTCTGCATCACGCCGGCCCTCGGTTTTATCATGCTGGCCACTACCTTTTTCCAGTCGATCAACCGTCCTGTGCCGTCCATAATCATTACGGTTTTGAGACAGGTTCTGTTTCTTGTACCGTTTATTTATATCCTTCCGCTTGTTTTGAACGTAAACGGCATTTTCTTTGCACAGCCTATCAGCGATCTGCTTGCCACAATCCTGTCTCTCTGCCTTATCCGGAAAGAGAAAAAAAGGATGAATCAGGGAGCTGCGTAATAATCAAATGAAGCTTTACACATTTGAAATTATTCTCGGAGTCTTTCCTTAAGGATTGTGCAATTACGATAATCCTGCCTGACAAACGGAGCGGCAATTTTTGTGTCGACTAACAGCCCGTATTTCCCGGGATGGCGGTAAGCATTCCCGTGCACCTCCTTTTCGCGGTAGCTGCGCAGCTGTTCCACATCAAGCCCGGCCTTTCCTATTCCAGTTCCGCATCATCCCATCCACTACCCAAGGCCTGGGCATAGGATTTCAGGCCGCAAAATACATGCGTCCTGAAACCCTATGGGGTACTGGACGGAATGATGCCGGACTGCTTATTGGTCGCTCCTGCCCCTGTCCGGGCAAGTTTATGTATGCCATAAGTCTCATCCGAAAAATCAGATGTCATAAATCTCCGCCATCTGCCGTATCCTTTTTCCAGTTCCTTCCGCACCCAGTCCGGCCCAAGTACTCTGGCTGACGGCCCAAATGACAGAATCAGCCCGAAAACCCAGTCGTCCACGGAACAGCACATCCGGATCTCGAAATCTCCCCGGGATGTCACCGTAATCTCATCCTCCTCGAATCTGTCGTAAACCCGGTAGGCTTCTTTTCCGTCTATGAGGAAGACGATTTCATCCATTGCGTTCTGTTCCATCGTATTATGCGGTTTCCGGTCTGCTTCCGGTTCTCCTGCCGCTCCCATGCCCTCAACCTTCCTGTTTTCCGGAGCGGTTCCCGGCATTGTGCTCTCCTCTCTGTGTCTCTGCCCCGGTTCGAAAACCTCCTCCAGTACCTCCACACGCTTCATCCGAAGCACCTTGAATAGCCGTATGGCTTCCCGCATCCGGCAGTAGGCCCTCACATACCAAGTGTATTCCTTGAAAAGCAGCTGCACCGGCTCCACCTCCCGGCGGACCATGTCCCCGTGCTGTCCGTAATAATCGAACTATATGCCGTTCGGCAGGTTCTTTCTGAACTTTGGATATTTAATCTCTACATTTTGGCGCCTGCAGTCAAGACAACCTGATGGTTGCCTGGGATTGTTCGTGCAAAGTGCGCACGAAAACGCCTCGCGGAGGCACCCGTAAACAGTAACTGGGCGACAGCATCACAGCAAAAAGATTTTAGAAAAGTATTGCAAAATTCCTCAAAAAGCGTTTAAATAAGATTCAGAGTTTTGTACGCAACTGGAATAAGAAAGGAAGACTGCATTATGCCAAACTTTTCACTGCCAAAAGACTATAAATCAGGCTTAAATCTGTATGACACGCAGGTAGCCATCAAAATGGTCAAGGATTTCTTCCAGAGCCTGCTGGCGGAGCGCCTGCATCTCCTCCGGGTATCTGCCCCTCTCATGGTAGACCCCAAATCCGGCCTGAATGACAATTTAAACGGTGTGGAACGCCCTGTCGCTTTCGACATCAAATACCAGGACGGCCGGGAAGCGGAAATCGTCCATTCCCTGGCGAAATGGAAGCGGTTCGCCCTGAAGAAATACGGCTTTGCCGTGGGAGAGGGACTCTACACGGACATGAGCGCCATCCGCAGGGACGAGGAGGCGGACAACATCCATTCCATCTATGTGGACCAGTGGGACTGGGAAAAGATCATCGAAAAGGATGCCCGCAACCTGGACACCCTGAAGGACACCGTGCGCACCGTCTATAAGGTACTGCGCAAGACAGAGAAGTACATGGCCATACATTATGACTACATCGAGGAAATACTTCCCCATGACATTTTCTTCGTCACCACCGGCGAGCTGGAGGAAATGTTTCCTGACAATACGCCAAAGGAAAGGGAATACTACATTGCAAAGGCAAAGGGAGCCGTCTGCGTAATGCAGATCGGAGGCCCTCTGGGCAATGGCAAGCCCCATGACGGGCGCGCGCCGGACTACGACGACTGGGCGCTGAATGCCGATATCATCGTCTACTATCCTGTCCTGGACATTGCTCTGGAGCTGTCCAGCATGGGTATCCGGGTAGACAGGGAATCCCTGCTCTCCCAGCTGCAGACAGCCGGGTGCATGGAACGGGCCGAGCTGCCCTTCCACAGGGCGGTCATCAATGAGGAACTTCCCTACACCATCGGAGGCGGCATCGGACAGTCCCGTATCTGCATGTTCTTCCTGCGCAAGGCCCATATCGGGGAGGTACAGTGTTCCCTTTGGCCGGATGAGACAATGGAGGAAGCCGCGAAAAAAGGCCTGCAGCTGCTGTAAGCTGCAGGCCCCTGGCCTGTTACGCCCTTCACTCATATTTCTCCCCGGCGCCGCAACCGGAATAAACACTCCACCCAGGGCAATCGCCAGTATCACACAAAGACGGCCATACATCCAGAAAGTATCCGGCATTATTCAGTTATTGCACACAGGTCGTCAGCCGGCACATAGCGCTGGGAAACAGAATATCCGCTTTTCCTATTGGTAAAGCCCGAATTTCACATTCCGGAAAGTCCGCTCATAGCCCATCCTGTCCATAAATTCCATCAAAAGCGTCCATTTCGGGTCCTTCCCCATCTCCTGCCGCTTCTCCTCGGAAAGCGGGAACAGCGAAACCTCCCCGGCGTTTTCCTCCCTATATAATGCATAGTCATCCTCCAGGATAATCACCGGCTTCTCCGCGCCCTTTTCCGTAATCCTTCCTTCCAGCTCTGCCAGCGCCTCTTCCATAACCTCCAGATGATAGGAATCCAGATCCGGCCAGGCGCTGAAGGCCGGCGGCATCTGCAGATAATAAGACAGCGCCGGAATATATCCATAGAGGATGACTTCCTTTCCCTGCAGCTCATTTTCATTGACATAATCGCTCAGTTCCGTCATCCACTGCGCCTTCTCGGGATTCATCTTTACATTTTTCAGGACGGCATTATTTCCCACAAAGGTATTCGCATCCTGTATTCCCGTAGCTTCGGCAAAAACAAACTGCGCGCCGAATCCTCCGAACTGAAACAAACACAACGCCAGAAATGCTGTCAGAATGCCCTTCGCCGGAAAACTGGAAATCACCAGGCCGCGTTTCAGCCTTTTATCTCCCGCATTCCGAAGGAAACGCCAGCTCTCCCACAAGGTGTAGGGCGCCGTCACAAAGAGATTGTTCATGGAGGGCATCACGCCGTTATTGCTGCCTATAGACGTCAGCAGGATCACCAGCACCACCATGCCGCTGAGCAGCTTTTCTTCCCGGGGACTGTCTTTATGGAAAATACGGATAACGGCAATCAGCATGGACAGCATCAGAAACATGGTGCCCGGCCTTAAAATGGAATCATAACTGTAGAACAGGAAAGAGCAATATCCCCGCACATACAGCCAGACAATCATGGCGATGCTGACTGCTGCCCACAAAAGCTTCGTTCCCATATGCAGGAGGCTGGCAGCCCTGCCTGCAGGGGCCGCAGCATCGCCAGTCCCCCTGACAGCCGTGTGCTTCCCCACGCTTCCCGAACCCGATTCGGCGCTCCGGGCAGGATAATTTTCCCAAGTCCTTCCAACATCCCTTGAAACTCCGCTGTTCTTACCAGTGTCTCCCTTCCTTCCCAGCCGCTCTTCCAGCCATCCCGCCGCCGCAAACAGCACCATGCCTCCCAGTATAATAATTCCCATTCTGACAGCCCAGTACAGATGCTCCACATAACGTTCCACAATTCCCAGAATCATGGCAGCCGGCTTGTAGTCAACCGCCGTATCCGTCATGGAAAACAGTCTGGCGATTCCCTCAAAATAAGCGTCTATCCCATAGAAGATATGGATATAATTGAGCAGCACCGCCAGGGCCCCCGCATATCCCAGGAAACACCACAGTGTATGCTTAAGCACCCTCTGCCAGAAGCCCGTTCCTCCCGCCGCAGCCTCTGTTTTCCCGGTCCTGCCGCCTGACTGCCTTACGTCCTCTTTGTTCTGCGTGCTTCTATTTCCCAGCTTCTCTGCGCAATCCCCGTCAAATTCATGGCCTTTCTTTTGCATTTTCGTGCTTTTCCCGGCCGAATCCGCATTCTCCGTCCGATCTCCTGCGCTTTCTGTCCGATGTCCCGCATTCTCCGCCCGGTCTCCTGCGCTTTCTGTCCGATGTCCCGCATTCTCCGCCCGGTCTCCTGCGCTTTCTGTTCGGTGTCCCGCATTCTCCGCCCGGTCTCCTGCGCTCATACGCCCCGGTCCCCTGCCCTTCCTCTCCTCCATCCACACAATAATGTCATATGCCCAGACAGCCACAATCATCGCCATCTCCGGCAGATTGGAGAAACGGACCAGCACATTCACCCCCAACAGGACGCCCGCTGCTGCCAGAAATCCTTTTTTCTCTTTGGTTAATCCCAGATAAAGCAGCATAAAAGAACCCAGAAACAGCACATATGTCAGATAATTGTACAAAAGCGCCGTGGGGCACCAGCACAGGCTGATTGCAGCCATCTCACCCACAAAGGCGATTCCCCCGGGCATTTTCAGCTTCCTGGTACAGAAAAAGTAACCGGCCAGCGCCAGGGCACTGACAAAAAGCCCCGTGTACAGATTCATGCCCCGCAGGGTGTCCGCATTCGGCAGCCCGGTGAGCCAGCTGCCCACAACGTTCGCCAGGTAAGTGGAAAAAAACCACATGGAACCCATGTGCTGCGTCCCTGTATATTGAAAATTCGCATAATTATAACCGGTATCCCAGAGATCTATTCCCTGACCGATATGGATGAGCGGATAAAATACCAGAATCACAATAAACAGATTCTCCAGAAGATTCCGCCTTTGACGCTGAGGCAGCTGATACTGTTTCCTGTTTGCTTCCATCTTTTACATTTCCTCTCTGACATACTGATACGCAAGACCGTGGAATTTATACTCACGGCCGAAAGCATTTGCTAAACTCGTGAGCGCATACATTTGCCAGGCGCTTATCTTACAGCGCAGGTGCGCTCACGAGTATACGAATCTGTCTACGGCAGGCGGCTGACGGTCTTTCGTTGTAGTTTTCTTACGATTACAGGGTTCGCGAAGCGGTTCCTGTAATATACTGCACATTTGATTGATGTGCAGTATAAAATTCAGGCGTGTTTCAAAAGTACTCTCACCCAGCTGACAATGATTGATTGTCAGGCATTCTATACATCCAGAGTTTATGCGGTTCCCAAAATGTTTTAAAACACTGTCAGCCTGATTTGAAACACGCCAAAATTTATACTGCACGTTGCACATTAAACAGGTTTGCAGGCGGCCTTAAGCACAGCCTACAGGCCATGCCCGTCCTCCTCCTTGAATATCCCGTCCAGGCTCTCTATCTTCCCGGTCAGCTTACGATAAATCTCAACCCTCATAAGCCCCCGGTGCAGTATTCCAAACACCCGTTTCCTCAATACATCCGCCAGCACCCCGCAGACAAACACGGCAGCAGTCGCTGCAGCCGTCCAGAACAGCAGCAGCCCAAAGGCACCGGCGCTTCCTTCCTTCATCGCCTCCGCAGCCTTACCTGCGCCGAGCCAGTTCTGCCAGGTATAACGAAGCCCCAGATTTTCATGAAGCAGATATACACCCAGGGTATACGGTGCCACACGATTGATTAATATTGCTGCTTTTCCGTGTATTTTTATCCTGTAAAAAACTAAAAACAGTCCGATTGCCGCCAGAAAAGGCAGAATATGATTGTATTCCATACAGAACTTCAGCATGGTATCCAGACTGCCGCTGCGCAGATATATCCTGCGAAGAAGCAGCGTCGCCGCAAAAATCAGCAGACAGCCTCCCCCGTACAGTACCGGCCCGAGCCGCCTTTTTTCCAGGAATCCGCCGCCGAACCGCCTCACATAAGCCGCCGTCACAAATACACACAGATACCACAGGCAGTCATACCCCTGCCCGTCCATTTCAAACCGCACGGGCAGAACGCTTTTTATAATACAAAAGGCAAACAGAAGCAGCGCCAGCGCCGTCTGCATCTGACGTTTATTCATCCTTCTCACCGCCGTTCCCACAAAGGGAAGCATAAGATACAGAAAAACGTATGCGGTCATGAACCAGTAATGTCCCATGGAAACGGGGAACAGCAGCGTAAGCATAAAATGGATATCCACATCCGTGCCGGTCATAACGCCGGTGAGCGCGCCCAGCAGTCCGATTCCCACGGAATACACCCAGACCTGCAGCCAAAGCTGAATCAGACGGCTCACTTTAAAGGAAGAGGTGCACAGAAAGAACCCGCTGATAAACATGTATACATTTACCGCCACGATACAGAAAGCTTCCAGCAGCCACGCCGCAAGCTCCGTCCCTGTCAGCTGCGGCTCCGTCAGATCAGCCAGAAGATTCCCCTTCCCCAGATAATGCATAATCACCACCATCATCATCGCCACGCAGCGCAGCAGCTCCAGATTTGCCATCCGGCCCTGCTTTGAAAAGCTGGGGGATGAGGCTGCATTCGCCTCTTTCTCTTTTTGCGAAAAATCCTTCTGCGGCATTCCGGTTCCTCCTGTTTATATCCTGTCATTCCTGCAGCTTCTCCAGCGCTTCCTAACCCGGATAAACCGGAACTAAAATTTTGCCATTTTGCGCAGGATTTCGTTGTTAAGCGCCTAGGGAATTGTAAACACTTCCTTTCGCATTATAGCATCATTGCCGTCAGTTCGCAATAAAGTCTTAAAACATTAAGAACCGCTTTCCCTTCTTGCTTTCTCCTTCTTTCGTAAAAGCGATTCGATCATTTCAACTTTCTATTGCCAGTCCGCACAAAATATGTCAGGATAAAACTGGGTTGGGAAACCAGCCTGAGGTGCTGTCCCAACGGCCAGCGGTTCGCCTTTCGCCAAAATCACTGTATTTTGAGAACTTCCAGTATCTCAGGAGGTGATACAAATATGTACAAATGCAGTACATATACGGGAAATAAACGAAAGGATAATTTGATGTTAGATACTATCTTAAAAATTGTGAGCATCCTCTCCGCTTCTGTGAATATCATCACAAAAGCGGCAGAACTGCTCCAAAAAACAAAAGATAAACATCAAAAAAGCAACCGCCACAGCCAAGGTTAGTGTTGCTTTTTTGATTTAATAAAAGATAAGGGCGAGCCGTCTAAAGACAGCACCTTTTACAAGTACAAGATAATTTTAACATCCCCGCTCTACTCTGTCAAGCCGTTAATTCCCGGAAATTCTGATACTGCCGCTTCCCGTATTGGCCTTTACCTTGCAGGCGCTGTTCCCGTAGGCGTAAGTTCCGTTCTTCACCTTCTGGCTTTCCTGCCCGTCCCAGTCGATATGGATACTGCCGGAGCCGCTCCGCACCGCTGCCTCCATGCCTTCCACTCCTTCCAGCTCCAGCCTGATGCTGCCGCTTCCGGTGGACATGTCAATCCTCTCCGCGGTTCCCACGGCCCGCGCCTTGATACTGCCGCTTCCGGTGGACAGCTGATACTCCGCCACCGCGGCATCCACCCTGACATTGCCGCTGCCGGTACCGCATTTTAAATCCCGGCCCTTGATCATCTCGGCCTTCACGTTGCCGCTTCCGGTCTCAAGGCTTCCGGAGATAAATTCCGTATGGTTCACCTTTATATTCCCGCTGCCGCTGTGGGCCTTCAGCCTGTCCGTCACCACCTCGTCCAGCGACACATTGCCGCTGCCGCTGCTGCCTTCGAAGGCTTCCAGCTCCACGCCGGAGACGCTGACATTGCCGCTGCCGACTTTCACCGTAAGCTTCGGCACTCCTTTCGGTATCCGGACTGTCAGAGTGATATTCTGTCCGCCGCCGCCGAAATCGCTGATATTTCCGTAGGAGATAATGGTGCGTCCGAACAGAGTCACCTTCACCATCTTCTCCTCACTGTCGCCCTCGTCCCTGGCGCCTTTCCTGCGTTTCACCCCGGCATAGAAGACACCGTCTTCCTCATGCTGATAATACTCGTAATTCAGCTGGTTGCTTACCCCTTTTGCCTCGTAATCCACATGGATCCTGTCATCCTCGGAACGGCTCACAGTGACATTCGCCGCCTTGCCCTCCAGTACGATTCCCTTGTAATACGCGGAATAGGAAAAGCTTTTCTTCAGATCCGTATCCTTCACGGTCTGTCCGTCCTCTTCCTCCGCCGCCTCCGTCACCTGTCCGGCATTCTCCGCCCTGCCGCCCGGATCCAGCTGCGCAAACCCTTCGGGAAGGTCGTCCTCCGAAAGCTCTCTGATCATCTCTTCGATATTGCCCAGCTCGTCAATGATCTCCTCCTCCGACTTTCCCTCATTCTCTCCCTCGGCAAAATGCTGCCTGTAATCTTCCAGGATTTCTTCCTGCAGCTCTTTTCCGAATTTTTCCAGCTTCTCCTGCAGTTTCTTCATATATTCCAGCTTCGTCATGGCCTCATCCCTCCTGTTCCTGAATTAACTGGTTTACCGCATTGGTAAATGCTTTCCATTCCTGCTTTACAGATGTCTGGTACTCTTTCCCCTTGTCCGTCAGCTTGTAATATTTTCTCGCCGGACCCGATTCGGACTCCACCAGATATGTGGTCACATAGTCGTCTTCCTTCAGTTTTCTCAAAATGGGATACAACGTGCCGCTGGCTATGGACATTTCACCGGATATCCTCTCCGTCAGCTCATAACCGTATTTGTCTCCCCACACCAGTTGGGACAGCACGCAAAGCTCCAGTGCCCCCTTCTTAAATTGTGTATTCATGTATGGCCTCCTTTCTTTCCGCTGGGAACCGTCCGGGAATTGTGGATTGAACATTTCCTGCTCTCGATTTATACTCAGGAATTGTCCGATGGCCCTGCAGGTCCCGTATTTCGTTTTGACTGGTTCATTGTATCACACACTATTATATATTGCAATATACTATTTTATAAAAAATATTAATATTCTATAAACTATTATTTTAAGGCAGGACACAAAAACTCCGGAAGTTCTCGTATGTGTACCCTTCGGACCAAATAGAAATTGACAAAGCGGCCTCTGTATATTATAATTTTATTACATTTGTAAGACATTATGGAATTCCTGAAAACATCCGAAAGGAGAATCCCCATGAAATCCCTGCCCCAGATATCCGAAGCCGAATTTGAAGTCATGAAAATCGTGTGGAAGCACGCCCCCATCAGCACCAATGAGATTACGGACATGCTGGTCAGGACTACCAGCTGGAGTCCAAAGACCATACAGACCCTGATCAAGCGTCTGGTGAACAAGGGCGCCCTTTCCTATGAAAAACAGAGCCGTGTATTCGTCTACACCCCTTTGGTGGGCGAGGCGGAATACATCGGTCAGGAGAGCAATTCCTTCCTGAAGCGTTTCTACAACGGCAATATTACAGCCATGCTCTCCGCCTATATCGACAATGATAAGCTGTCGGAGGATGATATCGACACACTGCGCGCCCTTCTTGCAAAGCCGCCCCGCAGGGACGAATAAACTTCCCCGCAGCAAGCTGCGGGGTATTAACCCCAACCTCGCCTTGCTCGGTAAAACTCTGGTCGCTGCAAGCTGAAAGTGTCCCTGGGACACTTTGGTATCAGACCCGCGAATGAACCACCCGCAGCAGGCTACGGGGTATCCGCCCCTGGCTTCCCTCTTCAGAACTCTGCAAACAGCGGGGCATTTAACCCCTGAAGGAATAAGAGAGGATAGATACTATGGCAGATTTTACTGTACGCTTTTTCCTTTCCAATATTGTAATCAGCATCATAACGGGAATCCTTCTGACGGCCAGGCATCTGCTGCAGAAGAGCCTCACCAGCCGGACACGGTACCATTTATGGTTTCTGCTGTTGGGGGCGCTGGCAGTCCCCTTTCTGCCGCTGCAGCCCTTTCGGATGACACAGATTTTGTCCTGGACGGGCTCCCGCGCTTCCGTCTCTCCCGACGGAACGGTCCCCGGGGAAAACGCTGCCCTGGCGACATCCGGAACCCCTGGCTGGATGAACGATTTCACCGTATCCGTCAGCAGCAAAATGCCCTCTCCTGTAGGGCTTGTTTTGTGTGCCCTGTGGTTTGCCGGCATTCTTGCCATGGTTATCTGGCTGATCAGATCAGCCCTCCGGCTCCGCCGCATCCAAAAGTCCGCCCTGCCGCTGCAAAGCCCCGCCGTACAGTCTGTATACCGAATCTGCATGAGCGAAATGAGGATAACCCGTAACATTCCCGTTTACACCACGGTCTTCTTAAAATCCCCTGTCATTACAGGGATTTTCCGGCCCTGCATCTATCTCCCCACCCATCTGATTTCGGATTTTCACGCCGAAGAAATGCGGTATATGCTGCTGCACGAGCTTCAGCATTATAAGCATAAAGATGCATTCGCCAATGTCTGGATGAATGCGGCACAGGTATTTTACTGGTTCAATCCCTTCGTCTGGTATGCCCTGAAGGAAATGCGCAGCGACAGGGAAATCGCCTGCGATACGGCGGTTCTGCAGATGCTTCACAGCGGGGACTATGAAAGCTACGGAAACACCCTGATCAATTATGCGGAAAAAATCTCACGCACCGCCTTCCCCTTCGCCGCCGGACTGGGGGGAAGCATGGAGCAGATGAAAAAGAGAATCCTGAATATCGCCGGATACCGGCCGGTATCTTTTCGGAGAAAAATAAAAAGCCTGGCGCTTTTCGTCTGTATTGCGCTCCTTTTATCAGGCTTTCTTCCGGCACTTTCCACAGGGGCGGCCGTTTCCGACCGCCATGCCTTTACGGAAAGTGAAAATCAGGTTTCCTACGTTGACTACAGCGGTTATTTCGGCGAAAATGAGGGAAGCTTTGTACTCTATGACAGCACCCGGGGCTCCTGGCTGATCTATAACGGAGAAGCGGCTCTTACCCGCATCCCTCCGGCCTCCACCTATAAAATATATATCGCCCTCCATGCCCTGGAAAGCGGCGCTGTTACGGCGGAGGACTCCCTGCTTTCCTGGAACGGGACGCGTTATCCCTATGATGCCTGGAATGCGGACCAGACCCTGGAATCTGCCATGACCAATTCGGTCAACTGGTATTTCCAGACGCTCGACCGGCAAATGGGGCTGGAATCCGCACGAAGCTTCCTCCGGGAAATCGATTACGGAAACCAGACTGCGGAAGGTGATATCTCCTCCTACTGGCTGGATTCTTCCCTGAAAATCTCACCGGTGGAACAGGTTGAACTGCTGCGGAAGCTCCACGACGGCCTCCTTCCCGTTTCACCGGAAACTGCCGATGCCGTTCAGAACGCAATCCGTCTTTCCGTCACGGAAAACAGCACTCTCTACGGAAAGACGGGCACGGAATCCATCGACGGAAAAGATGCTTCCGGGTGGTTTATCGGATATATCGAAAACGGGAGCGGCACTTACTATTTTGCCGCAAATATCCGGCAGGAAGACCACGCCACAGGCACCGCCGCCACGGAGCTGACCTTCCGGATTCTGGCCGATTTGGGAATCTGGACACCTCCCGTCAGTCACTCCGGGTATTATCAGCCCTGGATGCCCGCCCAGTGACGATATCCTCAAGGCTCTCCAAACCGAAGTAATAATTGAAAATACTCCGCCCCACAGCGGTGGCGTTAGAAGAACCATATCCATTGGCAATCCGCACTGCCACCGCAATCTGCGGGTTCTCCGCCGGAGCATACCCCACAAACAGGGCATGGTCCGGATGCAGATCGGATTCCTGGGCCGTTCCCGTCTTTCCGGCAATGCTGATTTCCATGTCCTTCAATATGGCATTGTTCCGGGCAAACTGCATCATGCCTGCGCGAACCGTCTCCCACACGGAATCCGGCAGCTCCACCTTCCTGTCCGGCTCCGCCTCATACTCCCACAGTTCCCCGTCTTCCCCCGCAATTCCCTTTAACAGCGACAGCGAAAATACCTCTCCGTCCGAAGCCAGGGTATTCACATAGCGCGCCAGCTGTATGGTGGCATAATTATGGGTGCCCTGACCGATTGCCGAGGGAATCCCGTAAGCATCCGTCACATGGGGCGCCGCTTCCGTAATCTCAACTCCTGATTTTTCATTCAGGCCAAACATTCCGGCATATTTTCTCAGGTAACCAAGTGCCGTATTGTCCGCATATACGCCGCTGTTCTCCGCTGCCCGGCTCCCCTCATATGCCATATCCGATGCCGCATTCCTGCTTCCACCTGAATACGCTTCCGATGCCGCATTCCCGCTTCCGCCTGGATACTCCTCTGCTTCCGGATTCCCACTTCCGCCCGAATGCTCTTCCGATGCCGCATTCCCGCTCTCGCCTGAATGCTCCTCTGCTTCCGGATTCCCACTTCCGCCCGAATACTCTTCCGATGCCAGATTCCCGCTCCCGCCCGGATACTCTTCCGATGACGCATTCCCGCCTCTGCCCGTATACTCTGCCGACGCCGGATTCCCGCTCTCGCCCGGATACTCTGTCTCTTCCGCCCCCGTCTCTCCCAGCATCCCCAGCCGATACGCAATTTCACACAGATAGTCATTGCAGGAAAACTGCAGCGCCGTCGGGGCGTTGGGAACGGTTCCGTGTCCGTAATGGTTCCAGCATTTCAGGCTGGGAGTAACCCTGTCAAACACACCGTCGCAGAGCACGGAGCTGTCCCGGGAAATCACGCCCTCCATCAGCCCGGCAGCGATTGTCACAGGCTTAAAAGTAGAGCCGGGCGCCGTCAGCTGCTGAGTTGCCCTGTTGTAAAGCGGCAGGGACTTATCGTTTAACAGTTTATTATAATACGCGGAATCCATCTGGTTGGCCAGCCTGTTATTGTCATATCCGGGATAGGAAACCAGCGCCAGCACTTTTCCCGTCCCCGGCTGAACCACCACTGCCGATGCGGAACAGGGGTCCAGCGCCAGCTGCGCCGGAGTGATCTCCAGCCTCTCTATCTTCTTTTTCAAAAAAGCGTAGGGCCCCGTTGCTCCCGACAGCAGGCCCTCGTAATCCTCGTCCGAAGCGGATAATACGCCCTGGTCATATAGCAGGGTACAGATTTCCTCCCCCGTCACCCGCTCCTCCCGGATCAGCCACTTGAAAAGCATTTTTTCAAATCCCATACTGTCCGATAGTCTTTCCTCCATCCCCTCCACCAGCAGAAGATACATTTCCTCCGTGGTGAGATACTGCTGCCCGGACGCTACAGCTCCCGTTGCAATCCAACCGCTCTCAATGGCATGAACCAGAAATTCTCCCGGACTGATATTGCCTCCGTTTTTCCATTCCCTCCAGACAGCATCGTCCCCTGCAGCACCGTTGCCTGCGGCATTCACCTCCCCGGGAGCGGTCTCTTTCAGGATACCGCTTTCATTTACGATATACCGTATATATTCCTGCATTTCCGCGCTGAGAGAACCGTAGGGCGTGTTCCCCTCCAGCAATTCCCTTTTCAGTAAGTCCCATACCTCTTCCCTCTTTTCCTTCAGCCTGTCTCCAAGCTCCCGTTCCAGGGCAGTTGCCTCCGGGTGCCGAAATGCTTCCAGGCTTATGACGGAATTGTCAACCAGGGCCATGTACACATCATACAGCGAAATCCGGATATCCGAAGTGTCCGCCACCCGCGTCCTGTCAAATTCCCCCTTTGTATTTACCAGGTTGCTCACCAGGATTCCCGCCAGATTCTGCTCCAGGATATGATACAGGGCAGTCTGCAGTTCCCTGTCAACGGACAGGTAAATGTCCCGTCCGCTTTCCATCTCCCGAAGGACTTCCCCCTCTCCCAGCACCTTCCCCACATTATTAACCTGAATCTGCCTCTCCCCGTCAATTCCCTGCAGTTCCTCCTCAAAATACTGTTCAATCCCGGCTTTCCCAACCAGAGAATCAGCGGTGTAATCCCGCCCCGACTCGGCATACTTCTCCAGCTCCTCCGTGGAAATTTTCCCCGTATACCCCAGAATATGGGAAAAAGCCTCTCCTCCCTCATAAACCCTTTCCCAGTCCTGTCCCACTTCTATTCCGGGCAGGGACTGATTGTTTTCCGCCAGATAAGCGGCCGTCTTCTCCGATATTCCCCTGGCCAGGGTCACCGGCACATATCTCCTGTAGGCATTGAGGGAAAGCTGGTACCGTACGCCTACCAGCGCCAGAACCTCCGCTTTGGTGTAGCTTTCAGGCAGCCCGTATTCCGCCAGCTCCGCCTCCGTATAAGGCCCCCTTCTCTCCTCGTAAAGCGCAAATTTATCCTTCCCCGCCAGAAACCGGACCAGCTCTTCCGCAGTGGTCTCACGCTGCGCCTGCGTCAGTTTCTCCGGGTCCGCTTCTCCGAATACATCTGCCAGAAATCTGGTCAGTCCCGTGCCCGTGACGGTATATTCATACTGTCCGTTTTCTCCTATTCTGATTTTCAGTTCCTGATTTAACGATTGTCCGTTTTCCTCCAGCCATTTCATCACGCGGTAAATCACGCTGTTCAGCATAAGCTGCCTCTCCCGGTTTGTGGCATAGCTCTCCCCGTCCACCATGGTCACCGTGAAGACAGGCTTATTATAGGCCAGAATTTCTCCGTTGCAGTCATAAATCCGCCCTCTGGTGTTGCTTTCCCGCACCGTCCTGGTGATTCTCAGTTCAAATTCCTCCGCGTACCGCTCCCCCTGCACAATCTGCAAATCCCACAGCCGGTAAAGCAATATCAGGAACAGGGCAGCAATCAGAATCTCCATGGTATACATCCGCAGGCTCCGTCCCCTTCTGTCACGTTCCGCTTCCGCCGAACCGGAATTCCAGAATCCTTTTGTCCTTTTTGACCGCATAGCCGCTTCCTCCTTAGGAATTGTCAGAAAATAACTGCTACAATTTCTTCAGGCAAAAGCCCGGAAATACAAGGAAAACGGCTTTAAACTCGTAGCGGTTATTTGCAGACACTTCCTTAAGCCCTTTCTAAATACTACATGTGTAATATTTTACTTCAAAAAAATTTCAGATCACCTTTTAATATTACAATAGTAAGATTTAAAAGTCAAGTATAAAACCCACGTTTTACTCGTGTTCGGAAATAGAAATTGCTTTTATTTCTCTCTCTCATATGATAAACTTACTGTTGAAGAGTTGAAGTACCAGAGGAACGAATGATACACTAAGCCCGACGAACCGCCCCCGCACACAACCATATGCACGACTGTATATGTTAAACATTACTTCTGATAGAAAGGCTATAGCATGGCGAACGCTCTTGATATCTCTGTCTTTGAAAAAGGAACTGGCTGCATCTCCCTCGGAAGGTTAGCTCCCGACATAATCACTTTTTTGACCGAGAAAGCACCTCATTTGTCAAAAATCCTTAATTCCGATACCGATATCCTTTTTTGGAAAGACAGGGTCAAACACACTGAGCTGCATAAAAATGACTTTATGTCAGACAATGAGTTTTATCATTGTTTGGAACAAATACCTTCCATCATCGAAAAACCTGATTACCTCAGTATACATCCCAAGGATAATAGCATTTCATTTATAAAAAATTTCTCTACTCATGTTTCAGTAGCTATAAGAATTTCTGCATCTGGGGCATTATCTTACCGCACTATGTACCCAATAACAGATGCTCAGTTGACTAATTATATTGATAAGGGCCGAGCATGGACATGGAATGAAAAAAATTCTTGACTTCATAGAAAAATATTGTATAATAAAGTTATCAAATGAGTAAGCTAAATTGAATGAAATCTGAGGACGGAACAGGCGGCCGTCACGCCCTACGGGTCTTAAAAGAGATGTGGGATTGTCACCCCACCTATTTCATTCATGTTTGCAGGCAGATAACTTCAGTTATCTGCCTTTTATATGTCTTATTCGGAAGCAATCCTTATGCTTCTGATAAAAGGCACGTTCCTTTGTATTACAGGTATTGGTACAAGGACAATGTCCTCCTCCAATATGGAAGCTATCTCCTCTGCATAAAGCTTATCACATTGTCCTCAGACATGCAGGGATTATTTTATTCATCCCCCACCTTACGCCAGGCCTTCCAATTCTCTGTAATCCTCCCTGTCACGCAGCGGATCAAAGCAGCTGTGCCTTTTCAGGTAGGTTACAAAATCATCAACATCTGTTATCGCGGAATCCGAAACCGGCTTCTCCCCCTCCAACAGATGAAAAAGGGGGCTGGTATAGCGCCAGGATGTCTTTCTGCCCAGCCTGGTCATTTCCTCCGCATGGTACCTTGCCCTCCGGAGCGCGGCAACTGCCTCATCATATTTCTGCCTGCCACACAGGTAACCTGCTTTTTTCAGAAAATGATACTGCAGCGTATTATGGTAAAATACATAATTTCCATCCGGAAACATTATCTTCAGAATATTCTCTACAGCCTCATATGTACAGAATGAAATGCTGTACCGGATACTGCCATCATACTCTCTTCTTTGATGATTTACCATGTTGCATTAATTGAGAAAATGTTAACTGGAAATTGAGCGGTATTTTCACCAATCGAGCAGGGAAAAGCCCTTCCCCTACTCGCGCGCCGGGCACCCGTCAGCCTCTGCTGACATATTTCCAGGCGCTATGGCGCTTTGGGTGCCCGTGTGCATAAGGAAGTGTCTACAAATAACTGATACGAGTTTAAAGCCGTTTTCCTTGTATTTCCAGGCTTTAGCCTGAACAAATAGTATCAGTTATTTTCCGACAATTCCTGAAAAGAGAGAACCGCCGCAGCCTACGCCACGGCGGTTCTCTGAACTGTCGAAATATACCTGATACAATTTCCTTTCGATTACAGGGTTCGCGAAGCAATCCTGTACTTTATTCAGGCAAAAACCCGGAAATCCCCTCCTATCTCTGCACACGCCCGGAAGCGTCTCCGCCTGCCAGGGTCTCCACCTCTTTCCTGGAAACCAGGTTGAAGTCGCCGGGGATGGTATGCTTCAATGCGGAAGCCGCCACACCGTACTCCAGGGCCGCCTTGAAATCCTTGCCGTCCAGCATGCCGCAGATAACGCCCCCTGCAAAGGAATCACCGCCGCCTACACGGTCAACGATAGGATGAATGCTGTACTCCCTGGAATGATAGAATTCTTTCGTATCTCTGGAGTAAATGCATGCAGACCAGCCGTTGTCGGACGCGGAATGGCTCACGCGGAGAGAGGAAACACAGTATTCAAAGTTGTAGTCAGCCACCATCTGCTCGAAGATGGACTTATATCCGGCCAGCTCCAGGTCGCCGCTGGTGACATCTGTCTTACCGGGCTTGTAGCCAAGCACCAGTTCCGCATCCTCTTCGTTTCCGATGCACACATCCACGTACTGCATCAGGTTCTTCATCACCTTCTGCGCTTTCTCGGATGTCCACAGCTTCTTGCGGAAGTTCAGGTCTACGGAAACTTTCACGCCATGCTTCTTCGCAGCCTTCAGAGCCTCCTCGGTCAGAGCTGCAGCCGCATCGGACACAGCGGGAGTGATTCCTGTGAAATGGAACCAGTCCGCCCCCTCAAAGATGGCGTCAAAATCAAAATCAGCCGCCGTTGCCGTGGAGATGGAGGAATGCGCCCTGTCATACACTACCTTGGAGGGTCTCATGGAAGAGCCGCTCTCCAGGTAATAAATGCCAAGCCTCTCGCCGCATCTTGCGATATGCTTTGTTCCCACATTATACTTTCTCAGAGCCGCCACTGCGCACTCGCCGATCTCATTGTCGGGCACTGCGGTCACGAACTGAGTATCATGTCCGTAATTTGCCAGAGACACTGCCACATTGGCTTCCCCGCCGCCATAATTCACGTCAAACTCGTCCGCCTGAATAAATTTTTCAAAATTGGGGGTGGACAGCCTCAGCATGATCTCACCCATGGTAATTACTTTCGCCATTGTTGTCAAATCCTTTCTCAAATGTTATCTCCGGATTTTCGTGCATAAGGAAATGTCTACAACTCCTAATGTGCCCGAAAACGCCTCGCGGAGGCACCTCTGAACAGTAACCACATTTTTACTTCTGGAGAAGATGCACCGCAAAACCGCCGATTTCTTCCTTCAGATAGATGGCATTGATCCTGTCACCCTTCATGATGGGCTCTTCAAACTCCACGCCCAGCACGGTGCTCATATAGTTGATGGCCCTCACGATATAATTCGTCCTGATGGCAATATGCCCGTGGGTCCCTCTGCCCTTCGCGTTCAGCACTTCCACAATGGTGCCCGCAAAACTGCCGCTGTTGCCCACCTTCACAGGTGTACCGAACAGGAATGACAGACGGTTTACGGTCTTGTCCGCCTCTTCCTTACTCTCGGAATTGATGCCGATATGCGCAAGCTCAAAGCCCAGCATGGTCTGAACCGCTTCCCTGGTCAGCTGCTCGATCCTGTCCCACTCTCCCGCATTGATCAGGTCGCCGGGAACCATCCAGGAACCGCCGCATGCGATGATCTTGTTGAAATCAAGATAGGAGGTCAGGTTCTTTGCATTGATGCCGCCGGTAGGCATGAATTTCATATTGACATAGGGAGCCGCCATGGCCTTGATCTTGGCAAGCCCGCCGGACTGCTCAGCCGGGAAGAACTTCACCACGTCCAGGCCCAGCTCAATGGCCTGCTCAATGTCGGAGGGGCTGGAGGTGCCGGGAGTGATGGGCACGTTTTTCTCGATACAATACTTCACTGTCCTGGGATTCAATCCGGGGCTGACGATGAATTTCGCGCCGGCTTCCACTGCCGCGTCAACCTGCTCCGCATTCAGCACCGTTCCGGCACCCACACACATTTCAGGAAAGTTTGTGGTCATAATCCTGATGGCCTCCGCAGCCGCACTGGTACGGAAGGTAACCTCCGCACAGGGGAGTCCGCCTGCGCACAGTGCCTTCGCCAGGGGAAGCGCGTCCTCGGCCCTGTCGATCTTCACAACAGGCACGATACCGATTTTACTGATCTGCTCTAATACTGCGTTCATTTTTCCCTCTTTTCCGCATGTCCGCGCATGCTTTTTATTTATACTCACGATTGAAAACATTTGCCGAACAAAATGTATAACGAGTGAGCGCTTCTGCGATACAGGACACAAAGCGGCAAATGTTTGCGCTCACGAGATATTTCATGCCGGTCCGCTCAGCCCTTTTATGCCAGTACTTCCTTCACTGCCTCCGCAATCCTGTCGCATCTGCAGTTTGCAAAGAAATACTCCTGGAATTTTGCTCCCGATAAAGCCCCCTTTACCAGTTCCCTGTCCAGATTCTTTAAGATGGTTACCATATCAGTATGGGTTACTTCTTTTACTTTATCCAGTATTTTCTTATTTCTCTGCTCAGGCTCCACTCTCTCGGGGGGATATCCTCCGCCGCCGGGCGCGCAGAACAATTTTTCAAAAATATACTGAAGGTTCAATTCGCCGCCCCACCCGAAGTTCTCCGCGAACGGAAGGGCAACGCAATTGCCGTCATTCACCTGGGAGAAAAGATAGGCGTCCAGTGGAGACTCAATATGCCCGCACAGCACCTTCGGGAAGGAATTGCACGCCAGCATGGCGCCTTCTCCGGTACCGCAGCCTGTAACACAAAAATCCGCCGCGCCCGAATTCAGCAGCACCGCCGCAAGGATGCCGTTCTGCACATAGGTCAGGGAGTTGGGATCTTCCGCACCGCACATACCATAATTATACACTTCATGTCCCATGGGTTCAACTACATTTTTCAAAGTCTTACAGATCAGTTCGTTTTTGGCGGCCTGACTGTTTTCGTTTATCAATGCTATTTTCATTAAAAATATCCTCCGGTTGATTTGAATTATCTGTCTGGATCTGACATATGTTTTGCTGCAGCATCGCGCATTCTATCTGTTCTCTGCCCGCCAGACAGCCTGACAGCCAATTACAGGGATAAAGTAAATACCTCCCCTGGCTGTTTTTTCTCATGCTACGGATAAACGCTGCATACTTCGCCTTCCAGCGGCGTTTACCACCTCGTATAAGCCGACAGCCGGCTCTCCCTCAAGATATGGCATCCGACTGTCAGCTTATTTGGTTTATACGCAGGGCCACCCCAGTGATGGGGGCTTACCACTGTCATTGGCAGCGGCTACGTTGCAGGTTGCTGCTCCACCAACTGTAAAAGCCCGGGAGTCATGCGTATGGTTTATGCCCGTCAAATTATTCAGGCTGCTTTCCGATATAAGCCAGGATGCCGCCGTCCACATACAGGATA
>CANDMH010000015.1 GCA_947385785.1 uncultured Lachnospiraceae bacterium
AGCCGCATATTTTAGGCGGCCTGTCAAGTCTTTTTCTAATATTTTTTAAATTTTTTTAAATTTTTGGAGTTAGGGGTAGAAAAAAGCAGATTCCTGATTTTTAACAGAAATCTGCTTAAGTAAATGACATTGCGAGTGAACAGCAACGCTTTGTGCTTCTCCATGATTCCCGGCTATAGATATGCCGCCACATCATCAGGTGAAAGTTTATAATTTTTCACAAGTATTTCTTCTATCTTCCCATCATCCGCACCTAAATCCCGAAAGCTTTTTACCGCAAGAATAATTGAATTTCTGGCATCGTCTGCACGGACTTCACCAATAATTTTATCAATCTCCGGCTCCATAATCTCCAACAATGCCTTGCACATACCGTCTCCTCCTCTCAACTCGTCCACCACCTGCCTGTTCGCCCGGATGCTTACCTCCAATACCGAATTTGCCAGTTCCCTGTCAAATTTCTGTGTGATATGGTTTATCCGTTCCAGGAGATCTAACATCTCATGCTTCTGAAGCCTGTCGGACAAAGCCCTGATCCAGGCATGATTCTTCTGTTCCAGTTCCTTTCCAACAACAATCTGCGTGGGGAACAGGACTCCATCCAGCACGTAATAGATACCTGCATACGGATTCGTCACTCTGACACCATGCCTGTCAAAATACTGAAACAGCCCATCCGCCTTTGCGTCACGTATAATAGTTACCGTGATATCATCCGCCGCCCGCTCGTCCACTGTCTCGCCAAAAGATTTATACAGGCTCCCATATGCCCCTGCCTTGTAGAACACATCAATATCCAGATGATCCTCCGGCGACTTATATTCCACAATATTGTGCCCCCGGAACATCTTTCCTATTTCATTAACTATCTGGACACCCCGCTCTTTCTTGATCACCAAAAGGTCGATTTCCAGAGGCTTCGTGCTTAGATTATACTCTTTCTCATAAACGAGATCAATTCTGTTTTCCGCAAACTCCAGATTCATCGCCGCCACAAAGCCAGGGTGCCATTGTATTTTTGTATCGCTCATCTTCTTTCCCCTTCACAGTTCCAATCTATTATAACATATTTTCTGAAACCGCACCATTTTTACTGAGCAAAAAAAGCCGGACAGGGCTACCCCAGGCGTTTCTCCATATATTCATACCCGTAGTGGGTACGGTACTTCAGGGCCGTGGATTTGGTAATTTTACCCTCCTGACAGAGCCGGATCAGATTTCCGTCCATGGTGCACATGCCCTCACCTGCGCCGGACTGCATGGCGGAATTCAGCTGATTCACCTTATTTTCCCGGATCATATTCTGGATTGCGTCCGTGGCCTTCATAATCTCATAGACCGGAATCCGAACCAGCCCGCCGTCTCCGTCTTCCGTCACCGAAGGAACCAGCTGCTGACAGACCACCGCCTTTAACACCTGGGCCAGCTGTGTCCTTGCCTGTTCCTTGTCCGGAAAAACGTCCACGATACGGTTGATGGTATCGGCAGCACTGTTGGTATGAAGCGTACTGAACACCAGGACACCTGTCTCCGCCGCAATCAGAGCCGCGGAAATCGTATCGTAATCCCGCATTTCTCCAAGCAGAATAACGTCAGGAATCTCCCGCAGCGCCGAGCGCAGCGCCTCCAGGTAGCCGGGCGTGTCGATGGAAATCTCCCGCTGGGTGACGATAGCTTTCTTGTGCCTGTGAATATATTCGATGGGGTCTTCCATGGTGATGATATGACAGTCCCGTGTACTGTTAATTCGGTCGATCATACAGGCAAGCGTAGTGGATTTTCCCGTTCCCGCCGCACCCGTGACCAGCACCAGGCCGCCGTTTCGGCTGCTCCTGCTCCCTTTGTCGTCCGCCAGAGAAAGCACCTCCTCCGATATCCCCAGCTTCCCGGGATCGGGAAGTTCAAAGCGGATGACGCGAATCACCGCTGCCTTGGAACCTCTCTGCCGAAATACATTGACACGAAAACGCCCGCCCGGAAAAATGCCGTTCTCATCCTCACGTCTGGAAATGGAAAGCGAGAAATCATCGTCCTCACCCCGCTCCAGTTTCGCCTTCGTGCGCCTGCCTTCGGTATAGATTTCTTCAACCAGCGCATCTATATCCCGCGGCATCAGCATATGCTCATTCACGCGCATCTGCCTGCCGTTCCTTTTCATGGTAACCGGCAGACCTGCCACAAGGAACACATCCGATACGTCCTCGTCCCGCACCGCCTGTTCAAGAATTTCCTGTAATTTCATATCCATGCCCGTCCTTCCATTTTTCTCGCTTCCCGGCATCCAAACCCTTATGGCCGGGGCATTTGCCGTCTTAAAACGTTACTGTTCACGGCAACAGGGAAAATAACCGGGGGAACAGCAGCATTAAAACTCGCCGTCCCACAGATCACCCATACTGTCTTTCGGTTCCCAGTCTTTCTGTATCCGCCACTCTACAATGCGGAACCCTTTGTCCCCCTCCGGTATAATACCCACCAGCAGCCGAACCTCATTATATTCCAGTACTCTATGCGTAATGCCCGCCTCGTCTGTCTCCGTTGCGGCAAGCCCTTCCAGGCTGTTTCCCCCTGCCAGGGCATCTCCCGCCTGGCGGAGAAAAACCTGTCCTTCCTTCTCCAGTACATACCTTTCCTGCACTGTGGACGCATATTTTTCCGCCATACTCAAATCAGCACGGGCCGTTGTGAAGGAAAGTATCCCCAGTGTGGCCATGCAGATGCTGATTACGGTCAGCAGCAGCGCAAGCGGCCCCAGCCTTATCGGTATATGTCTCATTCCGCGCCTCCTTCCGGTATTTTACGGCTCCCCCGCATCCGTCTGTTCCTGAATTCCGTCCAGAAAAACCGCGGTTTCCAGCATATACAGCGGTTTCGTCTCTTCCATCCAGTATACGCTGACCGTGCTTTCCACAAAGCTTCCGCCTGCGGAGACTTTCGGAATCCAGCTCACCTCTACCCTGAATTTCCCCCCGGATGCCGGCAGCATCTCTTCATCGTACCAGGCGAGAAGCATTCCGTTCTCCCCCTCCCGGGACTCCTGGACATTGCCGTTCTCCTCAATCAAAGTGCGCAGACTGTCCAGACTGTCCGATGCCGCCACTGCCTCAGCCGCATTTTCCGCCAGATGTACCGCCCGGGTCAGCCGCTCGGCCCTGCCGCTGATATCTGCCGAAAAGACAAACACTTTCGTCAGCACAAGAATCACCGCAATCAATACCACAGTCAGAATCAATGTTTCTATGTAAAAATTGGTAACGTGACGTCTTTTTCCCTTATCTTTGCTCAAACTGCCATTCTTACTCATTCGCCGCAGCCTCCTCCGCATCTGGCATGGAACAGAACCCTGCCTCCATCCGTGGTGACCTGCCAGGTACGCTCAGTCACCTCTTCCACCCTGAAGACCGCGGTCTCTCCGATCACCTGTGCATCCTCCGGATACAGCGCTTCCCCCAACCGGCTGTACTCCTCCATCAGAGCACCCTCATACTGATAAATGCGAAGTCCGTATCCGCTGTCGCCGTCAGCAATGGACAGTACCGTGATGCCGTCCTCCTCATAGATCTCCACAGCGTCTTCCGTATCATTCGCTTTCATACATGTCGTCAGATAGGCCAGAACCGCCCTGTTCTCATTGTTATCTGTCTGTCCTGCCACAATGCCGCGATAGGTCTGCGCGCCGAAAATAACTGTCAGAAAAAAGACAGCCAGAAAAAGGCAGGCAACTCCCAACGTATAAAATCCCACCAGTGAACTGCCGCTTTTTCTCATAATCCGGCTCCCCTTTCCTCAATTTCCATATATTTCACAAATCATGCACAGCCACAATCCATGGCGCACAGTTTCAGGCTTCCAGATGAACTGCGGCTGTCCGCCCCCAGGTTCATCCGAGCAGGGCGCTTCCTCACTTCCGTCTGAGCACCCGTACAGACGGCGCTATATTGGAGGCAAACACATCATAGACTACGCTGAATTCATCCGTATTGATCTGAATGCCGTAATTTTCCTCCAGATAGTCCAGGCTGGGCGGGTAGAAGCCTTCCACCACGTAGCACTGCCTCGCGGCGCGCTCCACGGTCTCCCTCAAAGCCACAATGCTTTCTTCTCCCATATCACGCCCCGAGACGTCCGCAGCCAGCCGCCATACCATCAGGAGTGCCAGAACTGCTGCCGCCGTCAGTACAAGCCATCGCCACCTTCTGCGCTTCCTGTCAACATACATCTCATACCTCGCATTCTATCCGATGGAATTCATCATTCCGATCAATGGCAGCATGATACTCAACAGCGACAATCCCACTGTCAGCATCAGGATGCCCGACAATACAGGATCCACAATTCCCACCAGCCGCTCCACCAGATTGGAACAGTGCTCCGCCAGCAGATTCGTCAGCTTCCTGAGCACCGACTCCAGATTGCCGCTCCGCTCCCCGGCCAGAAGCATCCTGCCGTAGACCGGCTCAAACAGTCCCTCCTCATAAGCTGCCTGCGCAATGCCATGTCCCTGCCCCATGCGCCCTGCGCAGCGGCTCACCTTCTCTTCCACCGGCCTGCAGGAAGTCATCTTCACACTCTCCTCCACCGCGATATCCTGCATCTCCCCGCTGGCAAGAAAGGTAGACAATGCCGCGGTGAAACGGAACATTCCCAGGCTCTCCAATATGGCGGAGCAGGCCGGAATCTTTCCCAGCAGTCCCTCCACCATACCGCGCTTTCTGCTGTTCCAGAGCACCAGTCCCGCCACAAGCATGACAGCAAGCACAATCATCACTGCCAACGCCGCCCAGCACAGAGCATATGCCCATTTCACATAAGCGTAGGACGATGCGGCCAGACTTCCCGTCAGCCTGTCATAGACATCTGTAAAAGCAGGGAGCACCATGGTCAGCATAACGGCCAGAACCACAATAATGATCGCCAGCATTACCACAGGGTACAGTACTGAATTTTTCAATTTATCCGTCATCGTCTTCTGATCCGCATAGTAACGTGCCAGTTGGAACAGCACATCTTCCAGCCGTCCGGCGCTCTCCCCCGCCGCCACCATTCTGACGGCATATTCCGGAAAAATCCCCGCTGCTTCCATGGCTGTGGAAAGCCCCTTTCCGGCTTCCGTCTCCGCCTGCATGACTGCAAGCCCTTCAGCCAGACAGCCTCCCCCGTCTCCGCCTGACTGAAGCAGCGCCACGGCCTCATCCATCTGAATTCCGGACTGCACCATCATGGCCATGCTCTCACAGAATGCGCTGACCCCAAGACTATCCAGTTTCCTACCTCTCATATCTTCCCTCCAAACCGTAAATACGTTAACATTTCCGCCGCAAAACGAATATCATATCCGCTCCCCGGGGGTGTGCACGTAATTTCGTTAATAATAATATTTATCCAGATAATTATTGCCATCCCCGATAAAAGTATCATCCGCGCCATTGGCGGAAAAAGTCAGATCCAACCGGTTCCAGTCGCCGGATCTTACCTGAAAATGAACGCTTACCCAGCCTGTCTGTTCCGTATAAAACATATTCCAGGCATGATATACATCATCGGGAGACACATCTCCGAATACCATCTTGGTGGGAATCCCCTGGCTTCGCAGCATGGCAGCCGCGAGGGAAGCATAGTCGAAGCAGATTCCCTTTCCCGTGCTCAGGACCTCATCCAGATCCGGCACATAACTGGTCTTATTCTTAGCCTGGACCTGGGCCGCCAGTTCCTTATCATAAGTAATATGATCACAGACATATTCATATACCGCTTCCACTACATCAAGGGCAGTTTCCGCGTGCTTCGCCAGCTCCGCTGCCCTGCGTACACATTCCGAATCCTGACTGTAATTCACATATACGCTGGGCCGAAGAAAGGGCTGAAATTCGTCCTGCAGCTTCACATCACAGGTTGTTTTATAAAGCTTGGCATAACTTTTACCCGACACATTCTCTCCCACAAAAAAAGTATACTGCCCGTCCCCGCCTGTAAGAGGAAAAAGAACAGGAGTACCGTCTGCAGGAACATCATAAGAATACGGCATCGCATTCTCATCATCTGTCGTGATCTGAATCTTGACCCTGGACTCCGCCCCGCTCACGGAGACACCGGCATAACCAAGGCTGACACTGGACAAATCCAGCAGAACATTCCCGCTGCCCTCCGCCAGATCCGCATGAAAGACGGAATCGGCAAATTCCGGTGCCTGATAGGGTTCAAAATCCTCCTCCGGTTCCCGGGATTCGACAACCTTGCGCACCTGCTGGCTGCCTGCCTCCTGAACCTGCGGCGCATTACTCTCCCCGACCTGTTTTCCCGTGTCCGCCTCTCCTCGATGAGACTCCGTATTCCCTCTGGCCGCTTCAATATTCCTCTCCGGTTCTCCGGTGCCACACCCAAACAGGCATGCCAACGACAGCACCACCGGCATAAGACGTAAGCCTGCTTTACGCCGCATAGATTTCTCACCACCTCTCCATGCTTCACACATGGCCCAAAGCCATCCGCTTGCCTGCCACTCGTCACAATTCCGGATGTCTAAAAATTGAATTAATCATACCGCATTTTATATTACATGTCAATGAAATTTGCAGTAAAACAGCAGCGGCTTCGCTGTTCACAGCAGCATGATGCACACAAAAACGGCCTCACCACCTGAACGGTAACAAGGCCCCTTCTTCGCCGCATATTCAGTTTTATCAGCTCACCTTCAGCTTGAACTTCTGAAGCTCCTTATCCGTCTCCACCAGTTCAATCTGCGCTCCAAGTCCCTGGAGCTTGATATGGAAATCCTCATAGCCTCTTTCCACATACTTGATATTGTCCACCGTGGTAAAGCCCTCTGCCGCCAGCGCCGCTATCACCAGCGCCGCGCCTCCGCGCAGGTCCGGCACCGTAATGCTGGCTCCGGTATACCTGGACACACCGTCGATTATGGCCGTGTCGCCGCCCTCTACCTTAATGTCAGCGCCCATGCGGACCAGTTCTTCCACATATTTAAAACGGTTCTCAAAGATACTCTCCGTCACAATGCTGGTTCCCTTTGCCAGAGCCAGGGCCACCGTAATCTGAGGCTGCATATCCGTAGGAAACCCGGGGTAGGGAAGCGTCCTCACCTGGGTGTGCATGGGCGGCTTGGATGCCACCACACGGATACATTCATCTGCCTCTTCCACCTCGCACCCGATTTCGAGAAGCTTCGCCGTGATGGACTCCAGATGCTTGGGGATCACATTTTTTACCGTCACATCCCCTTTGGTTACTGCTGCAGCGAACATGAAGGTGCCCGCTTCTATCTGATCCGGAATAATCGTATATTCCGTGCCGTGGAGCTTCGCCACCCCCCGGATCCTGATGACATCCGTACCGGCACCCTTTATATTGGCCCCGCAGCTGTTCAGGAAACTGGCCACGTCCACCACATGGGGCTCTTTCGCACAGTTCTCGATAATGGTCATCCCCTCCGCCAGAGTAGCTGCCATCATGACATTGATTGTGGCGCCTACGCTGACCTTGTCCATGTAGATATGGCTGCCCCGCAGATGCTCCGCCTTCGCCTTGATCAGACCGTGCTCAATGATAACCTCGGCTCCCAGCGCCCGAAAGCCTTTCAAATGCTGATCCACGGCCCGGCTTCCGATATCGCAGCCGCCCGGAAGGACCACCTCGGCGCATTTATACTTTCCAAGGAAAGCCCCCAGCAGATAATAAGAACCTCTGATCTTCTTACAGCCTTCACTGTCCACCGTCAGATTGTGGATATTCCCCCCGTTGATCATAACCTTGTGGCGGCTGACCTTCTTCACCGCCACGCCGGTGCTGCGCAGTGCGCCCAGCATCACATCAATATCGCGTACATCAGGTATATTATCTATATATACGGTCTCGTCCGTCATGGCTGCCGCTGCGAAGATGGGAAGCGCCGCATTTTTTGCGCCCCCTATCTCCACATCCCCTACCAGCGGATTCCCGCCCTTGATCACATATTGTTCCATTCGATTTTCCTCTGCCCGGGGAAAACACCCCGTTCTTTTTTCAACAAAAGCCATGTTACCATATTTTCTCTCATTTGTAAACAGAACATATATTCTAAGGTTTTAATCCAGATATTTCAGGGGGTCTACCTGAACACCGTTTATCAGTATTTCAAAGTGTACATGAGGCCCTGTGCTGACACCTGTATTGCCGCTGAGGGCGATTCTTTCCCCCTGCTTTACCTTCTGGCCGACTGATACCAGTACTTTACTCAGATGTCCGTACCTGGTCTGCCTGCCGTCCTCATGCTCAATATAGACTACATAGCCGTAGCCGCTTCCCCAGCCGGCTTTGGATACCGTACCGCCGCAGGACGCATAGACCGCCGTTCCCGTAGGCGTAGCCCAGTCAATGCCTTTATGGTAGGAGCTGGCGCCTCTGGTGGGGGCGTTGCGCCTGCCGAAACCGGAGCTTTGCCTGCCTCCGGAAATCGGTTTGATATACGTAGGCGGAATCTTCGTTCCCCGCTCCACAATCTTTGCCACGGCTTCCATGACCACTTCTTCTTTGAGAAGCTCCCTTCCCACCTCCTTGTCGTTTACATAGGACACGTCCGCGATTACCTTCCGGAATCCTGCCGAAGGCTGCTGCCGAACCACCGTGTCTGTGGTATACCAGCTGTCATTTTCAATGTAAATGACATCCGCGTCATATATTTCCTCGTAATATTCCTCTTCCACCCTGGTCACGGACAATTCCGGTTCCGGTACCGTAATCAGCAGTTCATCCCCTATGTGAAGCATGGAGTTCTCGTCTTCCAGGGAATCGTTCATGGCGATAATCGTCTCCATGGGAATGTTCACCCGAATGGCTATCTCGGAAAGGGTATCCCCTGCCACCACTTCATAAATGCTGGGGGTCTCCTGCTCCATAATGACCAGGTTGACAGCCTCCTCCAGAGGGGTAAGCTGGCTCTCGGGCAGATATACCTCCACAATCTCCACATCCTCCGCGAAATCCATGGTCTGTATGCCCAGTTCATAATCCGAAAAGTCCTGGCGTTCCACCGTTTCAGGCTCCCCGGTAATCCCTGTGAAAAAGCCCGAAACACCGCTCTCCAGGCCCGAGTGCCAGTCTTCTCCCCCCTGATGGCGGGTATCTGCCACGCTGGCTGTAAGAACGCTGAATTCACGCTCTTCTTCCCCTTTTAATTCCACGGCGAACGTTCCGTCATTGCCATACTTGTCCAACGCAGCCTGCAGAAGCTGTCTCACCTCTTCCATGCTGGCAAGATTGATCGTATACTCATTGATCTTCAGGGTGTAGGAACGGTGCATGGTCTCCCGGACGCTGCTCTTCAGGGCCTCCTCCATCTTCCGGACGACGTCCTCCTCCCTGTCCGTTTCGCCCCAGAGCACCTCTTCCCCTGTAATCTCCACATTCGTTTCCATGAACACCAGTTCGTCACTGAGAGCCGCCACATTTTTCCGGGCCTGCAGAAGCAGCTCCCCTATCCGGGCCTTATCCCCCAGCGTGCCTGCATCCCGGCCGTTCACGCGGATATGGAAAAAATTCTCTCCCGTCTGTTCAAAGGGCGTATATCCCTTCAGGAAAAGGACTCCTAAAAAGAGGGTGCCCAACGTAGCTTTAATATATGTAAATTTGTACTTTTTATGATTGATATTCTTCTTTTTCATAAGTCTTCCAATTCTGATTTTCTGTCATTGTACATATCAGGACTTCCTTAATACGCGGCGATTTCTGAACATCCATGCGGCGCCGTACAATGCGGCATACCACTTAAAACAGCACAGGGATATACTCATGCGCATAAAACATACCTGCAATGCTGTGGTATCCATATCCTGTATTATATCCGGAGTGCTATATTTTATACACCGTAATCCGATTTGCCCGATTGTATACACATTAACCAGGCAAACCCACAGACCGTGAGACTTCTTTGGAAAGTGTGTTTGGCGCACTGCCAGACTACCGCTTTTTCACACTGTATCCAAAGGTACCCAACTGCTCCCCGCACACAAAATAAGCACCGTGAGAATAGACAATGGGGTCTGCTTTCTCCAGGTGAAACCTGCGCCGCTCATCCATATATTTTTCATCCGCATGAACCGCCATAACCTCCGCCAGGAACATATGATGCGATCCCAGCGGCATCATCCGGGTGACTTTACATTCAATATTTACCGGGCTCTCCCCCAGCAGAGGAGCTCTGACCTTCGTTCCGGAAAGGGGGGTCAGCCCCAGCTCCCTGAACTTGTCCACATCGCTGCCGCTTTTCACACCGCAGTAATCCGTTGCATAGGCCAGTTCCCTGGTGGTCAGGTTGATCACAAACTCCCCCGTCTCCCGCAAAATGGGGTAAGAATACCGCTCCGGCCGAACCGAAATGCTGACCATGGGCGGATTGGTGCACACTGTCCCCGCCCAGGCAACCGTGAGCAGATTATATCTGCCGTCTCTGCCGGCCACGCTCACCAGCACCACCGGCAAAGGATAGAGCATATTGCCCGGTTTCCATATTTCTTTCGCCATATTTTCCGCATGCCCTTCTTTTCTACCCGTGCTTTTTTTAACTGCCCTTCTGTTCTGCCTGTTTTTTTACTGCCCTTCTGTTCTGCCTGTCCTTTTTCTGCCCGTTCTTCTTTTCCCGTCTTCTTTTCTGTCCCGAAAAGATACCTTTTATATCCGGATACATTCTGTTCAGGCAAAAGCCTGCAGCTCTCTGCAAATTTTACAGACGTTCTGTTTAAAATACCAGAATATTCAGCATGGTCAGCACCTGTATCACCAGGCCGGCCAGGCCAAATACCATTCCCAGTATGGCGATAACCAGAATAGCCGTCACTTTTTTCTTCATGCCCTTCACATGGGACTTCGTCCTCTCCAGATCGGCACTCTGCTTACCGCTCTCCTCTACCATGACCGCCTGCACATTGCGATATACCTTTACACACTCCTTGTGTACATTCTCCTCCAGTACATCCAGTCTTTCCAGAAGCTCCGGCGATGGCTCCGCTGCCTTCTTTTCTTCCGTCGCCTGGGAGACGGCTTCCAGCTGTCCGGCCATTGAACTGCCCATGCTGTCTATCTGTTCCTGCAGCTGTTCCACAAGCATCTTAAGGCTATCCGTATCCTGCTGCAGCAGCTTGATTCCCTCTCCATTTTCCTCCACCAGGTCACCCAGTGCCACAGTCTCCACCTGGCTGCATGCCAGCTTGGTCAGTCCTTCGTCTACCAGCTTATGCATCTTCGCCAGACATTCACTGTAATCGGCGGCCTGTTTCTTCCACCTGTTCAGTTCCTCCACGTCAGCTGCTGTGTTTGCCTTAATGATTTCCTGTGCCGTCGTCTTCTGAGACAGCTTATCCATAAATAGATCCATTCCTTTTCCTCCCGGCTCTTGTGTGCTGGATGTTCTCACTTTCAAAGGAAATGTCTTCTGACAGTTCCTTGGGAAATGTCTTCTGACAGTTCCTTTGGGAAATGTCTTCTGACAGTTCCTTTGGGAAGTGTCTTGACAGTTCCCTTGGATTATAACATACGCTCATGAGCAATCGCAATAAGTTCTTCATTCAGTTTCAGCATTCTGGCATCCAGGTCGGACACCATCTTGGCACATTCAACCAGTTCAGTCCTGATGTGCTCCGGCGCATCCCCTTCAAATTTATAGTGGATCTTATGCTCCAGGCTGGCCCAGAAATCCATTGCGACCGTCCTGATCTGTATCTCCACCTTGGTATCCACCGTCCTGTCCGACAGGTACACCGGCACCGTAACAATCATATGATAGCTTTTATAGCCGCTGGATTTCGGAAACGTGATATAGTCCTTCACCGCTATCACCCTGATATCACGCTGCTCACCGATCATGTCCGCGATCCTGTATATATCGGACGTAAAAGAGCAGATAATCCGTATCCCCGCAATATCGTTTATGTACTTGATCATATTATCAATGGTTGATTCATGTCCGTCCCGCTTCAATTTCTTCACAATACTCTCCGGGGTCTTAATGCGGGCCTTGATATGTTCAATGGGATTATAACGGTGTACATGCTGAAATTCATCATTCAGAATTTCCATCTTCGTCGTGATCATCTTGAGTGCAGCATTATATATCAGGGTTACTTCTTTCCAGCTGTCAATCCCCTCTCCATTGCCTTCTCTCAGTTCCATATTAACTCCTTATAAACAGGTTCTTTATTCCATCCGCCGAATCGCGGATGAGACCATTAAATAAATCTATTATAGCATAAACAATCCTATAAATGTACTGAATTCTAAAAAATTTATCCTTTTTTCCAAAACGGGACATACAGCTTGCATTTACAAACAAAATCGAGTACCATGTATATAAGGAAGTATCTCCAATTCCTACATAAACCGCGGAACCGGAAACAGCGGCTGACAGTCAGCGCAGCTGCGGAACTGGTATAGGAAATTTATTATGTTTCGATTATGGGCAAGGACATTTAAGGACAATCACATGCTGCAGGACACCTGCATCGAAGACGGCAGCACAGACACCCGGACTCACAAGGTCTTCCATGCTTTAGATGAAATATGCGGTCAGTTTGACCTGGGAAGACCCGTGTGGCTGGACAAAACCATATCTGATTTTAAGCGCCACAGCAAGGTACGGTTTACACAGGACAACTTTATAGAAAGCATTGACTTTGATTATCTGGAAATTCAGGTAATTGAAGAAGATTAATCTTGACATTCTCATATTCCTGGTATATTATTATGCAAGAAGTAGTTTTCAAAACTACATTATATGTCATAAAATATTATTATATGGTTTGCAAAGCCATAATGTATAGTTTTCGCACTGATGCAGACAATAAAATGTGTTTTCATCTGCCATCAGCAAAACAGGAAACCAGGAGGTATGAATATGCAGATTACAATCAGAGAACCCGGAAGCGCTATTACACATTTTATCGGCATGATGATGGCCGTGTTTGCGGCGGTGCCGCTGCTTGTCAAGGCAGGAATTTCAGCCGGAGGAAGCCACTTTGCCGCCATGGCCATCTTTATGGCCAGCATGATCCTGCTTTACGGCGCAAGCGCCGCCTATCACTCCGTGAACCTGACCGGAAAATATCTGCGGTTTTTCCGCAAACTGGACCACATGATGATCTTCGTGCTCATCGCCGGCTCCTACACACCGGTATGCCTGATCGTGCTGGGCGGCGAGGTGGGCTACACCATGCTGGCTCTGGTCTGGGGAATCGCCGTCGTGGGCATGCTGGTGAAAGCCTGCTGGATCACCTGTCCCAAATGGTTTTCCTCCGTCATTTACATCGCCATGGGATGGGTGTGTGTGCTTGTCTTCGGACGGCTGTTTCATACGCTTTGCGCCGCCGCTTTCTTCTGGCTTCTGGCCGGAGGAATCATATATACTGTGGGGGGAATTATCTATGCCCTGAAGCTCCCCCTGTTTAATTCCAGGCATAAGAGCTTTGGCTCCCACGAGGTATTCCATCTGTTCGTCATGGCGGGCAGTGTGTGTCACTTTATTTTCATGTATCTGTATGTGGCATGAAACCCTGTCAGACTCCGGAAGCCCACTGACATACGGCTCCTTCTCTCCTCCTGCCTCAGACGCTGACGCGAACTCTCATGGGAATGCCGCTCCCTCCTGATGCCCCATCCGGCTGGACATCGAAGTTTGTGGCATTATCGTGTGATGCCACCGCATTGCCGTCGAAATTTTGCCTGGCACTGGCACGAACCATACAGCCCCCATACTCTAATTTCTAACTGGATGGAGCACTGGCCGTATACAGAATACGGAATCGGCCATAACACCAGAAAATCAGCCCGGCATGGCACCATGCGGGCTGATTTTTTCATAGCTGTCGTTTCGGATTTGCAGGCTTCCGTCCTCCTATCCCTCGTACCCATTGGGATTGTTCTTCTGCCACCTCCAGGAATCTTCGCACATCTCTTTCATCCCGCGCTGAGCCTCCCAGCCAAGCTCCGCTTTGGCAAGGCTGGCGTCAGAATAACAGGTGGCGATATCTCCCGCGCGTCTGGGCTTGATCACATAAGGAATCCTGACACCGGTTGCCTCCTCAAAGTTTTTCACCAGGTCCAGTACGCTGTAGCCCACGCCGGTGCCAAGATTGTAAATCTTCAATCCGGCTTTCTCTTCTATTTTCTTCAAAGCTTTCACATGTCCCACCGCAAGGTCTACTACATGGATGTAGTCGCGCACTCCGGTTCCATCCGGCGTATCGTAATCGTTGCCGAAGACCCCCAGCTGGGGCAGTTTTCCCACCGCAACCTGTGTGATATAGGGCATCAGATTGTTCGGGATACCGTTCGGATTCTCCCCTATGGTTCCGCTCTTATGGGCGCCGATGGGATTGAAATAGCGAAGCAGTATCACATTCCATTCCGGATCCGCCTTCTGGATATCGGAGAGAATCTGCTCCAGCATGGACTTGGTCCAGCCGTAAGGATTGGTGCACTGTCCCTTGGGGCAATCCTCCGTGATGGGGATGACAGCGGGGTTCCCGTATACGGTGGCGCTGGAAGAGAATATGATATTCTTCACTCCGTGCTTTCTCATCACATCCACCAGCGTCAATGTGCCGGCGATGTTGTTCTCATAGTATTCCCATGGCTTCTGGACGGACTCGCCCACCGCTTTCAGCCCCGCGAAATGAATGACCGCATCCACCTTTTCTTTCTCAAAAATCTCTTCCAGAGCTTCCCTGTCCAGGATGTCCGCTTTATAGAAAGGAACCTTCTTTCCGGTAATGGCTTCCACACGCTCCAGGGACTTCTCGCTGGCATTGCACAGATTGTCCACTACCGCCACATCATACCCTTCCTGCTGCAGTTCTACTACCGTATGGCTGCCGATATATCCGGCGCCGCCTGTCACCAAAATCTTCATCGCACCCTCTTTTCCGCGCCCTCCAGGCGATTCTGCCAGGTCACGCTTTTTTACTGACAATAGAAAATCCGTTGACTGCGTTTTCCATTGTATGTTTTCTTTACATCTCAAGGATACTGAAAATCTCTGTTTTTCTCAATATTCATATGTTAATTGAACCTGTCGAAATGTTATATAACGCTGCATACTCCTGCCGATTCCCATATCCTTCCCGCATCGCGCGCCTGCCGCGGATACGTTACAGCTCCACACCATTTTGCCGCAGCAGTTCCCTGGCGCTTTCCACGGAATCAATCCCTGTCCTGTTCTTGATTGGCGCAAATTCCTTCTCCCGCACAACCTCAAAGGGAAGGCAGCTTTCCATCTGATGGATCATATCCAGTACCAGATTCTCAAATTTATACCCATTGGGCGCCTCCGGCTTCACCGGCTTCCCTTCCACGTCAATATGGGGAATCTTCTTCTCCACCACATGCAGCGGCAGGCTCTGTGACAGAATCCGCTCCAGCTCCGCCACGCTGAACAGGTAATTTAAGATAACGCCGAAGTTATAGGCAGGCTCTCCCTTATCGTCCTTCGCCTCCAGCAGTTCCTCCGTCATGTCGTAGTACTCCACTATGGAAGGCCTTCCGTCCTCCAGACACATTGCCCCTACCTTCTCGTCAGGCGTCACCTTGCGGACTACCTTTGCTCCCGCCACACAGTTTTTCTGAATGGTTGCGCCCACAAAGCAGGGGTCCGCGATTCTCTGTAGCACATTGTCCACCGCAAATGCGTTCAGCCACTCTATCCCCTTCTCATGAACCATCTCCAGCAGCCCCGCGTCCTTCAGTGAGATAAACCAGCCGCCGTTTCCATTGGGTGAGCTGGCCATCTTCCCCTTTTCCTCCATAAAAATCTTCCCGTCGTAATCCACGGCCAGCGCCATCTTCTGCTGAAAGAAATGAACATATTCCGCCTTATACCCGAAAAATTCGTGTTCCTCCAGAAAACGTACCGTAACCTCGTAATTCTTGTCGCTGGTCATCACGAACAGATGAATCCAGGATTCCGCCTGCCGCACCACATCCAGAAGATTGTGAATCAGGCACTCGAAGATATACAGCTTCCTGGTGATTCCCACATTATACACCCCCTTGGGGTCATCCGATCCAAGCCTGGTTCCCATGCCTCCCGCCAGAAGAACCGCACCCACTTTGCCTGCACGGATGGCCTCCAGCCCTGCGGCTGTAAAGCTGTCCCGGTTCGCCTGGATTTCAGGCAGCTGCATGGCGGCAAGGGGTGTAATTACGCCTCTTCGAAGCAGTTCCTCCTGATGTCTGCAGGAGTCGATCACCTCCATATCGGAAGTTTCGATCTGTGCCAGGAGCGCCTCTTTTTCTGTTCCGGACAGTTCTTCATAGTATTTCAGTACATGGGACTGGCCGTATTTTTCCAACTTTTCTTTTGCCTGTGATAATGTTATGCTCATTTTTTACTCCTTACGCCTTCATACTTTGTATACTCAAGGCCACCAGGCTTTACCAACCTGTCCATGACAGGAATATGGCCGGCGGTCTTTCGTCAGGATTCATGGCTGCAAATCGATTCGACGTGCAGCATAAAATACAGGTTCAGTATACCAAAAATATTACAAAACAGCAAATGTTTTCTGCCGCGAAAATATGACCCGGACAGACTGTCCACCGGGTGATTTTCTTTTGGAAATTGACAATTCGAAACCCCTATATTATGATGGAGGTACGAATCGTTTCCCGACAGGAAAAAATTCAATAAACCGAAAAACCAAGGAGATATCATATGTCAGCCCTGAACAACATTTTTTTCTGGATTGCCGTCGTTTTAAGTGTGATAACCGTATACAAAATGTATCTGTCCCGAAGGACAACGGGCTTTGCCGCCCGGGAATTCCACATTCCTGAAACCGTCTATCCGATTGCATTTGCCCTGGCGGTCTTTATAGCCGTCTTTGTCCGCATTTACCAGTTCGGCTCCGTACCGGGGGGCTTCAATCAGGACGGCGCCATGGCTGCCGTAGACGCAAAAGCGCTTGCAGATTATGGAACAGACCGTTTCGGCATGCGGCTGCCGGTGCACCTCACCGGCTGGGGCTACGGCCAGATGAGCGCGCTGCTCTCCTATCTGATGGTACCCTTTATCAAACTGGCCGGCCTCACTCCTGTCACAGCGCGCCTGCCCCAGCTGCTTGCCAGTCTGGCGGGGCTTATCTGCCTGTACCTGTTTATCCGGGATGCTTTCAATAAGGAAGCCGCGCTGGTTGTCTTCTTCTTCGCCGCCGTCAATCCCTGGCATATTCTGCAGAGCCGATGGGCGCTGGACTGTAATCTGTATCCTCATTTCTTCATGATGGGAATTTATTTTCTTCACAGAGCCCTGAACAAGAAACGCCGCCGTCTCTGCCTGTGTATCTCCATGATCCTGTTTGGACTGTGCATGTACTGCTACGGCATTTCCATCTACACAATGCCGCTGTTTCTGCTGCTTGCCTGTATCTATCTGCTGGCAGGCAAAAAAATATCCGTCCGTGACGCACTGCTTGCTTTTGTGGTCTATGTCGCGGTGGCCTGGCCTTTTATTGCCGTCATGGCAATCAACTTTTTTCAATGGGACAGCATCGAGACCCCTCTGTTTACGCTGCCCTATTTTCCTGACAGCGTACGTTCCAACGATATTTTGTTCTTTTCCGACCATGTCTTTACACAGCTTGCGGACAACTTCAAATCCCTGGTAAACATTACTCTGCTGCAGAAAAAAGATCTGCCCTGGAATGATGTGGAGCATTTCGGCACCATGTATCTGTTTTCCATTCCCTTTGCCGTGGCCGGGCTCTGCAGCCTGTTCGGTGAGCTCCGCAGAAAAGCCGGCGGCACATTCGTACTGCTTTTCCTGCTCACCGGCATCTGGTGCGGCCTGATGACCAGAAATGTCAATGTAAACCGCCTTAACATTATTTACTATCCCATCATCATCCTAGCCGGCATCGGCATATACGAAGTGATCCGCCGGATTTCCCTGCACCGTATCGAGTGGGGGCTGTCGGCAGCCTATTGCCTGAGTTTTGTGCTGTTTGCGCATACCTACTTTACGGATTACGCGGATTACATGGCTTATTTCAATTTCAAGGATTTCAGTGACGCCGTATCCTCAATAAAGGAGGACCCTGCCCGGAAATTCTATATCACGCCGGACTGCAGGCATGAGGGTGCTTCCCCCGCAAGCGAAATCCTCACCATGTTCTGGCATGAAACAGATGCCGAATATTACCAGAATAAGGCAACCCCCGCAGGCTGGCTCCCTTACAGTGAAAAGTATACTTATAAACTTATCAGCGAACTGTCCATTCGTCCGGAGGAAGATGCCGTCTATGTGATTACCGCCGATGATCTCGTATACTTTGACAGCAGTCTCTTTTCCTTCCAGCAGTTTGGCACTTACTACGTGGTCAGGAATTTATACTCACGACCGAAAACATTTGCCGGTTAAAATGTATAACGAGTGAGCGCATCGGCGGTGTAAAACAGTAAATGGCAAATGAATGCGCTCACGAGTATATAAGGTTTTCGAACGTGAGTATAAATCACCGCGGCTGCGGCCGCCAGAACAAATATACCCAATCCCGTATAAAACCCGGGAGAAACATAAGAAAAACTGATTTCATGACTGCCTGCCGGAACCTCCACGGTCAAAAACGTTCCGGCAAATTTTTTTGCCTCCGTTTTTCTGCCGTCCACCCGTACCGTCCAACCCGCGTCATAGGGGATGGACGTCATAACTGTCTGTCCGTCCCCAACCGAAATCATTCCTTTCAGTTTACCGCCTCCATGGGATATCAGTTCGATACCGCCCGCCTGCAGCTCCTTCAGCGCCGTCTCCAGCACATCCATATCCAGCCTGGCGATTACGGCATTCTTTACCGTCACATCTCCCCAGGAATGCTCCACCCGTACCGTTACCTGCTGCCCCGGCGCATAACTCCCTATATACAGGGAACAGCTGGTCTCCGTTGAAAAATAGTTTCCAAACCACACGTCATTTACATATACATCCGCCCAGCCATATCCGCTGACATCCAGATAGAAATAAAGCGGATTATCGTCGGGCGCAGTCAATGTGTACAGCCACCCATTATTCTGCTGCGTAAAAAGATATTGTACTTCATCAAAATATCGTATGTTTTTACCCGTTATAGCATTCATGAAAATATTCTGATTCTGATAAGGATTTCCCTGCCCTGTCAATTCCGGCTGCAGGTCGGATACAGATGCGCTGTACACCATTGGCAGCGCCAGAGGATTTCGGTAAACCGCCGCCCCCTTCCCTTCATCCATCATTTTTTCATTACACTCCGGTTCCCGGCGGTCCGAAATCCTGTATGATACGGCAAACAGACTGTCCAGCAGCGGGTTCGAGCCATATCCGCTGTTCCAGATATGCGACTGGGCCACTCCCAGGCTCTTTGTCAGCCTGTTCACTGCCGTATTATAGGTAGAGGAATAATGTGTCATGCCATGAAAGCCCAGCAGCATTGCGTCATTTTTTGAATACTCATAAGTAGTATTGACCCGATACAATCCGTCATCCTGCTGCCTGATCCAGTCCGCAGGCGGCTTCGTTTTGCTGATAAAGGAATTGTACTCCCCTGCTCCTGCATACCCGAACTGCCCGTCCAGTCCTGTCAGCATCGCCTGTCCATTCGCTGTCAGGTCTGCCAGATTTACCACAAAAAGCATCGCCACAAAAGCATAAACCCGCACCGCCGCTCTCCGATTTTTCCGCAGGCTCTCCCACATTTCACCCGTACCCAGAGCACAGACGCCGCGGAAGGCCATATAGATTATCATGAAGCTGAACAGAAACGCATACCGATAAGGAAACCAGACCGGAGGCCGAAAACCATGCCATGCCAGATTAAAGCCTTTATAATAAAAGCTCAGCACCAGCATAGCCAAAAGCAAAGCGGCACCGATTTTCTCCCGCAGCGTGATTCCCATCAGATAAAAAAACACCACCGCAAGCACCAGCGCCGTTATACCGCAGTACACCGCCGGCAGGCCGGAATCCGTGACACTGTCATAAACGCCATTCCTGAGCTTCCCGAAAAAGTCTGAAAGCTGAAAATTCGTCTCGAAGCTCAGCTGCCAGCCGCTTTCCACAGACAGCTTTCCCTGCATCAGATCTTTGAGCGCAGGCAGAAGCAGCGGCGCCGACAGCCCCATTGCCAAAATGGTGCAAATTCCAAAACGCAGTACATACATCAGCATTTGTCTGACTTTTTTCCCTGTTTCCCTGCACAGTAAGCGGTATAAAAAATAGAATCCTGTAAAAATTCCTGCCATGTAACCGATGTAATAATTGCTGACAAATGCCGCTGTCAGAGCCAGCACATAGTGCAACCCTTTTTTCCCGTCCAGCAGCTTCTCCACCCCCAATAAAACCAGAGGCAGCATAATCACCCCATCCAGCCACATCAGACACATGGAATAAACAAGGTTGTACGATATCAGCGCATAACAGGAGGAAAACAGCCACACCACCAGATGAGGCGCCGGTTTCCCTGACGCCGCACGTTTCCACAGGTAATTGCCATATAAGGCAAAGCTCAGGCCGCCAAAGCCAATCTTCAAAACAGTCAGCAGCACGATTGCCGCATCCATTCTTTCCACCGGGAAAAGGCAAACCAGAAACGACAGAGGACTTGCCAGATAATATGCGTACAGTCCCAGGAAATTTCCGCCCATAGAACGGGACCAACTATAAAAAAGCGAATTATCCCCCGAAAAGGCATTCCTGATATAGGCATAAAATTCCATGTACTGGTCTTTCATATCCATGATAAACAAAGTCTTGTCCCCAAATGGATAAAATCCATTCTGCCACAGCAGAAATACCATGGCAAATGCGGGAACCGCAAACGCGCCAGGGAACAGGCTCACATTTAAAACCAGTGCTTTCTTTTTTTCCATTCTCTTATGTCCTCCCTGTTAAGCCAGGCACTCTCCTTTTTGTCCTGCTGAACAATCAGAAGAGGCACACCGGGATGCACACAAACCCGCAGGGCCTGTCGCCTTTGGGAAGCGGGTTTGGCTGACCGCAGCCGCCTACAGCTCCAATCCCGCGAAAAAATCCCCGTCTCCGCCGGGCTTGTCCAATGTCAGAAAAAACGCTTTCATCTCCGGATACTCTTCCCCGATATCGGCAAGGATACCCTCCAGATTCTCCTCTGTAACGCAGGAAATATCAGCAAACAGACTGTAATATTCCCTGTCCTCCCCATGCTCCTGCCAGAGCACCTGCCAGGCCTCTTCCCCTTCTCTTCCTTTCGTCAGGCGCCTCAGATAACCCTCAAGCTCCTCTTTCAGTTCCGGTGACAGCGCATGGGGATGAAGCAGGCGCACAAAAGCAAGACGAACTTTTTCCTTCCGCCTTGCGCTGACGTATTCTTCCAGATCAGTGCCGATATAATCCTCTTCCCCATAGACAGACTGGCTGATATAGCCCTCCTGATCGGCAGTCCTCAGGAGTGAGCGCAGCCTGCTGTCCCACTTTCCCAGCCATTCCCGGCTCCCCGCAGCAGGCAAATCCAGCAGGTAGTACGCGTCCAGCATGGTCACTGCCGCAGCCAGAAGCTCCGGACTTACGTCTGTCTGTTCCGTGAGTTCTCCTGCTCTCCCGCCGGAAACCGCATCCTGTATTTGAACTGTTGTATTGCCGTCGGTTTCCCCACCTCCGAAGCATCCGGATACGGCGCCCTCGCCGCTATTCCCGGTCCTGCAAAATGAGCAGGGGAGCTCATTTTGACTGCGCGGTTTCCGCGGGCAAGTTGCAGGACTTTCACAGTAAACCTCCATGCATCCCGCCGCACCACCATGCATGAAAGTCTGGAGGTTTACTGTGTGTCTCCTGACACACTGGGATGCACACAAACCGCAAGAGCATGCGGTTTGGCGCACAGCTGTCTTGCAAAATGAGCAGGGGAGCTCATTTTGACTGCGCGGTTTCCGCGGGCAAATTGCAGGACTTTCATAGTAAGGTCTTAGCATAATACGTTTCAGTTTTCCGCAGTTTTTGAATACTGCCCGCCCAAAGCGGATGTCCTTACCCGGCAGGGATATCTCCCTCAGGTTATCACAATGGGCAAAAGCCCAGTCGCCGATTTCCTCTGTTGTATCGGGAAGCGTTACGGCATGCAGGTTTTTCCGGCTTAAAAAGGCTTTCCGTTCTATGACGGCCACCGGACAGCCTTCTATCCGCTCCGGCACCTCTATCCTGGATGCCTGTCCTTCAACGCCGGTGACATGTGCCTTTCCGGCTTTTATTTCATAATCATAAATTTCTTTTCCGTTCTCAAACCGTTTCTGCCGCATATCCCTGCCCCATCCAATCTGCAATATCTTCGCTGAAAACCTTCCCACATGAAATTCTGCCGCCACATAGGAATTGTAAAGAAATCAATTTGCACTTTCAGGAACAAAACACCAGTATATATGTGCCTTCCCGTACAGAATCCTGCAAATTTATTTCGTAACACTTCGTCAGGCGCTTAATAACGAAATCCTGCGCATTCCGGCAAAATTTTGATTCCGGCTTGTCCGGGTTAGGAATTGTCGGGATACTGCTGCTACAATCTCTTCAGGCAAAAACCCGGAAATACAGGAAAAATTGCCGTTAACCTGCATCAGTTATTTCCCTCCGATTACAGGGTTCGCGAAGCGGTTCCTGTAGTATGCAGACACTTCCATAGTACAGAGCGCAGCAAATGCCCTTATGCTCGCGCGTATGAAGTTCCGCTTAAAGAACGTCATTCAAATCCAGCTCCGCAATCTGCGCCTGAATACTGTCCCTGCGCTGGCTCAGCATCATTTCCCCGCTGTGGCGGCGATAGTCCGGACTGCCGAATGCCGCGATAAACTGCGCGCTGGCATTGTTCCTGGTCAGCTCCGTCACCAGAATCAGCATCTCATTTCCCTGTCCGAAGGCCTCCTCCACGAAGGAAAAAAGCGCGTGAAGCTCCTGTTGAATTTCAACTGTATTCCGTTTTAATTTATCCGCCTCACCATTAAAACGTTCTTTCAGTATAAGATACGCCTCTTTTCCGTCCGGGACCTCCCCCGTACGGAGCGCCCTGTAGCCTTCCTCCAGGAAACGGATAACCGCTCTGTGCCTTCTCCTGTCCCTGTCGGAGAGGGAATTGGCATTGCGCAGGCTTTCCAGCTGCTTTCTGCGTCCTTCCGCCAGGATTTTAAGTCTCTCGGAAATCTCCTCCGGACCGCCCTCCTCCTTTTCCGCCAGAACAGCCATGCCCTTCATGGGATTTTTCAGCTCCGTCAGGACTGCCGCCTGCTCCATTGCCTCCCTCATGTCAGCCTGCACCCTGTCAAGCAGCATTCCCAGCAGGGAAAGCCGCTCGTCAAAGGCAGCCTCCCTGGCCTTTTCCATGGTCCTGGCGGAAGTCCTGCCGTCTAAAATATCGCCGATCTGATATTCGCTTTTATATTTCCGGTACAGGTCGTAGTAGGCCGTAAACTCCTTCACCACTTCCGTGCTTCTCAGATACTGCCCCACCAGCGTCTCGTCCACCGGCAGCCGCTCTTCTTCATATAGCTTCAGAATCTCCGACAAATCCTCCCAGCCCCTGGCCGTCACGTAGCTGCGTCCCTTCGCCCCCATTTCCATACGGTAGAAATGCTCCGTTTTCAGATCCAGATATCCGGTAACCGCATTGTGAACCTGCCGCTCCACGGCATATTCCTTCCACACCCCGTAATCCGGCTCCACCTCCATCACCTTCAGGCGGTCATAGGTCACCACGTCAAATTCACGGACAGAACGGTTGTATTCCGGCGGATTTCCGGCCGTCACAATGACCCATCCCTGAGGTACCCGGTGACGCCCGAAGGTCTTGTACTGTAGAAACTGCAGCATGGCCGGAGAAAGCGTCTCTGACACGCAGTTGATTTCATCCAGAAACAGGATGCCCTCTTTGATGCTGCCAGCCTCCATGGTGTCATAGACGGCTGCTATGATCTCGCTCATGGTATATTCGGAGATGCTGTATGCCCTGCCGCCGTACAGCCGCTGCGTGATAAAAGGAAGCCCCAGGGCGGACTGCCTGGTATGGTGGGTCATGGAATAGGAAACCAGCGCTATGCCCAGCTCCTGAGCCACCTGTTCCACTATGGCTGTCTTTCCGATGCCCGGCGCACCCAGCAGAAAAAGCGGGCGCTGACGCACCAGGGGGATCCTGTATTCTCCGAATTCATCTTTTTTCAGATAAAGTTTTGCCGTATTTTCGATATATTCTTTGGCCTGCTTAATGTTCATACTTTTTGCCTCAATTCCTAATGCATCGGTATGCCGGCAGCAATGTCCGCGCCTTCAGGCATATCGCTCCGGGAGATCTGCATGCCGTATCTGCTCCGGATATGGCCAGCTGCAGCTGTCCAAAACCACCTTCATGCTCCAGGGCGGCACCGGGGCACGGCTCTCATCTTCCTCCAGGAAAGCAAATATCACCTGATAGCCGGGCATCCGCTCCGGATAGATGCCATATCCGTCCGTAAAATAGATCAGCCCTTTCAGGTTTTCAAATTCCCGTTGCTTTAACAGCTCATCCACATATTCGAAAACCGGACGGAAATCCGTGGCTCCGAATCCCACCAGCTTTCCGTTTCGCAGGAAACGTACCAGATCGTCTTCGCAGGTAAGCTTCGTATCGCTCTGCACCTGATGGTCGCACTGGATGATATGGACATTTATTTTATGAAAGAAGCTCTCGCTGCTTTTCAGGATAGAGTAAGTTTTCCGTAAAAACGTTTTCACGGCTTCTCCCTGGCAGGAGGCAGAGGTGTCGATGGCGATAACGAATTCCTTCACCTTCCTGCTCTCCCTGTACTCCAGAGGCTCTATCAGCGGCAGATTCCCGTAGCAGCTCAGCCCATAGGTGTAATAAATCGTGTCAAATTCCTCCTGACTCACCTTCAGTTCCTCCCCCGCCACCGCAAACCGGCGCAGGATTTCGGCGTAATCATACCGCTCCCTTGTGACCTCCTCCAGGTTCTTCTCCAGGCTTTCGGTGCCGGATTTGCGCCTGGCGAAGGCCTTCAGGTCCGTCTTCACCCGCCGGCTGATTTTCTCCCACTGCTCCTGCGTCATCTCAGGTCTCTCCGCTTTCTTCCAGAGAAAATGATCGTCCCTGGAAAAAAGCTCCTGCAGTTCCTTTTCCTCTGCCTCCGACAAGGGACTTTCGTCAAAATAGCGGTACAGCCGTTCCGCGGTCACATTCCCCGCAGACTTCTTCAGCTCCTCCAGCTTCTGCGCCAGCCGTCCGTCCTGCTCCAGCGACGCGCCGGCCATGTCCAGCTCCAGAATCACATTCTCCACGGCGATGTCCGCCGCCAGATCCCAGTATCTGCCCTCCAGCCTGTCATACCGGAAATGATGGGAGAAAATGCAGTGGAGAAGCATGTGGAGATAGCTCCGGGTAATCAGCGCGGGATTGGCCCTGTAACATTTTAACACCGCAGCCGGGTCATAGAAGCCCAACTGCCCATCCGTGGCAAAACTTCCCATACCTGGCCTTGCATGAAGACGCAAAACCGCCAGCGCCCAGTCGAAGAATCGCAGGTGCATCAGGATATCATCGTGGGACAATTGCATGATTTCACCGGCGAGGGATGCAATTTTCTCCAGCATCTCCGGTGTCTCTGTGCAGGAAAAGGCATCTACCATTGGCAGATGCCTTTCCTCAAGCTTTCTTATAATCAAATCCATCTTATTTCATCATCCTGTCAAAGATTCTTTCCAGCTTCTTTGCACCTTTCTCTGATTTTGGTGAAGGCTTCCTGTCAGCTTCTTTCAATCCCTTGCCTGCTTCTACTTCCATCTTAGCATTCACCTGCCTTTTTTGCAATCAGTTTATGCTAATTTTATAAAACAATTCATTTTCTTCCTCTGCCGCAATATTTTCTCATACTGCTTTCCCGTCCTTCATGCGCTTTGTCCAAAAATGAAATATCGGAAAGCTTATATGTAATAGCTCTCTCCCCTGTCATACGCCGTCTTCTGCCTGCAAAGGTACAGATATTCACTTACATTCGTGTAAAGCTCCGCCATGGATGCGGTCTTTCTCTCCATCCGATGACGGCTTAAGCTGATTTGCTCTGCCATGGCAGACAACAGTTGCGACAGATATGTCATGCCGTATTGCTCTGTCACTTCTGCGGCTTTTCGTATGTCTTTCAGCGTACTGTCGTGAACTGTGTCAAAACCGCTCTGATATAAATCCTCCATCAGGGAGGCAGTCTCCGCCATCAGATCTTCTATGGCTTCATATCTCGATTTGCGCCCGGAAAATACCGCATCCTTCTCCTCCCGGTCGGCACCGTAAAACACCTCGTCCCTGCCTTCCGTTCCTTCTGCCGGCAATGCCCTGTCCCTGCCTTCCGCTCCTTCTCCAATATTGCCAGGCTCATTTACGGTGTGTCCCGCACCGACCTGTTTTCCCCCGGAAATTTTCCCTTCCGCCTCCGTTTCGCCGGTCCCGATACCTTCCTCCAGTTCCAGCAAATCCACAGGATACATCCGAATCCTTCCGTCCCTCAGATAAATCTTCCCGATGAAACACGGCGGCTTCCTCCCGGAAATCCTCTCCAGATACCGTATGGTGCCGGATTCCTGTCTGGAATAAACCACCTCAACCAGGATTTCCCGCCCCGCCTTATCATAGAGCGGCAGAGTCAGCTGCTGTCCGGTCTGAGAGAACTCCGCCTTCGCGCAGGAATCAGGCTGGACAAATACCAGCTCCACCCCTTTTCCCGAGGCAGCCCGCGCCTCGTTCCCGCCGGATTCCGTACTTCCGCTTCCCCCCGCGGCGCCTGCATCGTCCTGCTCCGCAAGCCATGCCTTCCGCTGCTTTCCGATCTGCTCCGAAAACATTTTATCAAAATTTCGGTAATACCAACTCTTTATATCAGAAAACAGCAGCCCCTGTTCCCCGATGACTTCCCCCTTTGTCTCCTGGCTGGAAGAAAGCCGGTTTCTTACATCACACTTTGCCCCTGTCAGATGAATTCTCACCTTCAGCAGATTTTCAAAGGAAAGATTGAGCCCCCATGGAGCCTGCCCCTTTTCCGCATACCCTCTTCTTTTCCGCGAATCATAAAATACAGGCCTGGCATTGGTGTAGGTGTACCATTTTTTCGCATTTTCCTCCAGAAAATACACCGTCTCTCCCTCGTATCCAGTCTGGCTCTCAAAATGCTCCATGGCAATTCCGATTAGATCCAGATTCCCCACCGGAATATAATCCGCCCGGAACTCTCCGGCAAGTCCGGCCACCCCGACCGCATTCTCCGCCTGCTGCAGCAATTCCGCACGCCTGTAAAGCCTGGCTGTCTGCCCCATAAGATCTTCCGTCTTAAAAGCGGCTTTCCCTGCAAAATATCTGTCATAAGAATCGGACAAAGCACGGAAATAGCCCTCAAACCTGGCCAGCCCTTCATTATGGCTGATGACAGCGAGCCGCTCCAGGTAATCCAGCACATCCGGCGAAGTCCGGGAAAGCCCTGTGGCAAACAGTTCCTCCAGAAATGCCTTCATCTGCCCGGCCGCTTCCTTCACACGGGCCATATCATATTCCTGGGTTTCCTCCATCTCCCCGAGCAGCGCTTCCTTCGTCAGGCTGCCTGCCTCCAGCTGACACCAGAGGATGGCGGATGCCTTATGCACACACAGCTCCTTCTTATGGCAGCTGCAGGTGGAATACTTAAGCGGAGCCAAAAGCTTTACCGTATAATCCTGCCGGGGCAGCTGCACCGTAACCACAGAGGAAGAGCTGATCCCGGGGCGAGCCCCGGCTGCCACCTGATTTACGAAACTCTGGAACTGCCGAACTCCCAGCGTCTTTTTCAGTTTTTCAAATGGGCAGGCGATTATTTCTTTCCAGACCGTCTGACCTGACTGCTCGTTCTGACCGGGCTGTGCATGCTGGTCTGGCCGGACATTCAAATCTGACTGCCGCTCCTGTTGGCCTGCCGGAGGCATCTCTTCCGCACTCTCGCTTCCGTCTGCCTCCTCTGCCATGCACTTCTCTTTTAAAACCAGTATCGCCTGCACCACATGGCGGCACATGCTTCTGGAAGGGCAGGTGCATTTGCTTTCCGCCAGGGGATAACGCACCGTGACGGTTTCCTCCCCCACTTTCACGGATACGTCTTCCCCTACGTCCTGGACCGCTGCCGCTGTCTCGCCTTTATCCTTATAAGCACGCTTGACGATTCCTTTGTTGCTCAGTCCGATCAGATAATCGTCATCTATATCGGCCAGTCTGTCCTTCCAGATGCTCATACCTTCTCCTTTACATTCCGGTGTCCTCTTTGTGATGTGCCGCCATTCCAGGCAACCCTTTGCTGACTCAGACCAGGATCCGGTCAATCCGCTCCCGCTCTTCTTTGCTGAACTCCATATTGGAAAGCATCCCCACATTATCCAGTATCTGGGAAGATCTGGACGCCCCGATCAGAACGCTTGTGATATCCCCGTCCCGGAGAATCCATGCCAGCGCCATCTGCGCCAGGCTCTGTCCCCTCTCCCTGGCAATCTCGCCCAAAGCCCGCACTTTCTTCAGGGTTTCCTCCGAAACGGCATTCTCCTTCAGGAACCTTCCGTCCGTGCGGATGCGGCTGTCCGCCGGAATCCCGTTCAGGTATCTGTCCGTCAGAAGTCCCTGCGCCAACGGGCAGAACGTGATAATGCCGATACCGTTTTTCGCCGCGTAATCCTTCAGGCCATCCGCTTCCATCCCACGGTCAAACATGGAATACCGTCTCTGGTTGATGATAAACGGCGTTCCCATCTTACGGAACAGCGCCGCAATGGCAATCGTCTGCTCTTTATTATAATTGGATATTCCCACATAGAGCGCCTTGCCGCTTCTGACGATGTCATCCAGCGCCCTGGCGGTCTCTTCCAGGGGCGTCCCCGGGTCCGGCCTGTGATGATAATAAATATCCACATATTCCAGTCCCATCCTGCGCAGGCTCTGGTCCAGGCTTGCCACCAGGTACTTCCTGCTTCCCCAGTCGCCGTAAGGACCAGGCCACATATCATATCCCGCCTTGGTGGAAATCAGCAGTTCGTCCCGATATACCCCCAGGCTCTTCTTCAGAATGCGGCCGAAATTCTCCTCCGCCGCCCCGGGCACCGGGCCGTAATTGTTCGCCAGGTCGAAATGTGTGATTCCATTGTCAAAGGCAGTCTCACACATATCCGTCATTGTGTCGAAATTGCCGTTGGATCCGAAATTATGCCACAGCCCCAGGGATACCGCCGGCAGCTTCAGGCCGCTGGCCCCGCATCGGTTGTACTGCATTTTGTCATATCGTGTTTCCTTTGCAAGATACATCTTACTCATCGTTCTTCTCCTTATACTCAAGACTTCCGAAATTTATACTCATAAACGAAAACAATTGCCAATCTAAATGTATAACGAGTGAACGCTTCTACAAT
>CANDMH010000016.1 GCA_947385785.1 uncultured Lachnospiraceae bacterium
GTGGATTACTTTGTCGGCGGTGGGTATCTTCTGCGGGAAGCTGGTTCTGGAGGCGGTTCTGACAGGATATTATGGCAGCCGGATGTAAGGAATTGTCATAAACGACACTTCCTAAGGAATTGTCATAAACGACAGTTCCTTAGGAAGTGTTACGAAATAACTTTTGAGTTTTCAGCTGGTTATCGGCGCAGGATTCAGCTTTTTGCTCATGTGGTTAAAAGTTATTTCTGCACAATTCCTAAGGAAGAGGAGGAAAAATATATGAACTTTGTCATCGAACACTTATCAAAACATTTCGAGAAAAAAGAAGTCCTGAGGGACATCACCTTTACCTTCAGAGCGGGCAGAATCTACGGTCTCCTGGGCAGGAACGGAGCGGGCAAGACCACCCTGTTCAACTGCATCAACCGGGATATCCGGGCGGACGGCGGGGCTTTTTTCATGGAGACGGAGACGGGCAGGCGGGAGATTAAGCCGGAGGATATCGGCTATGTGCTCTCCACGCCCACGGTGCCGGAATTCCTCACCGGAAGGGAATTCCTGAAATTTTTCCTGGACATTAACGGGAAAAGCATTCCCAATCCCAAATCCCCGGAGGAATACTTTGACTACATGAGCATCGCCCCGGAGGACCGGGACAGGCTTCTGAAGGATTATTCCCATGGCATGAAAAACAAGATGCAGATGCTGGTGAATATCATCGCGCAGCCCAATCTGCTGCTTCTGGATGAACCGCTGACCTCACTGGACGTGGTGGTGGCGGAGGAGATGAAACAGATGCTGCGCTCCCTGAAGGAGAACCGCATCATTCTGTTTTCCACCCATATCATGGACCTGGCCCTGGACCTGTGCGACGAGATTGTGCTGTTAAACCATGGGGAGCTGGAGGCGGTGGAAAAGCAGCATCTGAACGCGGGAGAATTCCGGGAGAAGATTATAGAAGCGCTTCGGGAGGAAGAACATGATTAAGACATTAAAAATTTCCTTTGCTCTGAAAAATACCTACCGGGTGAACGGTATCCTCCATTCCCTGAAGCAGATCCCTTTGCTGAAAAGGCTGCTGCCGGACGCGCTCTACGGCGTGTGGGGCCTGAAGATTTTTGCGGAAGTGCTCTCGGTTCTGTGGGCGCTGTGTAAGGTATTTCTGGGAAAATTTCTGTATATTCTGCTGATGGTATGGGGAGCGGGGATGCTGTATGAAAACCTGGAGACCGGGCGGGTGTTCCTGCATATTCTGCTGTGCCTTACCGTCATCGGCAGCTATGCCAATACGGCGCTGTTCAATCCCTCCAGGGACAAATATTACGCCATGATCCTGATGCGCATGGACGCCAGGGAATACACCCTTGTGAATTATACCTGTTCCCTGCTCGGGGCAGCAGTGGGATTTCTTCCCTTTACCCTGTGCTTCGGGCTTCTGGCGGGACTTCCGCTGTGGCTGTGCTTTCTGCTTCCTTTTTCCGTCAGTGGCTGCAAGCTGACGGCAGCGGCTTATTCCCTGTGGGATTATGAGCGCAGCGGAAAGGTTTATAATGAAAACAAACTGGGCAGGGTGGAATGGCTGTGCACGGCATTGCTGCTTGGCTGCGCCTACGGACTGCCCGCCGCCGGGGGCGTCCTTCCCGGCGCCGTTTCCGCCGGGGCTCTGCTTGCCGCCATTCCCGCGGGGTTTTTCAGCATCCGCCGGATTTATTCCTTTGGGGAATACCGGGAAGTAAACCGGCAGCTTCTGGCCCAGAGCGTGAATCAGACAGAGAATCTGAAATATACCGCTAAAACAGCAAACGAAAAGAAGATTTCCGCTGACACTTCCATTACCAGCGATAAGAAAGGCTTCGAATACCTGAACGAACTGTTTATCAAAAGGCATCGGAGGATTCTCTGGAGCCCGGCGGAGAAGATTTCCGGTATATGCGCCTTCCTGTTTTTTGGGGCGGTGCTGCTCCTGTATCTGAAGCCGGAGCTTAAGCCCGTGGTCAATGAGCTGATCCTGTCCTGGCTTCCCTGGCTTACCTTTATTTTGTATACAATTAATCGGGGAACCGGCTTCACCCAGGCGCTGTTCATGAACTGTGACCACAGCCTGCTGACTTATTCCTTTTACAAACAGCCCGGTTTCGTGCTGAAGCTGTTCCGGATACGTCTGCGGGAGATTATAAAGATCAATGCGGTTCCGGCCCTGGTGATCGGGTGGGGCCTGGCCCTGCTGCTCTTTGTATCGGGAGGGACGCCCCAGGTGCTGAACTATGTGGTTCTGGTGGTTTCGGTGCTCTGTATGAGTATCTTTTTTTCCATTCATTACCTGACGATTTATTATCTACTGCAGCCCTACACGGCGGGGACGGAGCTGAAGGGCGGCACTTACAGGCTGGTTTCCATCCTGACATACCTGGGCTGCTATTATCTGATGCAGATACGTATGCCGACTTTGGTTTTCGGTGGGGTGAGCATAGTGTTCTGTGTACTTTACAGCATTCTGGCCTGTATCCTGGTGTACAGACTGGCTCCGAAGACTTTCCGGCTGCGGGCGTAAGGAATTGTCTTCCGACAGTTCCTAAGGAAGGATGAGGTGTTTTATGAACTGGATGGAATATATGGAATCCCTCACGGAGATTCTGGGGACGGTGGCATTTTCCGTCTCGGGAGCCATGACGGCGATTCGGAAGAAAATGGACATTCTGGGGGTTGTGGTACTGGGGGTGGTGACTGCAGTGGGCGGCGGTATTATCCGTGATCTGCTGTTGGGAATTACGCCTCCGGCGGCCTTTCAGGATCCGGTCTATGTGGCCTGGGCCACGGTAACGGCACTTCTGGCATTTGTCCTGGCGCGTTATTCCTGGTCGGAGAAGAACCGTCACTGGTTTGAAATGTTTCTCAATTTCGTGGATTCTTTGGGTCTGGGCCTGTTTGCCGTCATAGGCGTGAGAACCGCCATAGAATGCGGATACGGGGAAAACGGATTTCTCTCTGTCTTCGTGGGGGTGCTCACCGGCGTGGGCGGGGGTATCCTGCGGGATACCATGGCAGGGGAAGTGCCGAAGATTTTCCGGAAGCGCATCTATGCCCTGGCGGCTTTGGCAGGAGCCATGGTGTATTATTATACCGCGGAACGATTTGCCAATGATGCCGGAGCTCTGTGGCTGGCGGCCTCTCTGGTGGTGGTGATACGCCTGCTGGCGGCGCATTTTGAGTGGGACCTTCCAAGAGTGAAGTAGGATGTATGCATAATCCGGGCTGCTATGAGTGGACAAACAGACCTGGAGTATGCTACAATATCTACAAGTACATCAATAACAGCTGCGTATAATAATTTCCTGATTGGGGGAAGGGCTGTGGCATACAGACCAGACCACGGGCGATACAGGATACAAAAACGATACAAACCTTCCACATAATTTACGGTGAAGGCTACGCACGAAATATTATTGATATAATTCCGGGGTGAAGATAAATGCTGAAAATACTGATTGCCGAGGACGAAGAACCCATTGCAAACCTGATCAAAATGAACCTGCGCCGTGCCGGGTACCAGTGCACCTGGGCGCCTGACGGGGAGAAAGCCGCGGATTACATGGATAACGAGAAGTTTGACCTGCTTCTTTTGGACGTCATGCTCCCCGGGATAAACGGCTATGAGCTGATGGAATACGCCAGTACGCTGGAACTGCCTGTCATCTTCCTGACCGCGCTGGGAAGCACGGAGAATAAGGTGAAGGGTCTGAAGATGGGGGCGGACGACTATCTGACCAAGCCCTTCGAGATTGTGGAGCTTCTGGCCCGGGTGGAGGCCGTGCTGCGCAGATACCATAAGACGGAGACCGTGCTCAATATTTTTGATGTGGTCATCGATACGGCATCCCGTTCCGTAATGCAGAACGGAGAGCAGGTGCCTCTGACCATGAAGGAGTTCGACCTGCTGCTTCTGCTTGCCCGAAACCGCAATATCGCGCTGTATCGGGAGACGATTTACGAGACAGTCTGGGGAGGCGAGTACATGGGGCAGAGCAGAACGGTGGATCTGCATATCCAGAGGCTGAAGAAGAAGCTGAACTGGGATAATGAAATTACCGCGGTCTACAAGGTGGGATACCGTCTGGAGGGTGAGGATAAAATGACAAGATAACCGGCCGGAGCTGCACCTGCGGGCTGCCGAAGAACCTGTGGCAGGGAGCACACGCCTGATGCGGAAAGGATTCCGACGATGAGATTTGCACATAAACTGTTCCTGTCCATGACGATACTGCTGACATTGATGTTCGCATCCTTTGGTATCTGGATGCTTTCGTCCGATTTCTCCAGCCTGCTGGACAAGGAGATTGAGCAGGGAAATCAGGGCAGTCAGAGTTTTCAGTTCCTCTTCGAGATGGGGTATCAGTCCACGGAGGAATACGGTGAGGATTACGCTGTCAGCAAGACATTAAACAGCATTGCGCGGAATGTGGAACGCGACGGAAGCCATATGTTCGTGGTCAAGGGCGACGGCACCTGGTTCTATGGGCAGGAGTATCTGGAAAATATGGGCTTTCTGGAGGAAGTGGGAAAGCTGACGGACTCCTTGAGCGCGGCAAATAATTATGGTTACTGCATACGGAAGATAAACGGCGGTTACTATATGTTTGCGGTGGCGGTGAAGGATATTTCCGCCAGCCGCATTTACCTGGGCATGTGCAGGGAAGTGACGGCAATTTACAGTGACCGTGAGGAGCTGATCTCCAGATATCGGATAGCTCTGGTATGTCTGCTGATAGCCGGCGGTATTTGCATTTTTATTCTGGCGCATTATATTACGAAGCCCATCCGCAATCTGGACAAGCTGGCGGGAAAAATTGCAGATGGGGCATATGAACTGCGCTCCCGCAACGGGAGTCGGGATGAGATCGGGCAGCTGGCGAGGAATTTCAACAGAATGGCGGACAGGCTGGTGGAACAGATGCAGAAAAAGGAGCTGGAGGCAAAGCAGCAGGAAGACTTTACCGCGGCTTTTGCACATGAATTGAAGACACCTCTGACTTCAATTATCGGTTATGCGGATATGCTGAATTCCATGAAGCTGACGGATGAGGAGTGCCATGAAGCGTACTTTTATATTTACAGTCAGGGCAAGCGCCTGGAGAGCCTTTCCCATAAACTGCTGGAGCTGGTGAGCATGGACAAGACGCCTCTGACGGTCAGGCCGATTCCGACCAGGAAGCTGGAAGACAATATCCGTTCCTCACTGCGGCCTGTCTGGAAACAGCGGGGGATTAAGGGCAAGGTGGAGCTGGAGAAGGCTGTCATCAGCGGCGACGACGAGCTGCTGCTGTCCCTGCTCTACAATTTGCTGGACAATGCCATGAAAGCGCTGGACAAGGGGGAAAAGAGCTTTATTCTGATGAAGGGAAGCTGTATGGGCGCTTTCTATGAGATCAAGATTGTGGATAACGGCAGAGGGATTCCGGCGGAGGAGATCAGCCGTATCACGGAAGCTTTCTATATGGTGGACAAATCCCGTTCCAGAAAAGAGGGCGGCGCCGGCATCGGAATGGCGCTGTGCCAGAAAATAATCCTGCTTCACAACGGAAAGCTGAAGATTGAGAGCCGGCTGGGAGAAGGAACCGTCATCAAGGTGCTTTTCCCCAGAGAAGAGACAGGGCACAGACGGAGAGAGACGGCAGCTGTCAGCGGCAGAAGGGCGCCACGAGGGGAAAAGCCCGGTAAAATCGAAACGGCCCAGGGCGCGGGAGCCGGTGAAAACGATGCGGCCCGGGGCGCAGCAGCCGGTGAAAACGATGCGTTTGACAGGACGGAGGCATTTCGTGAAAGAGGGGCGGTATGACAAAAACGAATATCGGCAGAAAGAAAAAAATCTCCGGAAAGAGAAAGAAGCGGCAGATGGACAGGCGCAGATTCTCCGGTTATGCGATGGAAGTGCTTGTAATCGGGACGGTGGTGATGGCAGCCCTTTTCCTTCCGCAGCTTATCTTCCGGGTGGAAGATAATATATTATGCAGCGATACCACTCTGGGGCAGCGGGAGAGCATGGATGTGGAATCTCTCAGCACGGCATACGAGAAGTCGCTTGCTGTCAGAATGCGGAATTTTGCGCGGGGGCTGGAGGAAAATAAAAAGTATTATGTGACCTCGCAGGATTTGACTGTGAGCGATGAGCTGACAGATTTCTTATATTCTGAGAGAGGATTGCGCCAGTCCTTTCTTAAGGGGTTTACTTACTATCTTTTTCCTTTCTATTCACTGGAAGACTATTATTCAGTAGTCTCGTGGAAGCAGTATGTAATCTACAGCGATCATTTTGAAGAAGGGGTAAACTTCATCCTGTGGTATATTGAAATGAAGGATGATGGCGGCGGAATTTTAAAACTGCTGACGGATGCGGAGGACGGCACCATTTACGGCATAAAGACGGAAGAAAGCTCTCTGCCCGGAAGCGATTATAATTATAAGGAATTTATGGAAATGCTGCGGTTTGGAGACGGAACACTTGAAGCGTGGACCTATTTTGCATTGTATTACGATGCAGTGTCAGCTGATATGGCGGATGATACCCTTCTTCTGGCGGACAAGATGGGAATTGATGTGAATACAGGGGAAACGGATTCCGGTTATGATACGGAAATCAGCGTCTATGATGAATCGGAGAGAAGACGGCAGGTACTGAACGCTTTCAGCTATCAGAATGAGACAGAGAATCGGATACGTTTTCTGATTCCTTATGGGAATGCTGAGCTGGATGTGGTAGTGTATATTGCGGAACAGGAAAAGAGCAGGTTCTATTTGTTCCCTGATGTGGTGGTAGGAATCAGCCAGATTTACGAAATGATTCCGGAATTTGCATAAATATGCCCTTGTACCTATATATTTAGAAAAACAGGAAAATAATACAAGGGGTTTTTGTGAATTCAGGGAGAATCATTCTTATACACAGGATGATGAGGGAGATGGTCCTGGGGGGAACCATTCTGGACCAGTTCATAGAGTATCTGGATGACCTGGTCTGGGGACCGTGGATGCTGGCGCTCCTGTTGGGAAGCGGGTGCTATCTGATGCTGCGGCTGGATATGCTGCCGCTGAAAAATTTGAAATTTGCGCTGCGGTGCGCCTTTGGGCTGGAAACGGAGCAGGGAGACGGCGGCGGCAGGGAGGATGCCGGGAAACGGTTTTCCGACAGGAAAATGACAGCGAATGGTGCGGACCGGATCTCCGTAAGGGACAGCAGACAAAACAGCGCTCATGCCGGAAGGATTTCCGGAAAGGAAACGGCAGGGAAAGCTTCCTCAGGGGAGAGGCTGGCTTTCGAAGGAGGAAAATCTTCAGGAGGAAAGGTTTTTAGAGGAAAGGCTTCGGGGGGAAAAGTTTCTTCCCTGGCGTCCCTGACCACAGAGCTGGCCACAACCCTTGGAATCGGAAATATTGTGGGGGTAGCCACAGCTATGGTGCTGGGCGGGCCGGGCGCCCTGTTCTGGATGGTGGCGACCAGCTTCATCGGAATGGCTACCAAGCTGGTGGAGAGTATGCTGGCGGTGAAGTACAGGGGGAAAAACGACAGAGGAGAGATTGCCGGAGGTCCCATGTACACCTGCCTTCACGGCTTTCCCAACAAAACGGCCGGAAAGGTACTGGGTTTTCTGTTCGCGCTGTTCGCGGTGACGGCCTCCTTCGGCATGGGAAATATGACCCAGTCCAATTCCATCGCGGATGCCGTATGGGTAGCCTTTGGGGTGCCGAAGGAAAATACAGGCTTGCTGTTAACCATCGTTACGATTCTGGTGGTGCTGGGGGGAATCGGTGTCATCGGGAAGGTAACCCAGGTCCTGGTGCCGTTTATGGGAGTGTTCTATCTGCTGGGGGCGCTTGCGGTGATTGCGACACACTGGAAGAATCTGCCGGGAGCAGTGGCAGGAATCCTGACGGCTGCTTTTTACCCGGAGGCCGTGTCAGGGGGAATCTTCGGCAGCGTTACGGCGACTGCTTTCCAGTCCCTTCGCTGGGGCGTGTCCAGAGGTATCTTTTCCAATGAAGCGGGACTGGGGGCTTCCGGCATCACCACGGCGGCAGCGGATACGGAAGATTATATCCGCCAGGGCTATATCAGCATGACGGGAGTATTTCTGGATACGGCGGTGGTCTGTACCATTACCGGGCTGGCCTTTGCGGTTTCCGGCGTACTGGGCAGCGTGGACGCGAACGGAAATTCCCTTACCGGTACGGCTCTGACACTGGCGGCTTTCCGGACGACACTGGGGGACTGGGGCGGCAGCTTTGTGAGCGTCTGCATTGTGCTGTTTGCCTTCGCAACGATTATCGGCTGGGCGTATCAGGGAGAACGTGCTTTCGAATTCCTGATGGGCGGAAGGTCCCGATATAATCTCTGGTACCGTTTTGCCTACGGACTGACCGCTTTTCTGGGCTGTATCTCTTCCCTGGAAACGGTCTGGAACTTTTCGGATATCTGCAATGCGCTGATGGCGGTGCCCAATCTCATCTGCGTGCTGGCTCTGTCCGGAAAGGCCTGCCGGGAAATCCGGAGCTATCCGGCGCCCGCAAAAAAGGCTTTACATGCCGGATATAGATTGTTATAATGAAAAAGTGGACGGTATGCGGCGGTGCGCCTGGCAGAATATCACATACAGGAAGAAAAGCGAGGAAATCATATGTCAAAAACCATCGATAATTTTTTACAATACATAAAAATTGATACCAGGTCAGAGGATAACACAGGGACTTCCCCCAGCACACAGAAGCAGCATAATCTGGCAAAGCTTCTGGCAGGGCAGCTGGAGGCCATGGGCGCGGAGGAGATTACCTATGACAGGGAGCACTGTTATGTGTATGCGTCCGTCCCTGCTTCCGAGGGCTGTGAAAACGCGCCTGTGCTTGGACTGATTGCCCATATGGACACGGCTCCAGTGGTGTCTGGCAGGGATGTCAGGCCCAGAACTGTGGAAAATTATGACGGAAATGACATTATATTAAATGAAAAAGAGAACATTATCCTACGGGCAGCCGATTATCCTGAGCTGGCCGGCTACAGGGGGCAGGATTTGATTGTAACCGACGGCACCACACTGTTGGGGGGCGACGACAAGGCGGGGGTGGCGGAGATTATGGCTGCCTGTGAATATCTGCTGCAGCACCCGGAGGTGAAGCACGGAAAGCTCCGGGTGGGTTTTACGCCGGATGAGGAGATTGGCGAGGGAACAAAGCATTTTGATATAAAGCTGTTTGGTGCGGATTTTGCGTACACTGTGGACGGAGATCGGTTCGGCCACATAGAGGACGGGACCTTTAATGCGGCAGGGGCGAAGCTTACCGTGCACGGCGTCAGCGCCCACCCGGGTTCGGCAAAGGGAGCCATGGTCAATGCCATGCTGATTGCCTTTGAATTCCAGTCCCTGCTCCCGGTTTTCCAGAATCCCATGTATACGGAGGGAGAGGAGGGGTTCTTCCATCTGGAACATATCGAGGGCGATGTGGAGAAAACGGTATCCGAGTATATTATCAGGGACCATGACAGGGCTCTCTTTGAGAGCAAAAAGCAGCTGTTTGAGCAGTGTGCGGAATTCCTGAACCGGAAGTACGGCGAGGGAATCGCGGAAACCGAAATTCAGGACAGCTATTACAATATGAAGGAAGTTCTGGAACCCCACAGGCATCTCATCGAGAATGTGGCCGAAATCATCCGGCAGATGGGAACGGAACCGGAAATCTGCTCTGTCCGGGGCGGCACGGACGGCGCAAGGCTTTCCTACATGGGACTGCCCTGCCCGAATCTCTGCACCGGCGGCGGTAACTTCCACAGCCGGTTTGAATATGTCTGCGTGCAGTCCATGGAAAAGGTCACGGAGCTTCTGGTAAGACTGGCAGAAAGGTATGGCAGAGGATTACCTCAGAATTCCTGAGAGGACGGGAAGCCGCGGACCGGGCGGGGAAGAGCCCCTGTTATCCCGGTGCGGGGAAAGAATGTAACCTCCGAAAGTATCAGCGGTACCTTCGGAGGTTTTGTGTTATAATGTGTTTCATGTGGAGTTTGTTATAAGACATGCGATAGATAGAAAATTGTATTTATATGATATTATAGGAAGCAAGTGCAGCTTCCTATAATCGAATGCGGCGCTAAGGGACGCGCCTTTTATCGGAAGCATAGAGATTGCTTCCGATAAGACATATTATAAACATAAAAAAAGAAACGGGCACCCCGCTTGAGCCATAAAGCTGTACGGTAAAAAACCCATTTCTTTTTATATATTATATGCTGGAAAGGAAAAAAAGTCAGGAGAAATGTATAATGAAATTGATTTAGATAAAATAGACATTAATGCACAGCCGCCCGAAGAGGAACCGGCCCGCCAGTATTACTTCATGGAAAAATGCCGCAAATGGGTTCAGGAATTTGAACAAAAAAACGGGCGTTTTCCCACCGCCTGTGTCACCACCTTCGGCTGCCAGATGAATGCCAGGGACTCGGAAAAGCTGGCAGGCATTTTGGAACAGGCGGGCTACCTGCTCACGGATGACGAGAACGCTGATTTCGTTATTTTCAACACCTGCACTGTCCGGGACAATGCCAACCAGCGTGTCTACGGCAGGCTGGGGGAGCTGAACGGGTACAAGCGGCGCAATCCCGATATGAAGATTGCCCTCTGCGGCTGCATGATGCAGGAACCGACTGTAATTGAGAAGCTGAAAAAGAGCTATTCCTTTGTTGATTTGATATTCGGCACCCACAATATCTATAAATTCGCGGAACTGCTGTACGCTTCTTTCCAGGCGAAGGGAATGCCCGGCATGCTTATCGATGTCTGGGAGGACACGGACAAAATCGTGGAGGATTTGCCGGTAGAACGTAAATACCCCTTCAAGTCCGGCATCAATATCATGTTCGGCTGCAATAATTTCTGCAGCTACTGCATCGTCCCCTATGTCCGGGGGCGGGAGCGGAGCAGGAAGCCCGAGGATATCCTGGAGGAAATCCGACGGCTTGTGGCGGACGGCGTGGTGGAGGTCATGCTGCTTGGGCAGAATGTGAATTCTTATGGGAAAAATCTGGACAAACCCATATCCTTTGCACAACTTCTACAGGAGGTGGAGAAGATAGAGGGCCTGAAACGGATCCGCTTTATGACATCCCATCCCAAGGATCTGTCGGATGAACTGATAGAGGTGATGGCACATTCGGAAAAAATCTGCCGCCACCTGCACCTGCCCCTGCAGTCCGGCTCTACCCGCATTCTGGAGCGGATGAACCGACGCTACACGAAAGAACAGTACCTGGAACTGGCCCGTCGCATCCGTGACAGAATACCGGATATTGCCATTACCACGGATATCATTGTGGGATTTCCGGGCGAGACACCGGAGGATCTGGAGGAGACGATTGATGTGGTACGCAGGGTGAAGTTTGACAATGCATTTACCTTTATCTATTCGAAGCGCACCGGGACACCTGCCGCCGCCATGGAGGATCAGGTTCCGAAGGAGCAGGTGAAACAGGGCTTTGACAGGCTCCTGAAGGTGGTGCAGGATACGGCGCGCAGCCAGGTGTCCCGGTATCAGGGAAGCGTCATGGAGGCTTTGATCGAGGAAGTGACGGAGAAGGGGCAGGCCGTGGAGAAGGGGGATTCTGCCGAAAAAGGACGGGCAGCAGGGGAAGGCCATTCCGCCAAAAAAGGACGGGCGGCGGTGGAAGGACATTCCGCCGAAGAAGAACGGACAGCAGGGAAAGGAAATTCCACCGAAGAAGAACGGGCAGCAGGGGAAGGACATTCTGCCGAAGAAGGACGGGCAACGGGAGAAGCATCACATTCCGGCCGGGAGAACATGCCGATGGTGACCGGCAGGCTTTCCAATAATACCATCGTACATGTGCCGGGAGATGCGTCTTTGATCGGGAAGATTGTGCGGGTATCGCTGGATGAATGCCATGGATTCTATTACATCGGGCATTGCGTGTAGTTATCTGCATACTGCTTTCTGTTACCGTGGCAGGGCAGAGGGCATATTCGGCAAAAACGCTTGCAATAATTTCGGGATGGGGTAAAATAGGGATTAGAAATCATTAACACTCCCTAAAACATGGCAGGAAAAAAGAATGGCAGGAAAAGTTTTTATAGTAGAGGGCAGGAGCTTCCGCACGGAGAGTGATTATGCCCTGGCGAAAAGAGATAAAGAAACGATAGACCGGCTCCGCAGCCAGACAAATCTGCAGGATAAAGCGGAACTGGAAGCATTACAGAAAGCACTCAGAGGGAAAAAATACCACTTTCATACACTTTTGGGACAGGATTTTCTGGAAGAAGTGGATGAACTGCTGAAGAAAGCGGAGTCAGCGGGAGGAACCAGACGGCAGAAGCCCAAAAGGGCAGTGCACCCGGGCAAAAGCGAAAAGGAAGGTGTCGACAGCAGGAGGAACGGACGCAGAGGAGAGAATGTGTTATCCACCACAGCAGGCTCCGCAGGAGATAAGGCGGACGCGGCGTTGGAGGCAATTGTCCAGGAGGAACTGAGAAAGCGGGAGAAGCGCCGGAAGCTTACCATAATATTGTGCAGCGCGCTGGGGGTGTGCTGCCTGGGTTATTTCGGTGTTTATTCTTATTATAATTACAGGACGAACAAAACATACCAACAGTTGAGCGAGATGAAGGAGAAACCTGTGATATCAAATTCCACGGCTGCGAATCCGACCGCGCCGCTGTATACGCTGGATGATGAGGCCGAGGAGAAAGAAGTCCTGGATGAGTATAAAAATCTGCTGATAGCCAACCGGAAGCTCATCGGATGGGTGAAAATTGAGGGGACATACATCGATTATCCTGTTATGCAGACAACGGATAACGAGTATTACCTGGATCATAATCTGAATCAGGAATATGATAAAAACGGCACCATTTTCATGGATAAGGACTGTGATGTGCTGAAACCCAGCACAAATTATATCCTGTACGGCCACCATATGAAGAACGGCAGAATGTTCGGACAGCTGGATCTGTACCAGAAAGAGTCCTATTACAAGGAGCATCCCTATATAAGCTTTGACACCATATATGAGAAAGGCACTTATCAGGTGATGTATGTATTCCGTTCCAGAGTATATAAGGAGTCGGAGATCGTATTCAAATATTATCAGTTCATTGATGCAAACAGTGAGCAGGAATTTGATTCCTATATGAAAGAGATGGCGGACATGTCCCTGTATGATACGGGAGTGACTGCGGAGTATGGCGACCAGTTGCTGACGCTTTCTACCTGTGATTATCGGGAGACAGACGGGCGGTTTGTTGTTGTGGCGAAAAAGATAGAAGAATGAAAGTTTTCGTGCATCTTTTGCACGAACAATCCAGGGCAACCATCAGGTTGCTTTGACAGCAGGCTCCAAAATGAGCGCACTCTGCTCAATTCATGACAATAGAATTCTGCACTTCAATTCTATTGTATGTGTGCATCCTGTTACTGTAAACAGGAAGTCCGTGAACTGAAAGTGAACGTAAATCCGATACGGATTTATCTGCAAAAAAACTTGAAAAGATCTAAAAATTGTGATAAGCTATGTACAGGCAGATTTTCTAAATATACACAGATTCTTAAAATCAAAGACGTATCATTCCTGTAAATCGGAAAATTCCTGCTCAAAAATTCAAAAAACGACAGCGGGAGATTCCGATTACACCGGAACCTCCCGGAAAAGTGAAGAAGGGAGGAGAAAATGGCAGAAAAAGACATTCTGGAAAAGATGCTGATGGCACACAGTGATGTATTTGCGGACTGTGAAAACGTTTTTGTGTATGGAGGCCGAAAACGTCTGAAGGCAAAGGACATCTGCCCGGCGCCCACGGAAAGCTTCTACCGGGGGAAGGATAAGATACACAATCAATTTGAAGATGTGAGCGCATACCTTATGAAAGAGGGAGAAATAAAGCTGCAGTTTCTCATAGGCAATGAGACCGCCCTGGAGGGAAGGCAGGTGTTAAGAAAGGCATCCTACCAGGGAGGGGCATACCGGGCCCAGCTGGAATCCGCCAGACCGGTGTACCCTGTAATCGGCATGGTAATAGACTGGACCCGGAAAGGAACAAAAATTCCCCTGAGCCTCCACGAACTGCTGCGGCGGGAAGGCGTGCCGGAGGAGGACCTGGAGCATGTGGACGATGTGAAGCTGGAAGTGTACCACATGAATAACCTGCCAGCGGAAGTCAGAGAGCGTTTTACAAGTGACATGGGCTTTGTGGCGGATTACCTGAATGAAGGCAGCTTTGAAAAACGCAGAAACCAGAAGATTATCCACGTGGAAGCACTGTGTGAGATGATGGAGGCGCTTACCGGAGACACCCGTTTTACGGCTCAGGTGAATGAGCTGCTGAAACGGCAGAAAGAAGGAAAGGAGATTGTCATGTGCGAATATATTGATATGCTGGAGGCAAGAGGTGAAGCAAGGGGAATTACCATAGGTGAGGCAAGAGGCATTGCCATAGGAGAAGCAAGGGGAAAAAAGAAAGGAGAAAAGAAGGGCGAGAAGAAGGGAGAGAAGAAGGGCGAGAAGAAAGGTGAAACCCGCCTTGCGCGCCTGATACAGATTCTGTTAAAGGAGAAAAAGTACAGTGAGATAGAAGCTGTGTCCGTAAGCCGCAGGAAGCGCCATGAACTGTACAAACAGTATAAAATCTGAATAAAACAGTAAATTTGTGGCACCACCAGGCAGGATCGGCATCTGTGTGGGTTATACCCACAAACGTAATTAATTGCCGTCTGCACAGTTAACGAGTGAACGCATCGGCAATCCAGAGCTGAAAGCGGCAATTAAATGCGGTTCAAGAGTGTAATATCAGATTACAATAGCGGCATTGTATCTCCAGGCTGTAATCCTGCCATAAGCAGTTCTGCAAATTCTGGCAGTTTTTTAGGATAGGTGTCTTGAGAATAAGTGTCCTGCGTCCTGCTGATAAATGTAATAAAAATGCGAAACAGGTTGAAAAAACTTCAGCCTTATGATAGGATAAATCCAGGCAGATTTTCTAAATGTACACAGATTCTTAAAATCAAAGACGTATCATTTCTGTAAATCGGAAAATTCCTGCTCAAAAATTCAAAAAATGACAGCGGGAGATTCCGATTACACCGGAACCTCCCGGAAAAGTGAAGAAGGGAGGAGAAAATGGCAGAAAAAGACATTCTGGAAAAGATGCTGATGGCACACAGTGATGTATTTGCGGACTGTGAAAACGTTTTTGTGTATGGAGGCCGAAAACGTCTGAAGGCAAAGGACATCTGCCCGGCGCCCACGGAAAGCTTCTACCGGGGGAAGGATAAGATACACAATCAATTTGAAGATGTGAGCGCATACCTTATGAAAGAGGGAGAAATAAAGCTGCAGTTTCTCATAGGCAATGAGACCGCCCTGGAGGGAAGGCAGGTGTTAAGAAAGGCATCCTACCAGGGAGGGGCATACCGGGCCCAGCTGGAATCCGCCAGACCGGTGTACCCTGTAATCGGCATGGTAATAGACTGGACCCGGAAAGGAACAAAAATTCCCCTGAGCCTCCACGAACTGCTGCGGCGGGAAGGCGTGCCGGAGGAGGACCTGGAGCATGTGGACGATGTGAAGCTGGAAGTGTACCACATGAATAACCTGCCAGCGGAAGTCAGAGAGCGTTTTACAAGTGACATGGGCTTTGTGGCGGATTACCTGAATGAAGGCAGCTTTGAAAACCGCAGGAAGCAGAAGATTATCCATGTGGAAGCGCTGTGTGAAATGATGGAGGCGCTTACCGGAGACACCCGTTTTACGGCGCAGGTGGATAAGCTGCTGAAACGGCAGAAAAAAGGAAAGGAGATTGTTATGTGCGAATATATTGATATGTTGGAAGCAAGAGGAGAGGCCAGGGGAGAAGCAAGAGGAATTGTCATAGGAGAAGCAAGGGGAAAAAAGAAAGGCGAAAAGAAGGGCGAGAAGAAAGGCGAAAAGAAAGGAGAAACCCGCCTTGCGAGCCTGATACAAGTACTGTTAAAGGAGAAAAAGTACAGTGAGATAGAAGCTGTATCCGTAAGCCGCAGAAAACGCCATGAACTGTACAGGAAGTATAAAATCTGAAAAGCGGATGAAAAGGATGGAAATTCGATAGAAATTTTATGTATCGTATCGGGGAAAAGGGCTTGAAATTATTTTCAGATGGAGTAAAATAGATAATGAGTTCTGACTCTGCCCAATAAACATGGAAAATAATATTGATGGAAAAAGACTAAACTAACGGGTTGAAATTGACGATAATAATATAGATTATCCTGTAATGTGCGACGGAAAATGATACTGCCAGTGTAGTCAAAAACAGGCATCATATAAGAAGGGCATATGGGGGATAAGTTTTGTGATGTTCAGGGCAAGTCACAGATACATATTGTCAGATGTGCCAGATGTTCGGGGCTTCAAGTGTGGACTTGGAGCAGTAAAAGCTTATAGGAGTGGCAAAAAATCGCAAAGGAGTAGTAAAAATGGCGAACAAGGTAAAAGAAATTAAGAAAAAAGGAAGGCGGTTAAAAAGGTCAATCCGCAAGACTTTGGGGACTCTGTTTTTGGTATCTGCGCTTGTGGTGGCGGCGATTCCGGTGGATTATCTGCGGGCAGATGAAATTGCTGTTTCAGGACAGGCAGAAATTGACAGGCCTAACACTGAAAGAAAAGATATGAAAGTATCAATAAAATATCAGGATGATGCAGAGTCAGGCATTGATTGGAGCAATACGATTATCCCAGATGTAACGCAATCGTCGTTTTGCTTTAGTGGTGACAAGACAAATATCTACAGAAGCGAAAACTTGGTTTTTGATTTTGCAGTAAGCAACATGTTTGGAGATAGTCCATATGCTGTTATAATTGGTTATCATAATCAAAACCAGATGAAGCGAGTAGGAGAGACATTGACGATTCCCAGAACTGTAGATGCGTATGCACCGTACGGTTCTGAGACTGGGAACTTAGAAGAGAGTTATGCTTGTGCGATAGGGGGAACTCAGGGGGAACTTTTGTTCTACAAAACACTGGATAAAGAAGCAGTGAGAGATGAAAATGGTACTATTATTCAGGAGGCAACATATAAGTATAATCCATGTTTGTTTAAGGATAAAGCACTTTGGATAGGGCACGAATGGAATGGACAGACGAATCCTCAAGACAGTCTTTATTATCTTAGTGGTGTTACAAAATATTATCAGGATCAGAATGATAAGTATCTTTGGGAAGAGAGTAAGCCTGCAAAGATTAAAAAAGATGGTGCGTGGGTAGAGTTGCAGGATTCAGATTGGACACCAGCCAATGAATCGTTGAGGGAGCGTTATAAAGATATTGACGTTTGGTATATTGGCAATCAGCGTGTTTCTGAAACTAATGATGCGACACAGACTATTGAAGAAATAAAGATTCCGGAGAAGGATGAGAAGGCGAATGGAATTTTCAGTGATGCCTCGGTATCTAGTGTTAAAGTAGAGCCTAACTTAAAAGGAATTGGAAAATGCGCCTTTGCAGGCACGCATATCAAAACTGTTGTATTGGATAGTTCAGTTGTGGAAATTGGCAGTTATGCCTTTACGGGATGTGATCTTACATCATTTACGATAGGTGATAATGCAAATAATGTGATTGTCGGTGATCATGCCTTTGCTAATTGCCAGGAATTAAAAGGTTTCAATTTTGCGCGCAATGTTGAAAAAGTCGGCGATTCAGCATTTGAGGGATGTAAAAATTTAACAACTCTTGATTGGATAGGAGAAGGAGAGAATGTTATTAGCAGATTGAGAAGGATTGGTTATTATGCATTTGCAAACTCTGGTTTGAATGAGATGATTTTTCCTGACAATTATACGGAGAAGTTGCTTGTTAGTACGTTTGAAGGTTGCGGAGATTTAGAACGTATATATGCGCAGGGAAAGTCTATATCATTCAATGTAACAGGAGATGACTATTATCCTTTAAAAAAGTTTAGAGAGGAATGTGCCCCAGGTTTCTTTTTTGAGGGGCCTGAGGGAAGTGATTTAGAAAATACAGTCGTTCTAGCATATTTTGTATACAAATATTCCGAGCAGGATGTTTACAAAAAAAGGGTGCCGGATAAGGCATCAACGTTGAATTCAGATGGCACTTATAGTTTGAACGCTATTTTTGAGGTGACCAGTCTGGAAGAAGGCGGGTATACAGGAGAGATTACGGATGTTCAGATTGAACCGGGTTTAAAAAATCTGGAAATTCCAGGTAAAGTGGGTGAATTAAATGTTGTGGAAATAGGGGAAAATGGTTTTGAAGGTAATTCTAATCTGATAAATGTAATTATTCCGGCAGAAATCACTCGGATTGGTAACAATGCCTTTGCAAATTGTCCTAACATGGAAAATGTGTTCTTCGATAATCCATGGACGCTTACTTCTAATGGTGAGAATGACAATGCAATTGGAAAGGATGCATTTAAAACTGGCAGTGCGCAGTTAAACTTTATCAGCGGAGCCTCATTTAAGGATCACAATAACTCGATTGAAGAAGAGGCTTTTAAGTATGCGATGAATAAAGATAATACCATTAACAATAGCCTTACTCATATTAAATACTATACGGGTTGGCCAACTAATTTAGTGGTGGAGAATCAGTCAGGGAAGTCTACTCTTGTTGAGTATCCTACGTTTGCAAAGCTGGCAGATGATGCCTTGGGTTCAGATTCTTATTATTATAAGCCAGAGTTGGCAGATGGATACAAAAAAGCTGCATTAAGTGTAGGAAAGGAAGCGTTGGGCATTGGCGGCAGCAGTGAAGGTACAGAGAAAGATAAGAGTGATATCAGAGCTGCTGTTGAAAATATCGTCATTCCGGCAGGAATTGAGGCAGTTGAAAAAGATTTGTTTAAGCATGGAGAGGCGGACGAAAAGAATGAGATAGGAGGGAATGAAAACGCAAGGACACCGAACAAAACGCTTACTGTATATGGGTTGGATGAGATAGATGACAATGCATTTGAAGGAGCAGAGTATTTAACTACTGTAAATCTTTCTGGTAAAACAAAATCAATCGGCTCTTATGCATTTAAGGATTGTACAAACTTGCTGGGTGTCAGTGTGACGGCACCCGTAAACTTCATGGGGACAGCTCCGTTTATCGGTTGCGATAAACTGTCAAATGTTGGTTTTGGAGGAGATGCCAAGTTTGTCTGTGCTAATTCAATTATTTATGAAGTAGATGGAGGAGTTAAGACAGCACTTGTAGAATATTTAAATGGAAGAGGAGCGGCGGATGTAAAAGGTGAAACCGCAGGCATTACACATATTTATCCAGAAGCGTTTAGAAGAACGGATGTCCACAGGGTATATTTAGATGATGCAAATTTTCCAACACTTGAAAAGGGAGTTTTTCAGGATACATTAAATTTAGATACGGTGACTTTACCGTCAAAATGTGGAAGAATTGAAGACGATGCCTTTACGGATAGTGCGATTGAATATTTGACAGTCTTGGATGACAAATGTATGCTGGATCCTGTGATGTTTAGAGATACAGATGAAGATGGTAAAACGAACCTGAAAGGAATAGAATTTACCTGCCCGAAAGATAGTAATGCATGGGTATTTGCAGAGAGATATTCTGACAAACCCCCCGTTGAAAGTACTGGTCCATTTAAGGTGACTTTTTATGGATATAATAAGGAGTCAGGTGAGATAGACCTACCGATAGAAGGGTATGCATATGAGAATGTTGGATATGGAACTTCTGTATTAGCTCCAAAGTTGGAAGAGGTGCCTGTGTGGGAAGATCATGAATTTTCGGGTTGGGATACTGAAGACTACTTGCAGGTGACTAGGAATCTTGAGGTTAAGGCAACATATTCAGGCGAATATAGTGTCATCTTTTATGATGATGACTGGAAGACAGTAATATGGGAGACATCAGCCTTGCCAGGAAAGACAGTAAATCCCCCAGCGGAAAATAATGAAGATCCGCCAGTCCGTATCAGCAAATGGAGGAATAAAGCTACTGGCGATGTGATGACGGCTGCCGAAATTCGGATGATGGTTGTGAATCAGGATCTTGAATTTATTGCAGAGTATGATGATTCTAACGATCCTGGCACCAGCCCCAGTCCCGGCCCGGATAACCCAGGAAATCAGTCTCCCAGCCCCAGTCCCGGCCCAGGAAACCAGACTCCTACCCCTGCGCCTGGCGGCTCCACCCCTACGCCCAACCCCGGCGGAACAGTCCCCCGTCCCGACGGAACCTTTTCGCTGGAGGTGTTCAACGGAAGCGGTACAGGACACTACGCCCCGGGTGCGCAGATTGTGATAACGGCAGACCCTGCGCCGGAGGGACAGAGATTCATCGGATGGGATGTGAGCCCTTCGTCAACGGTTATGTCGGATAAGACACGCGTTGTCACCATCCTTACCATGCCGAGAAGCGATGTGGCAGTACTTGCAAAATATGAGAGCGAATCCGGCAGTACGAATAACGGGAAGCTTTACAACCTGCAGGTATCAGGCGGAACCGGAGGCGGAACCTATCCCGCAGGCGCACAGGTAATCATTACGGCGGAAGCGGCTCCTGAGAATCAGGAATTCGACGGATGGGATGTCAGCCCGGCGGAGACAGTGGTTGCTGATAAAACCAAAGTAGCCACGATTATCACCATGCCGGAAAATGATGTGGCTGCAATAGCCAACTATAAGTCTGCCATAGCGAGTACGCCGACACCGGAACCGACGGCAACGCCGTCTGCATTCCATAGTGTGCTCGTGCACAACGGAAGCGGTTCGGGAAGTTACGCAGTGGGCGCGCAGGTAGTCATCGTGGCCAATGACCCGGCTGCAGGACAGGAATTTACCGGTTGGACTGTCAGCCCGGACAATACGGTTATCACGGATAAGACACTGCCCGGCGCTGTAATTACCATGCCGGATAACGATGTGGCAGTGATAGCAAACTATAAGTCCAAAGCGACAGGTTCCGGAAATACAGGTTCCAGCAACAATACGAATACAAATAATTCTGGAACAAATAACAACAACAATAATAATAATTCCGGCGGCAATTCCGGAAATAACTCAGGCAATAATTCGAACACCAATACGAATCGCCCCAGCGGAAGTACCGGTACGAATTCCGGAACGACCAACAGGGGAGGCACCACGGTAGTCATTGATAAAAACGGCCTCTCCAATACCGGAGTGGTTTCCGCTACCGTGAACGGCTCTTCTGATAATTTTACAATCAAGATAACGGAGAGCAGTGAAGCTACGGAGGCTGTGCTGAACGCGTTGCTGGCGGAATATGGCAGTGTGGACAATATTAAGTATTTCCCCATGGATATCTCGCTGTATGATTCCACAGGAAATACAAAGATAACGGATACCACCGGATTATCCGTAAGTATTACATTGCCGCTGCCGGATTCGCTGATTACCTATGCGGGCAATAACAAGGTGGCAGGTGTAGTGAATAACCGTCTGGATAAGCTGACGCCCAGATTTACCACCATTAACGGTGTGTCCTGTATTACCTTTACGGCAGAGCATTTTTCACCGTATGTAATTTATGTGGATGTGGCGAATCTTTCCAGCGGAACGGTTACGGACGCAACGCCTACCACAGGTGACGGGATTCATCCCAAGTGGTTCCTTTCCATCGGGCTGGCATGTCTGTCATTTGTAATGTTCATGATGAAAGACGGCGGAAAGACGTCCGGAAAGAAACGGAAGGTCAGGGTAAGCGCGTAATAAGGCAGGAAGCAAAAGTTAAGAGGGAAGCATATGAAAAGGAAAAAGCCTGTTTTAGGTGTCCTGTTAGCAGCGGCACTGACAATTGTGCATCTTCCTGGATCGGAAGCGGATGCGGCAACATCCGCTTCCGATTTTAAAATGGAGGGAAGCACGCTGGTAAAGTATCAGGGTAAGGATAAGAATGTAACCATCCCCGGCACGGTTGAAAGAATCGGCAGAGGAGCTTTTGAGGAGAACAAAAATATCGAACAGGTTACCATTCCGGGTTCTGTGGAGGATATTGAACCATATGCCTTCTGGGGATGTGATAATCTGGAGAGTATCACCATCGGAAAGGGCCTTGACAGGGTGGGAGATTACGCCTTTTCCAACTGTATTTCCCTTAAGAATATGGTGCTTCCTTCCAATGTAACATCCATCGGTATCAGGGCATTTGAGGACTGCGCTGATTTGACGGACATCACCATTCCGCCGCAGACTTCGGATATACATGAAACTGCGTTTGAGGGATGCAGCAGCCTTACCATTCACTATGAGGAAGGCAGCGCGGCGGAGGAATATGCCCAAAACTTTTATGAGCGGCAGAAGGATATGACGGGATATGACGAGAGGCAGAGGAATGCTTCCACGGAGGTTACACCGATAACTTCGGCGGAACCCACTCATCAGCCCACATCTGCGCCGGCAGATTCAAACTCTCAGCCTACCGCTGCACCGACAGAGTCAGCCACTCAGCCTACCGCTGCACCGACAGAGTCAGCCGCTCAGCCCACCGCTGTGCCGACAGAGTCAGCTTCGCAGCCCACCGTTGTGCCGACAGAGTCAGCCGCTCAGCCCACCGCTGCACCGACAGAGTCAGCTCCGCAGCCCACATTTGTGCCGATGGAAACGCCCGTCCCTGCAAGCCAACAATCCGGGCAGGTAACCGGAAATGAACTGGGAAACACACTGGTGGTTGGAAACCGGGCCGTGGTGATGATAAACAATACCAGACTTCCTGTCTTTGGCGGGGAGATTCCCGCAGTTTCTGCAATAGAGCAGGGGCAGACATTACAGAATGCGGACATCCCCAAATACACAATCATAGACGGAAAAGCGGTAGCCGACCAGGCATATTATCGCAGCCCTGTTTTGGGAGATGTAGTGCTGCCTCAGGGGATTCAGGAGATCGGTGAATTTTCCTATGCGAGAAGTTCCGCAACATCGGCAGTTTTGCCGGAGGGTTTGGAGCATATCGGCTATGGCGCATTCTACCATTGTGACAGTCTGCAGACCGTAGTACTTCCGGAGACGATCAGGTGCGTGGAGCCGAAGGCATTTTCTTACACAAAATGGGTGCAGGATTTTCTGGAGGGAGAACCCGCATCAGAACAGGACAATTTTCTGATGACAGGCGGCGTGCTGGCTGCCTATCGCGGAAACGCTGCGGATGTGACAATCCCGGAAGGGGTACGCGTAATTGCGGGAGAGGTTTTCCGCAATCACACGGAAATCGAGAAAGTCTCCTTGCCCGACAGCCTGCTGGTAGTCGGAGAAGGCGCGTTTGAAGGATGCGGCAGCCTGAGCCGGATAGAGCTTGGAAACGGAGTCCAGGAGATTAAGGACAGAGCATTTCTGGGAAATGTTATGCCGGAAATTTCTTTACCTTCTTCCGTGAAAAAAACAGGGCTTCAGGCATTCGGGAATGCGGTCGTCTCCTGGGAGGGAGAGGAAGCGGAGCACACATATGAGCCTTCCGCGACACGGCTGTCCAATGGGGCTTATCGTGGAGTCCCGAATGCAGAAGGACAGCCTTCCGGTGTGACAGTGACCGGATTGGAGAAGCTGTTTGGTTCCTCTGTGCCGGAAAGCTTCCAGACAGGGCAGACTGCCTTATCCGGAGCAGACAGAAGCTATACCCTGCAGATAACGCAGCCGGAGGATACGGCCCAAATGCAGGCGGCGTATATGCGTGTATTCCAGACCGGAATTCCGCAGGATATGGTGATCTATGGCCTGACTTTGACAGATGAGAGCGGGATTCCGCTGAAAAAGCTTGGAAAGCAGAATTTGAGTGTGGTGCTTCCGGTTCCGGAAGCCTTAAAGGGACGGAATCTGATGCTTTTTACATTGGACGGAAACGGACAGCTGGAGAAGCTGGAAGTGGAAGCTCTGGATGTAGACGGAGTGGAAGCGTTCAGATTTGAGACAAATCACCCTTCTGTGATTGGGGTATGCAACGCTGAAGCGACGCCTGATTGATGCCAGGAGAGCCGTACAGGAAATGGGGCGGGTCATCCAGGCTCTGGTGGAATGGCCCGTCTTATATAGCGGATTTATATAAGAATGAAACAGAACAATTATAAAAATCCCGGCATACAATAAATGAAAGTATATGCCGGGATTTTTTTATTATGCAGCGCGTGAGAGAATTCGTCAGAGGAAATGTGCCGGAAGGAATTGACGGAACCGGCGTGACAATAGCTGTGCTTGATACAGGAATGACGGTAAAACATCCTGATTTGTTCAATAAAGCGATATGTTTTCGTGATTTTGTCGGAAGCAGAAATTTAATGTATGACGATAACGGGCACGGAACCCATGTATGCGGCATTCTGTGCGGAAACGGCGGCCTGTCAGGAGGGCAGTACAGAGGAATGGCGCCCGGAGCCGGTCTTGTGGTGGGAAAGGTACTGGACGAGAACGGAGACGGAAATACCGAGGCCATGCTGGCAGGCATGGACTGGGTTTTGCGTGTGCGGAAACAGTACAGGATACGGATACTGAATATTTCAGTGGGAATCGGAAGCATGGAGGAACCGGACAGAGAGAGGGCGCTGCAGCGGAAAGTAGATGAAATATGGAGGGAGGGCATTCTGGTGGTGTGCGCAGCCGGAAATAAGGGTCCCGGGGACGGCAGCATCTCAGCTGTGGGAAGCGGCAGGGCGGTTACAGTGGGATGTCATGACGGAAGCTATGCCTTAAACAATCCGACGAGATGCGAAACCTATTCGGGAAGAGGCTATCCGGGAAGTGCCGTCCGCAAGCCGGACCTGGTGGCTCCCGGGACGGACATCATTTCCTGTAATGCACACTGTCATGGCCTGCGGGGAAGGATGAGAAATGCCTATGTGGCGAAGAGCGGGACTTCCATGGCCACACCCGTAGTATCGGGAGCCGCAGCCCTGTTTTTCCAAAAATATCCGTATATGACAAATGAAGAATGTAAGCGGAAGCTGCAGTACACAGCCACAGACCTGGGGCTTCCCTGGAATCAGCAGGGATGGGGGATGCTGAATGTAAGGAGACTGCTGAGCTGATAAATATCAGCGATAAACTTCAAGTCAATTGACTTTAAGTTAATTGACTTGAAGTTTATTGATTTGAAGTCAATTGATTTGAGGTCAATAAACTTTAGGTTAATAAACCTCAAGTTAATAAATCTCAAGTTAATAAATCTCAAGTTAATAAACCTCAAGTTAATAAATCTCAAGTTAATAAACCTCAAGTTAATAAACCTTAAGTCAATAAACTCCAGATTAATAAACTTTAATTCTATATTTTTAGTGAAAAGCATTGACATAATCCTTCTGATTGTATACAATGATACAGGCATATAATACACCAATTTTTTCAGGTTTCAGACAGCTGTCCCTGCAAAAAGAGACAGGTGCTGAGGCCGGAAAACTTTGTATAAAGCCGCATATATACTTGTGAGCGCACATTTAGGAATTGAGTAAAGGAAAGTGTCTTCCCGCAATTTCTGAATACAGCGGCACAGATAAAGGAGGGAGAGGGATAATGAGAGACAATGAGGCATTTCAGAACCGGCCGGTCACGATGAATCAGAACAGTAACCTGCTGCAGATAGAGGAGCATATGTACATTTTGGATGATGTGAAGAAGCCAAATGTATTCCGCAATATGTTTCCGTATTCGGAGGTTCCCAAGATTCCCTTCAACGACAGGATTGTACCCCACAATATGCCGAAGGAAATCTGGATTACGGATACCACATTCCGCGACGGGCAGCAGTCCAGGGCTCCGTATTCCACAGAGCAGATCGTGACGATTTACGATTATCTCCACAGACTGGGAGGTCCCAATGGGATGATTCGGGCCAGTGAATTCTTTCTGTACAGCAAAAAAGATCGGGATGCCGTATATAAATGTATGGAGAGAGGATATCAGTTTCCGGAGGTTACCAGCTGGATTCGGGCCAGCAAGGAAGATTTCAAACTGGTGAAGGAAATTGGAATGAAGGAGACCGGAATTTTGGTCAGCTGTTCCGACTACCATATTTTTCTGAAACTGAAGATGACCAGACGGCAGGCCATGGAACATTATTTAAGCGTCATTCAGGACTGCCTGGAGGAAGGGATCAGTCCCAGATGCCATCTGGAGGACATTACCCGGGCGGATATCTACGGTTATGTGGTGCCGTTCTGTCTGGAATTGATGAAGCTGATGGAGCAATACGGCATTCCCATTAAAATAAGGGCATGTGATACCATGGGCTATGGAGTCAATTATCCCGGCGCCGTTATTCCCAGGAGCGTCCAGGGTATCATTTATGCCATACATACGCATGCGGGTGTGCCCCACGAGCTGATCGAGTGGCATGGACATAATGATTTTTATAAGGCAGTGGCAAATTCTACCACCGCATGGCTGTATGGCTGTTCCGGTGTAAATACATCCCTGTTCGGAATCGGCGAGCGGACGGGCAACACGCCCCTGGAGGCCATGGTTTTCGAATATGCGCAGCTGAAAGGCGATTTGAACGGAATGGACACCACGGTGATAACGGAACTGGCCGAATATTACGAGAAGGAAATCGGCTATCAGATTCCGCCCAGGACGCCGTTTGTGGGAAAGAATTTCAATGTGACCAGGGCGGGCATCCATGCGGACGGACTGCTGAAAAACGAGGAGATTTACAATATTTTTGATACCGAAAAATTCCTGAACAGGCCGGTGCTCTGTGCCGTGTCCAATACATCCGGGCTGGCGGGCATCGCACATTGGATCAATACCTATTATGGCCTGAAGGGTGAGGAACAGGTGGACAAAACGTCTCCTCTGGTAGCAGGAATCAAAGAGTGGGTGGACGGGGAATATGCCGGCGGGCGTGTCACAGTGCTGACAGACGAGGAGATCGTCGCATGTCTGGAAAGGGTGTGTGCGGAGAAAAATATCGTTGTAGGTTCGAAAAACTGACTGCGGGGTCAGAAGGCAGGAAAGAAAGTTCCGACAGGTAAGATGCCGTCAGGCATGGAGGTATGAAAAAGGAAAAATGAGTAGTTATGATGTGAAGCAGGAAGTCACGGACAAGTACTCTCTGCGGGGCCGCGTATTCAACCGTCTGCGGGAGGATATTCTAAACGGCAGATATGCGGAGCATGAAGAACTGCGGGAAGTGGCAATCGGGGAGGAGATGGGGGTCAGCCGGACCCCGGTAAGGGAAGCATTCCGGCAGCTGGAGCTGGAAGGACTGATCCAGATCATCCCCAACAAGGGCGCCTACGTCACCGGCATCACGGAGAAGGATGTAAAGGATATCTATATGATCCGTTCCCTGCTGGAAGGTCTCTGTGCCAGATGGGCGACAGAGCATATTTCAAAGGAACAGATGGAAGAGATGGAGGAAAACGTATATCTGGCGGAGTTTCATGCCGGCAAGGGGCATCTGGAACAGCTGGCGGAACTGGATAACCGTTTTCACGATATCATGTACGAGGCCTGCGACAGCAAGCTCCTGGAGCACCAGCTGAAGGATTTTCATCAGTATGTGCTTCGGGTACGCAGGAAGACCCTGGCGAATGTGAACAGGGGACCGCAGTCCAATGAGGAACATAAGCAGATTATGGAAGCCATCAAGGCGGGAAACGGTGATCTGGCAGAGCGGCTTGCTCACCGGCATATGATAAACGCCTACGAAAACATGGTGGAGAACGGTCTGCATGAGGTTTATGTGCAGGAAAAGCTGGATTGAATCTGTTACGGTTCATCCCCGGCAGCTTGCTGGGACCGGAAGTTTACCCTGCAAAGCAGGGTTGGGGCTAATATCCCACAGCCTGCTGCGGGGAAGTTGATTTGTTTTTCAGAAAAAAAGGTTCAAAAAATAAGGAAAGTGAGGAGAGCAAAATGGACAGGATTAAAATGACGACCCCCCTGGTAGAAATGGACGGGGATGAAATGACCAGAATTCTCTGGCAGATGATCAAGGATGAGCTGCTGCTTCCGTACATAGATCTGAAGACGGAATATTACGATCTGGGGCTGGAGCACAGGAACGCCACAGACGATCAGGTGACTGTGGATTCCGCAGAAGCGACACTGAAATACGGTGTCGCCGTGAAATGCGCCACGATTACCCCCAATGGCGCAAGAATGAAAGAGTATGATCTGAAGGAAATGTGGAAGAGTCCCAACGGTACCATCCGTGCAATCCTGGACGGCACCGTATTTCGTTCTCCCATTCTGGTAAAGGGAATCGTACCCTATGTGGCAAACTGGACAAAGCCCATCACAATTGCCCGCCATGCCTACGGTGATGTATACAAAAATACAGAGATTAAGGTGCCGGGCGCAGGCAGGGCGGAGCTGGTGTTCACGGCGGAAGACGGAACGGAGGTAAGGGAGCTGATACATGAATTCAAAGGTCCCGGTATCCTTCAGGGCATCCACAATACGGAGAAGTCCATCAGCAGTTTTGCCCGGGCATGCTTTGAGTATGCCGTGGATACAAAACAGGATCTCTGGTTCTCCACCAAGGATACCATCTCCAAAAAGTATGACCATACTTTCAAGGATATCTTCCAGGAGATCTATGACGCGGAATATAAGGAGAAATTTGAGACGCTGGGGATCACCTACTTCTATACCCTCATTGATGATGCGGTAGCCAGGGTGATTCGCTCGGAGGGCGGCTTTATCTGGGCCTGCAAAAATTATGACGGCGATGTGATGTCGGATATGGTGGCCACGGCTTACGGCGACCTGTCCATGATGACTTCCGTTCTGGTATCCCCCAGCGGTGTCTACGAGTATGAGGCGGCCCACGGGACAGTGCAGCGCCATTATTATAAGCATCTGAAAGGCGAGGAGACTTCCACGAATTCTATCGCAACCATTTTTGCCTGGACAGGCGCCCTGAAGAAGAGGGGAGAACTGGACGGCATTGCGGAACTTACTGATTTTGCACAGAAGCTGGAGCAGGCATGCGTCAAAACCGTGGAAGACGGCAGGATGACGAAGAGCCTGTCTCTGATTTCCACCTGTGAGAATCCCGTCATTCTGAACAGCCTGGACTTTATTAAGGCCATCAGGGAAACATTGGATTCGCTGCTGTAGTGGAAGGTTACTGTTCACGGGTGCCTCCGCGAGGCGTTTTCGTGCGCACTTTGCACGAAC
>CANDMH010000017.1 GCA_947385785.1 uncultured Lachnospiraceae bacterium
CTGAATACTGCCTAATGCAATCATGCGATTGAACCGGTCAGCGTTATGCAGTCTGGTTTCACGGCAAGTGAAAGCGTTATGCAGTATAAATTCCGGGTCAAGATTGCAGCTGACAGTCTTTCGTTTCGTCCATGCGAACATATTCTGAAAAAGAAAAGACTGTTTTAAACAGATCTCCGTCCAGGTAGATTTCAAAATTTCCCCCCTGAACCTGTACCAGGCTCTTGGCAATATACAGTCCCAGACCGCTTCCTTCCGTAGTCCTGGAGGAATCCCCTCTGATAAAACGCTCTGTCAGCTCATCGGAACGGATGTTCATCTGCTGTCTGGAAATATTTTTCACCGACACATCTATCCTGCCTTCCTGTCTGACCATATCGATATAGATGCGCGTGCCTTCCAGCGCGTATTTACAGATATTGTTAAATAGATTTTCCACCACCCGCCACATTCTGCGGCTGTCCGCGTAAATATAGGCCGGCGAATCCATCTTTTCAAATACGACCTGCAGCCTGCTTTCTTCCATTCTCTCGGAAAATTCTCCGATCCCCTGGTTGAGAAGCTCTGTCAGATTCAGTTTCTCCCGCTCCAGTTCGATATTGCCCGATGAAATCTTGGAAGCCTCCACCAGGTCGTCCGTCAGCTGCTTCAGGCGCTGTGTCTTTCCGTCCAGGATTTCGATATATCCTCTCGCAGGCTCTTCCTCTATATGCAGGCGTTTCAGTAAATCCACATAATTGATGATGGAGGTAAGCGGCGTCTTAATATCATGGGATACATTGGTAATGAGGTCCGTCTTCATCTGCTCATCCTTCAGGCTGGTGCTCACTGCTTTTTTGATGCCCTCACCGATATTGTTCACAGCATCCGCAAGCTCCCTGCAGGAACCGTGGAGAGACTCCGTATCCAGCTTAAACTCAACTTCGCCGTCCCGTATCCTTCGGATGCCATCCTCTATCTCAGCCTGCTCCGCATTGTTCCTGAAAAGGAACACTCCCGTAATAGAGTCCATGGCAATCAGAACCATCAAAATCAAAAACATGGGAACCCTCTCATCCCGCAGGACATACACTGCCACAATCCCTGCCAGATTGGAGAACAGAAATGCATTATAAGGCAGCAGTACACTGACGACGGAATTTTTATGACGGAAAACAAACTTGACCGAATTGTCCAGTCCTCTGCATAAATGAAAGAGAAAACTGTCCCGCCACAAATTGCCCGCTCTGGCGCGCCTGGCCAGGCTGTACCAGATCATCTGAAACCCGATGCTGGCATACAAACCGTAAAGCCCAAACAGGCCGTATTCATACAGCTTCGTGAGCTGAATTCCAAAAAGCGCAGAGGCAGTACCGGCAGTTTCCACAATTTCCCGGAGGATCTGAAACCCATACACGCCTCCCCAGATCAGCAGGGCGGTAAGCAGAACCACGGCCTCCGTCCAGACACGGTCAAAACGGTTGAGATACAGAACCCGCTCTCCCTTTTCACCCACAGCCGAACCTGCTGTGACAGTCAGATAAATCCCGATTCCCAGCCATACGGCAGCAAGGAGAAACATGCATCCCAGAATCCGGTTCATATTGGGCACAATCTTCTGGTAAATCTCATTTGCAGCCTGAAAGGCATCCCCCTTGATGGCATAATTGGAATCAACTCCCATCCAGATATGAGTGGTATCCGGATAAGCATAACCATAGTCGCTGAGATAGCCGTCAATCTCATCTTCGCTTAATATGGTATTTCCCATAAATACAAGACTGTCCGGATAGTAAATCAGATACCATCTATATTCGTTAAAGGTCTCAGTGACATAATCATCCTGAGCCTTTTCCAGATCCTTCCGGTTTGTGTAAGTGACCATACCGCTGTCCGTCATGGTGCGCACCATGTATTTTACATTGGTGTTTTCCTCCTTGTAGGCGTCATTACACAGCTGGTATCTCTGGTAGTTAGAGGTAATATCCTGAATGACAGCTGCCGTATTTTCCTGAAGCAGCATATAGTCCACCCAGTTGTCGGCACAGGCTGTCAGCTGCTTCTCCCCGTTAACCATTTCGTAGCGGCAGTTCAGCATGGGAACATAGATGACCAGGCTTCCGTCGTCCTCTCTGGACACATCCACATCCTTCAGCTGTCTGGCTATGATGTAGGAAAATACCAGATCCTCCAGCTGATCCTGGGTACAGGCTTCCAGCCGTTGTGAGAGCATGGCGATCTCTTCCGCTGATTTTCCGGACCGGTCCGCGGCATCCGTATCACTGCCGTCATCCACCCGGTAAAAGGCATCAAAACACAGCTGGCCGTATTCATCCAGTTTATAATTTTCCGGATAAATGCAATTGCCAAAATAATTTACAAAATCCGACATGCTCAGAAAACGGTTCGTATATTCCGCTCCGTATTTTCCCCATCTGATGAGATTATCCAGCTCATAAACCGCAGTGATCTCACAGCCCTTATCCACCCCGATCTCCATGGCGCAGGCTGTGATGTCGATTTTTTTGGAAGGGTCAAATACGCCGTCCGTCTCCAGCTGCTTTTTGATTACCACCAGCCGTGTAATGTCGGAAACCGCGCTCCGGAACAGGTCGTGGTATATCTCGGAGTCCTCAAATGCCACACCCATATCTGCCGGAAAAATTTTGTAGACCCGTTCGCCGTCTATGGAGTTTACCACCACATGGGAATTCAGCAGTAAACCTGCCACAGCCAGCAGTATCCCGGCGGCAAGTATATGCTGTATCAATCCAAGGCACAGCCTCTTGAATGTCGACTTTTTCATATGGAATGCCTTTCTTCCATTGGAATGCCTTTTACCCTTCTGGAATGCCCTTCTTCCATTGGAATTGGCTTTTGCCCTTCTGGAATGCCTATTGTCTGTCGATTTTGTAGCCCACGCCCCAGACGACTTTCAGGTATCTGGGCTCTCTGGGATTAATCTCTATCTTCTCCCGGATATGGCGGATATGTACCGCAACCGTATTATCCGCGCCGATAGCGTCTTCATTCCAGATGCTTTCATAAATCTGGTCAATGGAAAATACCCTGCCCTGGTTTTTCATCAGCAGCAGAAGGATATTGTACTCAATGGGGGTCATTTTCACCGGCTCCCCGTCCACAGTGACCTGCTTGGTGTCGTCATTGATCGCAAGTCCTCCCGTCTGGTAGATTGCCTTGCTCTCCGGATTCAGGCTTCCCAGAGAGGTGTAGCGCCGGAGATTGGATTTCACCCTCGCTACCAGCTCCAGCGGATTGAACGGCTTGGTAATGTAATCATCCGCACCGATATTCAGTCCCAGAATCTTATCCGTATCCTCCGACTTTGCAGACAGCATGATAATGGGGATACTGCTGTACTCCCTGATTTTCAGGGTTGCCCGGATACCATCCAGCCTGGGCATCATGACGTCCATAATCAGAAGGTGGATTTCTTCCCTCTTCATAATCTCCATGGCCTGTTCTCCGTCATATGCCTTAAAAATATGGTAACCGTCCTGTTTCAGGTATATTTCAATCGCATCTACGATTTCTCTATCATCATCACATACAAGTATATTTGCCATTTTTCCGCTCCATTCATACAGATTTTTCAGAGAAATACATCAGCTGTCCCGGTACCAGGCTCCAGCATCAGAAACGCCCCCAGATTCCCCCGCTTCCCGCCGCTTGCCCTGTGTGAAAAAAGGTAATCGCTGTTATGGCAGGTGCAAAGATCCGTAACGGCAATCCGCTCCCCGGGGATACCTGCCTGTTCCAGGATTCTCTCATTGGCAAGCCACAGATCCAGCTGATATTTTCCGGGAGCCTTTCCGGGCAGGATAATCTCATCTCCCATATCCGCAAACCGTTTCGCCACATCCTCGCTGACCTCATAGCAATCCCGGCAGATACACGGGCCGATTGCGGCATACAGCTCTTCCGGACGGCTTCCGAAAGCATCCTGCATGGTCCGGACCATACACGCCCCCATTCTGTCTGCCGTGCCCCGCCAGCCGGAATGCGCCAGTCCGATTGCCCTGTGCACCGGGTCAACAAAGTAAAGAGGCACACAATCCGCATAGTAAGTCACAAGTACTATCCCCGGTTCATCTGTCACCAGGCCGTCCACATCTTCGTAGTCCCTCTCCCGGGAAATCCCCTTTCCTCTGTCTGCTCCGGTCACCCTGCGGATGTTTGTCGTGTGGGTCTGATGAGATGCCGTCATATCGTTTACATCACAGCCCAGAATGCCCGCAATTCTTCTATGATTCTCCAGCACGGCTTCCTCTCTGTCACCCCTGGTAAAGCTTAAGTTCATGGAAGCGTACACGCCTTCGCTGACACCGCCCAGGCGCGTGCTGAACAAATGCCTGACCATTCCCGTTTTCTCCAGCAGCGGAAAAGTCAGATACTCCAGAGCAGTGCCGTCCGCATTCATGACGCGATGCCGTTTCAGCACCTCTGACGTCTCTTCTCCATGCCTGTTGATTCTATTTATAAGCATCATTATTCTGCGCCTTTCCTGCCATTCTCATGAATTGTAACGAAATATACTCGTGAACGCATTTAATTGCCGCTTACTACACCGCATTGCAGAAGCGTTCACACCGTGGAAAACTCCGCCGCAATCTGCTCTGCCACCCGGATTCCGTCCATGGCCGCAGACACGATTCCCCCCGCGTATCCGGCGCCTTCCCCACAGGGATACAGCCCCCTGATTTCTGACTGCAGACTGTCGTCCCGCAGAATCCTGACAGGGGAAGAGGTACGGCTCTCCACCCCTGAAAGACAGGCATCAGGCCGGTTGAAGCCCTTGATCTGCACGGCAAAGGCTTCTATTCCTTCCACGATAGCGGCATTACATTCTGGTGGAAGAATTTTGCTCACATCCGCCCATTGATACTGTCCTTTGCATTGCGGGCAGAACAAGTGTTCGCTTGAGAGACTTTCTTCCAGGGAAATTCGTTCTTCTATGAAAGACCGTTCCTCCAGGGAGGTCCGTTTTTCCAGGGAAGCCCGTTCCTCCAGGGAGGTCCCTTTCTCCAGGGAAGCCCATTCCTCCAGCGAGGTCCGTTCCTCCAGGGAAATCAGTTCTTCCGTGGAGTCTTCCCTGTTCAGAGTGTTCTTAAGCACCTGGCGCCTGAAATCGCCGTATCGCTGGACCGGAATCTTCCCTCCGCCGATTTCAAAGGCGCGCTGCTCCAGCTGTCTCTGAAATGCAATTCCCGCAAGCGGTCCGCCCTCCCCGCCGAAGTCCTCAGGCGTAACCGTTACAATGACTGCGCTGTTGGCATTTTTTCCGTCCCGCCCGCTGTAGCTCATGCCGTTTACCGCCGTATGGCCGCTTTCGGAAGAAGCATTTACCACATATCCTCCGGGGCACATACAAAAAGAATAAACGCCCCGTCCGTCTGCCGCCTTTGCAGCCACCTTATAAGGCGCTGCTCCCAGACTTCCCGGATCCGGCATGCCGTACTGGCTCTCATTGATCATGGACTGGGGATGTTCCACCCGCAGCCCCACCGCAAAGGCTTTCGCCTCCATGGGAATCTGTTTCTTATGTAACATGGCAAAGGTATCCCTGGCGCTGTGTCCTATGGCCAGAACCAGCTGCTCACATGCAATCCGTTCACCTCCATTGACTACAACCCCAGTGACATGTCCCTGCCGCAGCTCAATTTCCGTCATCCGGCTTCCGAACCGCACCTGGCCCCCCAGCCGGATAATTTCCTCCCGCATCCGCCTTACCACATCACAGAGAACATCCGTACCAATGTGGGGCTTTGCCTCATAGCAAATCCGCTCCTTTGCCCCGAATTTCACAAAGGTTTCCAGAACCATGCGGTTTCGTCCGTCTCTGTCTTTGACCAGCGTATTCAGTTTGCCGTCGGAAAAAGTCCCTGCGCCTCCCTCTCCGAACTGCACATTGGACTCCGGATTCAGCTGTCCCCTCTCCCAGAAGGCTTCCACATCCTTCCGGCGCTCCTCCACGCATTTTCCACGCTCCAGAAGAAGGGGACGGTACCCGTGCAGAGCAAGAAAATAACCGCAGAACAGGCCTGCCGGCCCCGTTCCCACTATGACGGTAGGATTCTTCTGTATGCCCCTGCCCGGTTCCGGAAAATGATAGGCTTTCCGCTCCGCCCTGCACACCTGATTTTCTTTGCCACGAAATCTGCGGATAATTTTTTCTTCTTCTTTCACGGTTACGTCCACGGAATAGCTGTAGCTGACCTGAGACTTCTTTCTGGCATCGACGGATTGACGGACTATTTTTAACGATATAATATTGTCTTCCGGAACCCGAAGCACATTGGCCGCGCTCCTTTTCAGGTCAGCCTCTGAATGACCCGGAGTTACCTTTACCTGATTTACTCTAAGCATAAAAATTTCCTTTTCCAGTTCTGCATTGCCTGCCCGGGCACATGTTGTCTACAGCTCCGATTTGCAAACATTTCCTTTCCCGGCGGCGGCCATGCCCGCAATATGTCCGCTGCACCATGCCCACTGCAGGTTATAGCCGCCGCATCTGCCGTCCACGTCCAGTATCTCGCCCGCAAAATAAATCCCGGGCGCTTTTCTGGACTCCAACTGCTGCGTCACTTCATCCAGGGGCACACCGCCGGCACATACCTGCGCATTGGCGAAGGAATTGCTGCCGATGGCGTGGACCGTAAAGCATTTGCAAAGGCTGTATACCAGACTCATCTTTTTCGGGTCTGCCGACGCCGCATCCTCCGTGGCTTTCAGACCTGCCAGCCGGATAAAAAGCAGCATCAGCTTCTTATTCAGCAGTCCCGTGAAAAACGCTTCCACCGTGCATCCCCTCTGCAGGGACTTTCTGCGGGTCGCAAGCTGCCCCAGGGCTTCCTCCGTGATATCCGGCAGAAAATCGAAGCGAATTTCCACCTCTTTCTCCTTCCGCAATATGTAATTTACCACCCGGCTGACCTGAAAAACCGGAATCCCCGAGATACCGTAATCCGTCAGCTGCAGTTCTCCCCGCTCCTGTACAGGGAAATGTTTCGCCGTAAATTTACAGGATTCCGCACAGGAAGGCGCATATATACTGGTGTTTCGTTCCTGAAAATGCAGATTTCTTTCCGCACAATTGCCAGTGAAGCGTTCCATGCGTTCCGTTATTTCTGCACAATTCTCAGTCGTTCCGACCCCGGCGACTACCGTCAGCAGGACATCCGCCCTGACTCCCGCCACCGATTTTAAGAAATCCTCTCTGCACCGCAGCTGTACCAGCGCCGGCACCACGGGGACCAGGCTGTGCCCCAGCTTCTCCGCCAGCCGGTATCCGCTGCCGTCAGAGCCGGTCTTCGGCGCCGCCTGCCCGCCGCAGGCCAGGATGACACGGTCGAAGCAATACGTCTTTCCTCCGCCTTTCAGCCTTATGCTTCCGCCTGCTCCGTCCCCCGCTTCAATCACATCGATTTTACAGTCCGTAATCACCTGCACCTTCCGCCGCTGCAGCTCATACCGAAGCACGTCCAGCACGGAAGAAGCCTGTTCCGACATGGGATAGAGATAACCGTTCTTCCTCTTCAGCATCAGCCCGATCTCCTGAAAAAAGGCCACGGTATCTGCGGTTCCAAACTTCCCGAGACACTTTTCCAGAAAATCCGGATATTCGGTATAATAATTTTTAATACTTAGTTTTTCGTTTCCCAGATTGCATTTTCCGTTTCCGGTGGATAAAATCTTTTTTCCCGGCCTGTCGTTTCCCTCCATCAGCGTCACCAAAGCCCCGCATCCTGCGGCCGCAATCGCCGCCGTCATTCCGGCCGCCCCGCCTCCCACAATGCCCACTGAATATCCCATTCATGTTCTCCCTGTCTCATGTCATTTTATGTTCAAGACCGCCAGCCAGTTACCTCCCCATAGGCACCACTGCAAATCCTGGCGGTCTGCAGTATATCAATATGCCCAAATTACGGCTGGCAGTCTGGTAAATGTAATATATACTGCATACCGGATGCGGGATATACCCAAGGAAGTGTTTGCAAATCGCGAATCCTGTAATCAAAAGGAAATTGTATCAGATATTTTCCGACAATTCCTAACTGGAATAGTTCTCCAGAAAATCATACAGTTTCTCCTCATTCTCTATCCACATCATCTCCATGATACTCTGCTGAATCTCAAAAGGCAGGGAATCCAGCGGAATCTCCGTCTCGATATACACAGTACGCTTGTCCTCCAGATAGACGATTACTTTATTGTCGTAAGCCGCAAGATAAAAGCTGCTGCTGGGCTGAACGTATTTATAGTTCATCTGCACCACCACACGCTCCCTGGAAAAAGAAAGGACCTCCAGTCCCACAAAACCCCGTTCCAGCTCGGACAGCGGCGGAAAAGCCTCATACACTTCCATGGCTTTCAGAAACTGGTCTCTGTTCATGCCCACATATTTATCCGGAAGACGCCATATGGTCTCTACCACCGTATGGTACAGCACATCCGTCTCCTCCAGCACATACTCCGTATCCACACAGAGCGTTTCCGCCGTAAAGGAAACCTCCTCCGCTTCCTCATCCGGATTTTCCGGCTCATCCATTACTATTCCGTAGTCAAAACGGTCATCCGTCACAGGCACAGGCTCCGTTTCCTGTTCCGGCACCTCCTTGGGCTGCGGAGTCACCACAGGAAGCCCGCCGGTAAAGGGATTGGAATTATCCTCCCGCTCTTCCGGATAGAAAAAATGGGATGTCTCCACGCCCGCATAAAAACCCAGCCCCAGCATACACAGCGGATACAGGACAAATAAGCTGATACTTTTCAATAATTTCATACTGACCCCCATGCCATAAAAGTTACGGTTCAATCCGTTCACAGTAACGGCATTTCTTCTTAGTATTAATCAGTATCAGCTTTTTTCGCCCTGTTTATACAATAAAATGTTAATATATATGCAGCTTCTGTCCTATCATGCCAAGCAGCCGCCCTCCGGGAAATTCGTCCAGCTCCTGCTCCTTAAAATTGCGAAGCACCATCAGTATAATCCAGTAGAGCAGTCCCGAAAGGACAAAGGTGGCAAGGACTGAAGGAAACCCGCCTGGTGCCGCGAAAAGCCTGCCCAAAAGCATACACACCAGACCCGACACCCCGCCTGCCCCCGCCGGCAGCACCAGCACGGACAGCCAGTCCATCTGCATCCGAAGCTGCCGGTAAGAAAGCACAACCAGTATGGCACACAGCGCAAAGGTTCCCGCCACACCGCCGTATACCAGCGAAAGGATGCCCGTTTTACCGGCTGCCAGCAACGTAATCACAAAAATCACATCTGCAATCCCAACGGCGGCCAGCAGAAAATATTTCTTTCCCATCGCCTGCAAAAATCTATAGCAGAAGAAAGAAAGTGACGCAAAAGCGATAACTGCGGAACCGCCCTGCAGCATCTGTTTCACAAGCTCGCTGTCTTCTCCTCCCAGAAGAGAAGCAATCTGAGCCGCCATCACCGCCACATACACCGAGAGGAAGATGCCGTGCACCAGGCAGATGTGGACACCGGCCTGAAATGCCGTCCGCGCCAGCCGCCCTTCCTCCCTTCTGAAATGCAGAAAGATCCTCCCCATTACCGGGAGTACCAGGACGGATACCAGAATCAGAAGAACGCCGCAGATCACCAGATATCTGCCTCCGTAGACATCGTATTGGAAAACCTCTCCCGTCTCCTGCGCCTTCCGTCCAAACAAAACCAGTCCCAGAACCAATGGCAGAAACAGCAGAAGCTCTGTCAGGAACTGAGGCCACCTGCCGACACAGAGACTGCGGATGCAGTCCCAGGCAGAATCCCCTGCATACATACCGTCCTGTTTCAGTTTCTTCTCGCTGCGGCGGCTGCCCCTGAACAGGACAGTCAGAAACAGGATAACAAAGATTTCCGCAAGGCCTGCCGCCAGCGCGATACCCATACCGCGGTACATGGACGCAAAATTTTCTTCCCGCAGCAGACTGCCTGCTTTCTCTCCATAACCGCCCAATATATTGCCGAACAGCAGTCCGAAGCCCAGCAGAAAAATCTGCCGCAGGATACCGGAGACCGCCCGGGGCAGCTCCGCCGCCTCTCCCTGAAAATACCCCTGAATCACACAACTCACCGTCCGGAGCAGCACCGCCGGCGCCAGCGCCATAATGATAAATCTGCTGTAGGAGATCCGAAAAATTCCTTCCGCAATCCCTCCGGCGCACAGAACCAGAAGCAGCGTCCCTGCCAGCCCCAGGGCCGCATGGAACAGCAGGGCACTCCTGCGCATCGAAAGTATGTTCCTGTACTGTCCCTTGTTCCTTCTGCTGCGGAGAAGCCTCCCCAGCGCATCCGCCAGGCATCCGCTGACTGCAATTCCCACCAGGGCGCAGACGGACACTGCCGCCGCCATATACGTAATACCGCCGTCCATCATTCGGTTTCCCAGTATAAATATTGTAATCAGATTCAATATATTGGCAATTTCTTCCGCCTGCCGTCTCTTTATCTCCGCCTGGTTCATTTGTTACCCCCGAACTTCCAGGGAACTGCCGATTTACAGGCACTTCCCTGGAAACTGCCGAATTTCAGACACTTCCCTGGGAACTGCCGCCAGTCCCTTATCCTCTTGTAATATTCAATCCCTGCAGAATCGCTTCCTGTTTTTCCTCCATTACCAGGCGTTCCCCATCCTCCATATGGTCATATCCGCACAAATGCAGCATGCTGTGCGCCACAAGGAAGGCGAACTCTCTTCTGGCGCTGTGGCCGAAGCTCTCCGCCTGTTCAAACACCTTATCCACGGAAATCATGATATCTCCCAGAATCAGTTCCCCCGAATCCGGATCAAAATAGTCCGCCTCGCTGTCCTCATCCATCTCAAAGACCCCTTCCCTGGAAAAATCCACATTGGGGAAGGACAGGACATCCGTCTCCCGGTCGATTCCGCGGTATTCCCGGTTTAATTCCCGGATTCCTTCATTATCCGTCAGCATCACATTCACCTGAACCTCATAGGGACACATCTCCGCTTCCAGGGCGGCTTCGCATACCTGCCTGGCCGTATCCTCCGCCGAAAAAGGCAGTTCCTGGTCCGTCTCGTTTTCCACATATAATGTCATATCTGCTCTCCCGGTTCCTTCTCCTGTTTTTCTTTCGTCTGCTGCAGCTGCTTTATTTGTACGCCGTTGAAATTTGAAGCAAACCTCCATGCATAAAGCCTATAGGGCAGGCCTGGCCGCACCACCCTGCATAAAAGTCCGGAGGTTTACCGCATATCTGCACTTTGATATACTGGCAGGTCATCTTCTGACCTGTCTCCTGCTGCTCCCCGTTCTCTCTCTGTCGCGCTGGCGGCCACGTTCTTCCCTGGCCTCAAAGGTTTCATAAGCCTGTACAATCTTCTGGACCAGAGGGTGGCGCACCACATCCCTGCTGGTCAGGGCGCAGAAGGCGATATCGTCAATCCCTTTCAGCACCTTCACCGCGATATCCAGGCCTGATTTCGTTCCTGCCGGGAGATCCTTCTGGGAATTGTCCCCCGTCACCACCACCTTGGAGCCAAAGCCGATACGGGTCAGGAACATCTTCATCTGGGCAGGCGTGGTATTCTGGGCCTCATCCAGAATGATATAGGCATTGTCCAGGGTGCGCCCTCTCATATAAGCCAGAGGAGCCACCTCGATCAATCCCTTTTCCATATTTTTGGCAAAGCTCTCCGCTCCCATGATCTGGTAAAGCGCATCGTACAGCGGGCGCAGATACGGGTCTACCTTGCTCTGCAGGTCTCCCGGCAGGAACCCCAGCTTTTCCCCCGCTTCTATGGCAGGCCTGGTCAGGATGATACGGCCCACCTCATCATTTTTAAATGCACTGATAGCCATGGCCATGGCAAGGTAGGTCTTCCCTGTTCCCGCAGGCCCTATGCCGAACACAAGCATATTGTCCCGAATGGCATCCACATAGGCCTTCTGTCCCAAAGTCTTTGGCTTGATGGGCCTGCCGTTTACGGTATGACAGATACAGTCATCATCCATCTGTGTCAGTGCGCCTTCTTTTTCTTCCATTCCCAATGTAATCGCGTAATCCACACTCTGCTCCTCTATCTCATTGCCCCGGCTGGAAAGCAGCGCCAGTTCTCTTAAAACATTTTCCGCTTTCCTGGCCATCTCTTCCCTGCCGGTAATCGTAATGGATCCGTTGCGGTCTATGATGGCCACATCGAAATCCCGCTCCAGTTTCTTCACGTATGCGTCATGCATACCGAATATTTTCTGCATATGCTCCGTTGGCATATCCAGTTTAATTGTAAAATCACTCATCCGCTTCTCCTGCTGAATCTATGCTGCTGTCTTCGTTCATCCCTGCCGTCTCCACACGTCCTGTGACCGGCTCCCGCACCAGAAAGGCTCCTTCTATGACCCATGATGTGTCATTCTTATTTATTCTAACATTTTTTTCAATAATTTGTACCCCTTTTTCCTCTAAATCTGCAAGAAAATCCATTAATTTTTGATTAAGAAGCGCTTCCGCCTCCTTCCTGGTGTACGCATGTTCTGTATTCAGGTACTCCCGATGTGTCACCGCGCCCCAAAATGCTGGAATATTCAGCTTCTCCAGCACCAGCGGCCGCGTTTCCTTCATGACGCTGTCATACACCAGAAAAGGCCTCTCTTCCGGAAGTCTGTAGGTCCGGCTGCCCAGCTTGAGATAATAGCGCGCTTTCTCTCTGCCGGTGTATTCCTTTCTGACGTAATCCAGCGGCAGATTTTCGGAAAAATCCATGGTATGCTCCAGCAGAATATCCGCATCCGCATCCACGTAGCAGTATTCACGGACCGTTTTGTCTTCATTATAGACGGGAACTCTGCCCTCCACCAGAACCGTTCCCGCCTCCACCACGTCGCCGATAGAAACACATGGTACGCCGCTTCGGACAATCATCGCCGTCACTGTGCCGTCGTATTCCGCAATCAGATCCGTCCCCTGGGAAGTCTCCTGCTTTTCGATGATAATGGGAGCATCGTTCTCCTTGATATCAATCTGCAGCCTGGTTCCCTCCAGCCTGGCGGATGCCCAGGTTATCTCCGGGAACTGCCTTCTGATCTGTTTTTCCAGCTCGCCGATGTTCAGCTCGTCCCTGCGCATTCCCACAGTCACCTGGTTCTGCTCTAAAAAGCTCTGGAAAATATCCTCCGTAATCTGCTGATTCCCGGTAATCTCGATATTCCATATGTAAAAGGATGATATCATCCAGAAGGCCAGCGTGAAAAGCAGGCCCAGTATGAATATCTTGCGTTTCAGCAGCCGTGGAATCAAAAAGGGCAGTCCATATCGTTCCAATATGGCTACCCTTGTCCCCGTTTTCTTAAGTATGGGCTTCAGCTCCCAAAAGCCCTGCAGGCTGATGCACATATAATAGGCATCCCCTTCCCTGACGATATCCCACAGAAGAATCCCTTTGTTGCTGCAAAGATTCATGAAGCGCTCCGGCGAAAATCCCCACAGGCGGACGCGCAGATACCCTCTCATATACTTCAGAAATTTGATCATATTTTTCCAGTTCCGCATCCGTCTTTCTGCCGTTTCACTTCCTCAGGAATTTGCTTTCTCAGAATTTCCTCAGGAATTCGCTTTCTCAGAATTTCCCTGGGAATTGCAGGAAAATAACTGACACAACGCAATTCACGGAAAGAGGCTGCTTTCATTTTGCCTTTCTTTATTTTATACTGCATACCACTAAGGAATTGTCTGGAAATAAATTTGCACTTTCAGACACGAAACACCAGTATATATGCGCCTTCCCGTGCGGAATCCTGCAAATTTATTTCGTGACAGTTCCTAAAGTTTGCAGTAACCTATAACGAAGCCACTATCATTACAGTGGCTTTAAGACCGCCAGCCAGGTATGTTCGTTTCAGGCGGAACAGTAAATCCTGGCGGTCTTGAGTATAGGAACCGGGAAGCTTTCCATGTCTGTTTCACCCGCCCAACCGTGATGCTGACGCATCAGCTGTACCGGACACAGCTGATGCAGCCGCTGATTTTCATATCTTCATTTGTATAATAGTCTACAGAAAGTCCGCTGCCTTCGAAACAGACCTGGCATGTCTTGCCCTGGAGCAGAATCAGATTCTCGGTATATTCCAGAATCCCCCGGTAATTCTCTATCCAGGCTTCCCGATTGCCTGTCATGGTCACCTTCATGGCTCCCATGCAGATATCCCTGGGGAATTTCAGGGAGTCTATCAGAGCTTCCATGTGTCTTTCTCCCGCGGGGCGCCCTCCCTCTGTGGAGTGTCTCGCATCCGTGCAGCGCCTTTCTTCCATTTTTATTTCGCGCATTCGGCCATTCTTTTTCTTCATGCTTCATTCTATTACAGAAGACCTGAATCTATGCATGGAACTGCCGCCGCGCCTGCCCCAAAATGGCGGTACGTTAACCGGCGGCCCCTTGTCTACGCAATAACCGCCTTGATGAAAGCTATCTTCTCCGGAGGGGTATCCGTGATGCTGCAGGCGGCCAGATACCGTTTTTCCGCCTCATCTGCTTTGCTCTCGTCATTGGCATGAAGCATTGCCAGTGCTTCGCCTTCCCGGACATACTCTCCCACTTTTTTGCACAGGACCAGTCCTACGGACAAATCGATTTCGCTTTCCTTCGTCTCCCTGCCGCCTCCTAACAGCAGGGAACAGATTCCCACTTCATCGCAGACAATACGATCGAGATAACCGCTTACCGGAGCCGGAATCGGCCGAACAATCCGGGCTTTCGGCAGCTGCTCCGGATGGTATACCGCTTCCCTGCTGCCTCCCTGGGCCTCCACAAATTCCGCAAGCTTCTCCAGAGCACTGCCGTCGGCGATTGCAGTCTCCAGCCTCTTCCGTGCCTGACTGTCATCCTCTGCCTTACATCCGGCTATCAGCATCTGGCTCCCAAGGGTCAGGCACAGCTCCAGGAAGTCTGCAGGCCCGTTGCCCTTCAGGGTTTCTATGGCCTCCTTTACTTCCAATGCATTTCCCACCGCATAACCCAGGGGCTGATCCATGTCAGAAATGACGGCAATTGTTTTCCGGCCGGCGTTTTTGCCGATTTTCACCATCTCTTCCGCCAGTGCTCTGGCATCGGATTCTTTTTTCATAAAAGCGCCGCTTCCGGTCTTTACATCCAGTACAATGGCATCGGCTCCGGCAGCCAGCTTTTTACTCATGATAGAACTGGCTATCAGGGACATATTGTCTACTGTGGCCGTAACGTCCCGCAGGGCGTAGAGCTTCTTGTCGGCAGGCGCCAGGTCGGCAGTCTGTCCCATGATGGCAATGCCGATGCGGTTCACATTTTCAATGAACTGCCGGGTGGTAAGAGATGTGGTGAACCCGGGGAAGCTTTCCAGCTTGTCGATGGTTCCGCCGGTATGCCCCAGTCCTCTCCCGCTCATCTTTGCCACGGGAATGCCGCAGGCTGCCACTATGGGCGCCAAAGCCAGGGAGGTTTTGTCCCCCACGCCCCCTGTGCTGTGCTTGTCCACTTTGATTCCATGGATTTCCGAGAGATCCAGCCTGTCCCCGCTGTCTGCCATGGCCATGGTCAGCGCCAGGGTCTCCGCTTCCGTCATCTTCTGAAAATAGACTGCCATCATCAGGGCGGAGACCTGATAGTCAGGAATCTCCCCCCTGGTGTAGCCGTCTATGAAAAATCGGATTTCTTCCGGCGTAAGCTCTCCGCCGTTTCTCTTTTTCATGATAATGTCGTACATTCTCATAATCCGTTCCTCCTTATTATAGTCGCGCATCTGCCCTTCCGGCACCCGGACATGGGCAGATGCGCGACTTTTGTTTCATTTCTTAGGAATTGTCAGACCTTACTCAATATTAAAAAGCTCCTCAAAAGAAATATGCAGATTGGGAAACATTACGATTTGTAATTCTTCCTTATTTTCCTCTGTCACTTTTTTAAAAAGATAGGAATAGCATGTATCGTCTTCTTTCCAGTCGAACATATAAATTTCAACCTGCTTTTTCCGCCAGTCCACAATCCAATATTCCGAGACGCCAACTTTCCTGTAGATATCCATTTTCTCGCCGCGGTCATAGCTTTCTGTTGCATCTGATAATACTTCCATTACAAAGCGAGGGATTCCGGTAAAAGAAACATTTTTTCTGTCTCTCATGTTACAAATGATGGACACATCCGGAATAACCACTTTATCCTCATTTTCACGCCATTGGTATTGCACACTGTCGCCAAACACACGGCAGAGGCTGTCTTTCATCTGGCTTCCCACTTTAATAACGAAATTGTGAATGATCATTGAATGCTCCAGATATGTTTTACTCATGTCCTCTATTGGCAATGCACTCATCTATATCACCTTCTTTCTCTGTTTGTTCATGAGCACGCCTACTCTCATGGCAGGATGACTCTCCATGCCATGAATATGGCCATATTATGCCATGAGCACAACCTGCTCATACAAAATGGCCATCCAATTCGCACAGGTTTCTCATTTTAAGATATAAAACTGATTGTGCAGCAACAGCCAGTTGGCGCGGAACCATTTCATGATCTGCCAGTAACCGCAGCCGTGCAGGCTATACTCCTGAATCAGCCGGAATTTTGCCTGCAGGCTTCTCACATCCTCGAACCACACCTCATGGGCAATTCCGTTGCTGACATAGGTAAAATAAGGGCTCTCCGCCAGATTGTCAAATTTAATCTCCGCCCCCTGCTCCACTGCCAGCCGCACCGCTCCCACATTGCTTAATGTAGTTGCCTTTGTGATACCCCGTTCAAAAGGAAGCGGCCAGTCGTAACCGTAATTGGGGATTCCCAGGTCAACCTTGTCGGCCGGAATTTCCGTCAGGGCATATTCCACTACCCTGCGGACCTGATTGATGGGCGCCACCGCCATGGGCGGACCATAGGTGTAGCCCCACTCGTAGGTCATCAGCAGTACATGGTCTGCAGCTTCCCCCAGCGCCCGGTAATCCTTTCCCTCGTATAACAGCCCTGTCTGGCCGGCGCTTGTCTTGGGTGCCAGCGCAACGGAGGTATGATATCCGGAAGCGCGCATGGTCTCCGCCACCTGCCACACAAAAGCCGAAAAGGCATCCCTGTCCTCCGCCAGAATGTATTCAAAATCAATATCCACGCCTTCGTAGCCTTTTGCGGACATGGTTTCCAGCAGATTCTGAATCAGCCTGTCTGTGTAAGCCGCATTGTTTACCACAGAATGGATCAGCTGATTGTTAAAGTTTCCGTCCGGGCCGAAGGGGGTCAGCGTCAGTATGGGCAGCGTGCCGAACCGAATGGCTTCCGCGATCATCCAGCCATCGTCCCCATAGGAAGGCGGCAGCAGTTCCCCTTGCATTGTAAAACCGTAAGAAAATACAGGAAGTTCCGATAAGTATGGCAATGTCTGCACCAGTACCTCCCTGTCGATAAAGGGATAAGCATAACCGCTTACCGTAATTGCCCGGGTCGGATTTCTGACATAACGGTTGATCAGCAGCGCCTGCCCTACCGCGAGCGCATAGGGATACTCCAGCTGATTGTCAAAAATAATCTGCTCCGCATTGGCATCCAGCAGCTGCGCAATGCTGTCCACACTGTCTCCCGGTTTTACCACATAGATTTCCATAGGCATACTCCCATGCTTTTATTCTACAGAAATCTATATTCGCAGAACACGGAAAATAGACTTTACAGCTTTGCCGTGGTCAGAGTTTTTAGGCCCTTCACCGGCATGGGACGGACAGTCGGATATGCCTGCGTTTATCCTACGCCTGTCTTCTTACAGATATCTTCAAGGCAGCATCTGTCACAGTAAGGCCTGGTCCGCGCTGTGCAGATTTCCCTGCCGTGGTTCACCAGTCGATGGCAGAAATCATTGCCCTCAGCAGGAGGGATAATTTTCCAGAGCTCCTTTTCCACTTTTGCAGGCTCTTTTATACCGTCCACCAGGCCCATGCGGTTTACCAGGCGGATACAGTGGGTATCCGTCACAATGGCAGGCTTCCCGAACACATCCCCCATGATCAGATTGGCACTTTTCCGGCCTACCCCCGGAAGAGCCAGAAGCTTGTCAAAATCCTCCGGAACCTTTCCGCCGTAGACGTCCCTGAGCATTTTCATACAGGCACTGATATCCCTTGCCTTGCTTTTTCCCAGGCCGCAGGGATGGACGATTTTTTCGATTTCATCCACTTCCGCCTCTGCCAGGGCATTGATATCCGGGAATTTTTCATAGAGTTTTTCTACCACCACATTTACCCTGGCATCCGTACATTGTGCGGCCAGGCGCACACTCACCAGAAGCTTCCACGCCTGATCATAGTCCAGGGTGCAGTCGGCTGCGGGGTATTCTTTTTTCAGTCTTTCGATTATTTCAAGTGCACGTTGTTTTTTTGTCATTTGTTTTCCTGCTTCCTGTCGTATATACTCGTGAACGCATTTCATTGCCGTTTGCTGCACCAGCATCGCAGAATTCACTCGTTATACATTTAGATTGGCAAATGTTTTCATTCATGAGTATAAACTGCGGGTGTAGCGCCATAATACTATACCTTGTAGTCTAATGTGTATCATTTACTCCTGACCCGGACAGGCCGGAACAAGGATTTTACCGTTTTGCGTATGCAAATAACCAAAGTTTTATATCTGCATCCATAAACTGCTGCCTGTTTGACAACATGCCTGGCGCAGATAATCAGGATTCTCGAAGCGGTTCCTGTAGTTTGCAGTACTTCCCTGCTGCTGCATAAAATCCGCTTCTTCGCATATCCTATCCGGGAAAGGATGGTATATGTTATGGATATGGAAAAAATAGTATGCAACTGTATGAGCGTCACCTGCGGACGGATCAAAGAAGCTGTGGATTCCGGTGCGGTTACACTGGAAGAGGTCCAGGAAGCCACCGGAGCCGGTACGGTATGCGGCGCATGTCTGGAGGAAGTGGAAGCGCTTATTGCTCACTTTAAGGCCGAGCGTGACACCCCTTAGATTCAGCCGCAGGCTTTTTTGTCAAACGCATATCTCCCTGCCTGGAGCGGACATCAGGCACGCATTGCGCGGGAATTAAAGCAATGGTGTACCTGCTCCGCCCAGACGCTCAGTCAGCATGGTATTGCGCTGCGTCACGGTTACATTCCGCACCGCGTAGGAAAGCGCCTTCTTCGTCCCCACAATAACCAGGATTTTCTTAGCCCGGGTAATGCCTGTGTAGATCAGATTCCTCTGCAGCATCACAAAATGGCTCATCAGCACGGGCATTACCACGATTTGGTACTCGGAGCCCTGCGCCTTGTGTATGGTAGTGGCATAGGCATGGACAAGCTCATCCAGCTCCGTTGCATCATATACGATTTTTCGATTATCAAAATTTACGGCCAGTGTGCGTTCCGTCAGATCCGCAGACTCGATTATCCCAATATCCCCATTGAAGATTTCCTTGTCGTAATTATTTTTAATCTGCATGACCTTGTCCCCGGGGCGGAACACAAAGCCGCTCCGGCGCAGTCCCTCCCCCTGGGGATTCACCGCTTCCTGCAGTACCAGGTTCAGGTTGGTAGCGCCTGCCACACCCCGCTGCATGGGCGTCAGTACCTGTATCATAGATGACGGTGTCTGATAATAACGGGGCAGCTTTTCTTTTACCAGCTTTACGATTTCTGCTACGGCTTCTTCCGGCTCCTCCCGCTGAAGGAAGAAAAAATCCGTCTCCTTCCCGTTGGAAATGTCCGGCATCTGTCCCGCGTTGATCCGGTGGGCATTCCGGATAATGCGGCTTGTAAGTGCCTGACGGAAGATCCTGGTGAGCCGAATCACCGGAAAACGCCCTGAGTCAATAATATCCCGCAGCACATTTCCCGCCCCTACAGAGGGAAGCTGGTCGATATCTCCCACCAGAATCAGGCGCATATTTGCAGGAATGGCTTTCAGCAGGGAATTCATCATAACGATGTCGATCATGGAGCATTCGTCTACAATCAGCACATCCCCTTCCAGGGGATTCTCCTCGTTTTTCCCGTAGCCCTCCGGCGGTTTGCATTCCAGAAGCCTGTGGATGGTCTTCGCCTCCAGACCGGTGGCTTCCGTCATCCGTTTGGCCGCTCTTCCCGTGGGCGCGGCAAGAAGGATTTTCAGACCATAGGCTCTGTACGCCGCAATGATTCCCTGGGTTGTGGTGGTTTTGCCCGTACCGGGACCTCCGGTCAGCACCATCACCTTCGCCATGGCAGCCTGCCGGATGGCATCGGCCTGGATTTCATCATATTTCATATTCACGGTCTGCTCTATCCTGCCTACATCCACGGAAAGCCTGTCGTTTCCGGTCTCCCGTCTCGCCTTTGACAGCTGTGTCCACAGCCTGTCTCCTGCGGGCTGCGATATCAGCTTTTTCAGTTTTCCTGCCGTCCCCACTTCCGCGAAGTAAAAAGGCGGAAGGTATATGGCGTTCTCTTCCCGAATCAGGTCTTTGTCCTTCAGCATCTGATCCATGGTCATAACGATACGGCTCTCTTCTGCTTCCAGCAATCCGGAGGCTTTCTGTGTGAGCTGCTCCCACTCTGCATAGACATGTCCCTCATCGGCCAGCTCGCTTAAAGTATACATGATGCCGCTGCGCAGCCGAACGTATGTTTCCCTGCCGAAACCAAGCTTCTGCGCAATGCTGTCGGCAGTCTTAAAGCCAATCCCCCAGATATCATCCGCCAGGCGGTAGGGATTTTCTTTCATAACCGCGATGCTCTCATTTCCGTACTGCCTGTAAATTTTAGCGGCAAAGGCAGTGCTCACCCCGTGCTCCTGCAGAAAGAGCATAATGTTTTTTACTTCCTTCTGCCGCTCCCAGCTCTCCGCTATCATTCGGATACGCTTGCTTCCGATTCCCGGGATTTCAATCAGAAGCTCTATGTTGTCCTCAATGACGGCAAAGGTATCCACGCCGTATTTCTGTACAATCTTTTTGGCGTATTTGGGGCCAACCCCCTTGATCAGACCGCTGCCCAGGTATTTTTCCATCCCGTATACCGTAGCAGGAAGCGTCTCTTCCCACTTCTGTGCCATAAACTGGCGGCCGTATCTGGAATCCACCTTCCATTCCCCGTCTACCAGAAGGACAGAACCTACATTGGCATCCAGCAGGTTCCCCACTACAGTAACCAGGTCATCATAACCTTTCACATGTACTTTCAGAACAGAATACCCGTTCTCAGGATTCTGGTATGTAATTCTCTCCACAACACACCGGATCTTTGTCATTTGTACTGTCCCTCATCTCAGCCGACTTCCTCCGCTTCCGTTTCTGCTCCTCAGCCGGCCTGAATGCATAAGGAAGTATCAGGAATGACTGCGCTTATGTGTATTATATACGGAAATTGGGGATAATTCAATGAAGAAATGAAAAGGAGGCGGATTCTTTAAATTTTAGAATTCGCCTTGTCTGCATCCCAAGATAAAATCTCATCCAGAACCAATACCTCAAACCCTTCCTTTTTTCCTTTGAGCGTCACCGTACCGCCCAGGGAGGTTGCACGGATGCGCCCTTCCAGGGCATCCGCCACTGCCCGGGAAATATAGACTGTCCCCCCGGGGGCATTGGCCTCCAGCCGGGCGGCAGTGTTCACCGTATCCCCGATGGCGGTGTAATCCATGCGTCGGGGAGAGCCGATATTTCCCACTACCGCAGGCCCTGTGTGGACGCCGATGCCGAAGGACACGGTCCGGCCGTATCGTTCCTGCAGTTCATGAGACAGGGCAAGGGAACCCTCCACCATATCCATAGCTGCCTGGACAGCTTTCATGACATAATCCTCCTGTGGCAGAGGCGCGCCCCAGAATGCCATGGCCGCGTCTCCCACGAATTTATCCAGAGTGCCATGATTGTTCAGTATGCAGTCGGAGATCAGGGCCAGGTAGCGGTTGAGTATTTCCACCACCCGGGCAGGGTCAAGCAGCTCAGACATGGGAGTAAAGCCACGCACATCCACAAAGAGCACCGCAATCTCCACCTGTTTGCCGCCCAGTTCCAGGGCTTCCCCTTCCTTCAGCAGCTCCCGGACGATTTCCGGTGCCACATAACGCTGAAAGGTATTGGTAACCTTCCGACGATCCAGGGCAGCCTTGATGTAATTCAGGGCAATACAGCCGATAAAGAGGACTGTGACGCCAAAGGGCACCCACAGCAGATGAAGTACAATACCCCTTTGATAGAGAAAGGTACAAAGTCCCAGCCAGCCGCCCACCGTCAACAGCCATACCGTGGCGGACACCTTGACAGGACGCTTCCAGAAAGCCCCTAAAGCCAACAAAAGCACAAAAAACAGTGCCGCCAGCTGACTCCAATCCCCGGCCTCCTTTCGATATTCCCCCCAGAGCAGGGCCTGAACCACATTGGCCTGGTATTCTACCCCATACATGGGCCGGGCATGGTCAATGGATGTAAAATAGCTGTCCTGAAGCGCAGGGGCATATGGGCCGATGAGCACGATCTTTCCCGCAAAATAATCTGCCGGAACATTGCCTGCCAGCAGGTCTGCTATGGAGATGGACTCCCACAAATCGCCCGGTTTGCCGCAGAAGGGCACGTACCAGAATCCATTGCTGTCCACAGGCGGACGCTCCACGGGAGGCAGGCCGAGAACGTTTCGGAACTGCTGTGCCACCGCCAGTGCCAAAGAGGGAATTTCCCCTCCCTCCGGCAACGAGACGCTCAGCAGATGATGGCGCAGAATTCCGTCCGTATCCAGCATGGCATTGATATGCCCCAGTGCTGCCGCCTCTTCCAGTCCGGGATAAGGGGCTTCAAATCCCCTGACGGCGAAACGCTCTCTGCGGAATTCGCCATCTTCCCCTTCCACAAAGCCGTCCTCATAAACAGCGGCGCAGGCGGTTACAACATTGCCGCAGGCACCGGCTGCATCCGCCAGCCATTCATCCGCTTCCGGGCGGCTTTCTCCGCTGTAAAGCACATCCAGCCCGATGACGGCCGGATGGCAGTCTTCGGACTGGTTGATGTATTCCAGGGCCATTGCCATGATCTCCCTCCCCCACTGGTCATAGGGGCCAATCTCCTCGATGGCCTGCTGATCGATGCCTACCAGCACGATATCTCCGTCAAAGGCCCGGGATTCCTGATACCAGGCGTCCGATGCCGCCAGATCCAGGCTGTCCAGGGGGCCGAAGCCGGTCAACAGGGTCATCCCTCCTGCGATTGCCAGAGCCAGCATCAGTCCGGCTGTTTTTGTGTGAAATAATTCTTTCATACGGAACATATTTACGTATCGGAATGATTTTTTTCTCATCCGCAGGCTTCCTCCTGTGAAAGGCTGTTTTTGCCGGTGGAAAGCGCCTCCCAGCACCGGCTTTCCGCAAACAGGGCAGTCAGTTCCGGATCCAGCTTTCCCTCTTTATTTGCCATGGTATCCAGGATGGAAAGCGCCTTTTGCACCGACATTCCCGGCTTGTAAGGACGGTCATCCGCTACAAGTGCGTCAAAGATGTCCAGGATGGTAAGGATCCGCACCTCAGACGGAATGGCGTCTCCCGACAGATGCGCCGGGTAGCCGCTGCCGTCAAGCAGCTCATGGTGGGAAGCCGCCCACCTTCGGACATCGGCCAGCTCTGCGGAGAATGTTATCTGGGACAGCAGCTTGTCTGTGACTACGACATGGGACTCGATTACTTTACGCTCATCCTCGGAAAGCGTTCCCTTACGAATGGAGAGCATGGCGTATTCGTCATCCGCAAGCCAGGGGTGCCGCAGGCCGTTTCCGTCGGTATAGGAGCGCTGCCTGATTTCTTCCAGCCAGGCAAGGCGGTCGTCGGAAAGAAAACCTGCCCTGCTCACCTGCAGCAGCTTTTCCTCCGCCGTTTCCGTTTCCCTCTCCAGGGCTGCATAATCGTCATTCCCGATGCTCCCCTCCAGGTACCGGATTTTTGCCAGAAGCCGAATGGTTTCCATCCTGTGCCGGATTTTCTCTTTCTGCAGTTCCGACAGACGTTCCGACTTATCCATTACCTCCAGAGGAGTGGTCACCTTGCCGATATCGTGGAGCCATGCGCTCATGATCAGCTCTTCCATGTGCTGCGTGGAGAAGGGTGGCGTCTCTTCCCTTTCCCGGGCGCGGCGGTTCAGAAATTTCAGAAAATGCCCACACATCTGTGCCATACGCCGGGAATGGTTCGCGTTATAAGGAGAGCGCTCGTCAATTGCAGTTGACATCACTCGTACAAAGGACTGGAACAGTTCCCGGATTTCTTTCATATATCGCACGTTCTGGATAGCGACGGCGGCCTGGGAGGCAACGGATTCCAGCGCCAGTATCATGTCTTCCGAAAAAGCCTGTATATTTCCACCCTCATCCAGGGCGTTGATCAGCTGAATGACGCCCAGCTTTTCCCCTCCCCGGTTGCGCATGGGCACCACCAGCATGGATTGGGTATGGTAGCCCGTAATGGCGTCATAGTGGATAGGGCCTGAGAAATCGTATTCCTCACAGTCGTACACGTTCTCTATCCGGACGGTGCGGCTCTCCAGAAAGGAATAGGCACAGACATTCTCCCGCCGCAACGGCACCGGCGGCAGATCCGGATCCTGACCATCCCCGCCGGAATGTGTCCCCAGGGAATTGGTGTGCATGATCTTGAAACGCAACGCCGCCCCGTCCAGCAGGTAGAGGGTTCCCGCATCGCAGTTAGCCAGTTCCATGATGCTGGCCAGGATCTTATCCAGCAGCAGGTTCAGATTTCGCTCCGAGGAAAGCATCACACCTGCCTGCAGTACTTTTTTCATCGCTTCCTGTGTCATCATAACTCGATTACCATCCCTTCCCGCGCAAAGATACAGGAGCTGTCCGCCTTCTTTGCCAACGATTCCTGCTCATGCAGAAACATGTCCGAATATTCTCTGGAATAATGGGCCATCAGCATGTTCCCGACTCCGGCGGCGCGTCCCATGGACACTCCTTCCTCCCAGGTGGAATGTCCCCAGCCCGGACGTTTGTCGGTCTGAACGAAATTCGCGTCCCACACCAACAGGCTGCTGCCTGCCGCAAATGCTGCCAGCCTGGAAAACATACCATCATCCAGCTCGCAGTCCAGTGCATAGGTGATGCAGACGCCGTCCAGTTCCACCCGATAGTACAGGCTGCCGCCCGGGTGGTTTCCCTGAATCACCCGGATGCTGACGGCGCTGCCGCCTGCTCCGGACAGAACAAGCCGGGCACTGTGATCTGTTTCATGGAAGTGGATTCTCCCCATATGGCACAGTCCCACAGGCCAGTAGGGCACGCCTATGGCCGTTTCCAGCTGCTTTCGAAAGCTGCCGCCTGCGCCGCTCTGGCCATAGAGATGAATCTCGGGAACATTCAGGGTGCTCAGGCTTACCAACCCCAGGATATGGTCGATATGTGTATGGCTGATCAGGATATGCAGCCTTTTTGTGCCGGATAAGCGGCCGTTCAGACTGCACAGGCCGCTGCCTGCGTCAAAGCACAGAGCTTCCTCTCCGTATTCCAGTAAAAAGCAGGAGGTATTCCCGCCGTACTCCATGAATTGCCTGTCCGCCACAGGAAGGCTGCCCCTGACGCCCAGGACAGATAGTTTTGCTTTCATGATTCTCTTTATTGCTCCTTCCATTCCAGCAGGAAAACTTTCCTGGCAAAGCTGTCGCAGATGTATAACCGGTCCTTCTTTGCCAGCAGCCCGGTGGGGCGTACCAGGCCGAAGTCCGTCAATGCCATATCGCGGAACACTACCGTCATTACCTGGTCACCGTCGATCATGCGGATAGCGCTGTTTAAGGTGTCGGCTACATAGAGCACGCCACTCTCCCCCATGGTGATGCCCTGGGGAGAGGCAAACTGCGCCTCCATGGCAGGACCGTCCTCCATTCCTTCCTCACCGCTGCCGGCTACTACGGAAAGGGTGCCGTCTTCTACTTTCATAATCCGATTGGCCCCGGCTTCAGCGATGTAGAGCACACTGCCGTCCATGTACAGGCCCATGGGTTCTTCCAGCCCCTCTGCTACAGTGATGACATCGCCTTTGGGGCTGAGCCTGCGTACCGCGCCGTTTCCGGTGTCTGCCACATAGAGGTTGCCTTCGCTGTCCGAGGCCAGGCCTGTGGGACGGCTGAAGGTTACGCCCATGTCGGTAACGGTCAGGTTTTCTTCCGTTTCTCCGTTGAGGGTCTGCACCTTCTGGCGGCGCACTATACGCACCACATTATTGTCCGTGTCCGAAACCGCCCAGCCGTCCAGGAACTCCGCCACCGCCCATGGCTGCAGAAAATAGCTGGATAAAAGCTCCGCGTCGTTGTAGCCCCCCAGCGGCTCGCCATAGAGCCCCAGGACGGTATCCCCTCCCGCATAAATCTCGCTGGTGCGCTCCTCCACCTGCCAGAGCCTTTTGTGGTAGATGTCGGTGACCAGGATGGTGCCGTCCTTCATATCGGCAATGCCGCAGGGCGCGCACATCACATCCATGGCGCTGACGGTGGAGAGTACTGCTTCCGCGCCGGACGCGGGGTCGGCAGCCGCTTCTATGGAGGTATCGTTTTCCAGGACGGGTTTTTCCGGTTCCGTATCCCCGCTTTTTTGTCCGAGCATAAGGATGACCAGCAGGACTGCAACGGCCGCACACAGGAGGCCGCCTCCTGCCAAAAGCATTTTCTTATTGTTTGTCATTTCAGTAAGCCTCTCTTTGGTTTTGGTTTGCGGTATTTCTGCCATACAGCAGGCAGGATCCGTATATAATGCTTATGGAGCTGTGCTGTTGTAGTATATATTCGCGTTAGAGGGGTTATAGCCCAATGCTTCCCACTGCTCCTGCGTTCCGCCGAAATAGACATCCGTAATGTTACATCCATAAAAGGCATTGGTGCCTATGCTGGTAACGCTTTCCGGAATCGATACGGTGGTGAGGCTGCTGCAGTCGTAAAATGTCCAGCGGCTGATACTGGAAAGGTTCCCCAGGATTTTCGCGGTTGTAAGGCTTTTGCATAGCCAAAATACATTGTTGCCCATACTGTTGACACTTTCCGGCAGGGTTATCTCAATCAGGCCGCTGCCCGCAAACGCATTCTCACCGATGCTGGTGACGCTCCCCGGAAGCGTTATGCTCCTCAGACTGCTGCAGTCGGCGAAGGCATACCCACCGATATTGGTAACACTGTCAGGAATGGTAACGTCAGCCAGGTTGCCGCATTCTCTAAACATAGAATCGCCGATATCCGTAACGCCGCCGGAAATTGTTATTTCAGCCAGACCGCATCCGCGGAATGCCGCACTACCGATACTGGTAACGCTGTCAGGGATTACAATCGTCTGCAGACTCCCGCATCCGCGAAATGCCTCACCACCTATACTGGTTATGCTGTCCGGCATATTTACCTCTGTCAGACCAGGGCAGTTGCTGAACATTCCAGTGCTTATATTCGTGATGCTGTCAGGGATTGTGATGCTGACCAGGGCAGTGTTGCCAAATGCACTGTCACCGATACTGGTGACGCTGTCAGGTATTACAATGCTGGTCAGTGCGCTGTGGTAAAAAGCGCTGTTTCCAATGCTGGTGACGCTGGGCGGCAGTGTTATGTCTGTCAGACTGTCACACTGATAAAATGCCGAATTGCCAATGCTGGTGACGCCGTTTGGAATCGTTACGTCGGCCAGTTTAAAGCATTGATAAAACGCTGAGTCGCCAATGCTGGTAAGGCTGTCGGGAAGCTTTACGGAGGTCATATTCTCACAGTGTATAAACAGATTTGACCCCAGGTCTGTAGTCCCTTCCGCCACTTCGGCTGTCTGCACCGCTCCCGGCGTCCAGGGGAGATTGTTGATTCCGTAATTCGGCGTATGCCCTCTGCCGGAAATGGTCAGTTTTCCCGTCGCCTCATCAAATGTCCATAGAATCCACTGGGCATAAAGGGTCATGTTTTTTGTGACAGTCGTATCAGATGTTACCTGCTCGCCACCCTGTGGCGCCGTATACCAACCGGAGAAATCATATCCGCTGGTGCTTGTTGCTGCCAATGGCGGAACAGTAGCCGGCAAATCGCCTATTGCGGCGCCGCGCTGCACTGTTTTTTGCGTTTCGGCCCCCTCTGCCAGAGTGTAACCATTGGTATTGAAAGTCACTGTAAAGGTAGTATTATCTTCTGTCCATCCTGCATACAGGGTCAGATCTCCTGTGACGGGCAGGGTGAAGTCATAAGCGGCAGTACAGGCGGCATCGGTATACCAGCCGTTGAAGGTATAGCCGGAGCGGGCAGGATCAGCGGGCATGGTCACAGCGCTGCCGAATCTGACCGCAACGACTGAGACGTAGCTGCCGCCCTGAGACTCAAAGGTTACAGTATAAACGTTTTCGTCCGGCGTCCAGCCTGCATATATCGTCAGCTCTCCGGTTAATGGCAGGTCAAAATCGTAGGGTGTTGTACATGCCGCATCTGTATACCAGCCATTTAAGATATAACCCGAGCGTATGGGGAGAATATCAGGCTGTTTGGGGATTTTTGCCCCGTATTCCACTTGATGAACGTTGCTCATATGCCCTCCATTGGCATCATAGAGCACCGGGAAGGTATCCAGTATCCATCCTGCGTAGAGAGTCAGATCCTCTGTAACAGGCGTATCAAAATCAAAAGCAGCGGTACAGGCGGCATCCGTATACCACCCATTGAAGGTACCGTGTTCATGGGTGGGGTCAGCGGGCCTGGTCACAGTGCTGCCGGAACTAACCGAAACGTCTGAGACGGAACTGCCGCCCTGGGAGTCGAAGGTTACGGTATAGGACACCACATCTGCCACCCATCCTGCATACAGGATCAGGTCCCCCGTGACGGGCAGGGTGAAGTCATAAGCGGCAGTGCAGGCGGCATCGGTATACCAGC
>CANDMH010000018.1 GCA_947385785.1 uncultured Lachnospiraceae bacterium
AGCCGAAGGAGGTGATAAGCATGTATTCTGAAGCACTGGCTATCATGGACAAAAACACGGTGGAATATATGATCGATGAAATGCGCGCTAAAATGCGGGCTGAAATGCAGACTGAAATACGGGCTGAAATGCAGACTGAAATACGGGCTGAAATGCGGGCTGAAATGCAGGCTGAAATCAGGAAGAAGGACCGGTCTCTACAGCAGAAGGATGCCGCATTACAGCAAAGGGATATTGCATTACGGCAGAAAGATACCGCATTACAACAGAAAGATAATATACTACAACAAAAAGATGATGCGCTGCTGCAAAAAGACGCCCTCATCAGGGAACTCCAAAACCGCCTGATGCAGTTTGAGCAGAAGTGACCGCAAACTGCCGCATCTACAGAAACTGCCGCGGCGAGGACTTTGCAACCGTTCCCGCGGCAGTTTGACGTTCTTTTTAGGAGTTGTAGGAAGCAGCAGTTATTTGCAGGCACTTCCTTATACTCGTGAGCGCAGGCATTTGTCGCTTTGTGCCCTGTATTGCAGAAGCGCTCACTCGTTATACATTTTATTCGGCAAATGTTTTCAATTGTGTGTATAAATTGCCGTAAGCCATTAAGGCATACACAAGATAAATCAGGAAAAAGAATCCCAAAGCCGTTCCCAGGATTCCGGCCAGCTGCCCCGGTCCGCTTATGGTTCCCGGTTCGAAGGTATTCCCCATAGCACAGAGGAGAGGAATGCTGATCAACAGAGGCGGCAGGGCAGGGAGGCAATAGTAGAGCGCAAGCTGTTTCCGCAGAGTTTGGGCCATTTCCAGCCTGTCCATGCCCAGCTTTCTCAACAGGGTGAACTGCTGCCGGTACCGGATGCTTTCGCTGAGCTGCTGAACTGTCAGTATGGTGGCGGCGGCCATGGTGAGAATCAGCGCCAGGTAGTACAGCGGGAAAATCGTGCATGCCGACGTGGCGGCGTATTCTCTGGCGAGGGAAGTTTTGCTCATCAGGGTGCAGTCGCCGCTGGAGAAGTGTGCCAGTCCGGCGCTTCCGCCTCTTTGGTTTTCATGGATTTCCTGCAGCCTGTCGTCCTGCGCCTGTGTCAGCGGTACGCTGGTCATGGCACCGTAAATGGTATGGCTGACAGGGCGGGAAACCAGACATTCATCCGGTACTACCAGGAGAAAGCCGCGGCCATTTCCGTCCCATAGCTTCTGGGCAAAGTGTTCCGTGTGTACGCTTTCAGGAGAAAGGCAGGTCCCGCTTACGGAGACGACTTGGTTGTAGTCTTCCATCAGATCGCCCAGGTAAGCCATGCAGTGTATGATATAATGTCCGGGTTCCAATGGGACGTCACTGTATCCCAGCATCCGGCGCAGGGCGGCGTAATCGCTGTAGGCCATCAGGGGATCATAGCCGTAATAAGAGTAATATTCTGTATTTTGCTCGATATAATCCGTCACCTGAAGGTTTTCACCACGATAGATATTGTACTGCATGGATGCCCGCAGAGGAATTTCCTCCCTGATATATTCCAGGCAGGCCCTGAACTCCGGGGCGGCGGATTCAATGCAGGCTTCCGGATTTTCTATTCTGCGCAGGGGAGTGCCTGCTGCGGATGTCCCAGCGTTGCCAGACAAAGCGCCTGCCTTGTCACCGGGAGTCCCGGTACCTTCATCGTCAGCGGATCCGTTTGGATTGTGAATGTCGGAAGCCACCGTGCCGATAAAGATATCAAAGCAGGTACTGCCTTCCACCCGGTTCTGGAACAGGGTGCCGAACAGCATACCGGTGCCCTCGCTGATTAAGGTTACGGTAAAGAGCAGAGATACCGTGGCCATGGTCAGTCCCATGGTAGTCAGTTTGGCTGAGAGCCCGCGGAAAATCAGCAGGGTGTGGGAGGCATACTTTTTCCCGGGACGTTTCTCAAACCAGGCGGGCACGCCGGAGGAAAAACTCAGGAAAAATCCGTACAGGAAGAAAACGACACACGCTGTTCCCAGGAGAATGAAGAACATACTTCCTGTCAGCAGCAGAAGGGTTCCCGCGATGCCGGACAGAATGGCGGTCGTGAACAGTGTTTGGCGGCTGCGGCTTTTTTTGACAGCTTCTTCCTCATTCTTTTTTTCAAAATAGATCAGGTCATGGATATTCATGGTCCGGATGCTTTTCCGGTTTTTACGCAATATTATTAGATAAATAACGGTAAAATAAACAACAGTCAACAGGACAGCCTTCGGAGAAAGGGCAAGGCTGAAAGTATAAGGGGCGTGGAACAGGGACAGGATGATGGCCCGCAGCACCTGGAAGATCAGCCCGCCCAAAAACAGCCCCAGTACCAGGGCGACGCACCCTACAATCAGATTTTCCAGAAAAAACAGTCTGGCAACCTGGCTGTTCTCAAGCCCGATGAGAATGTAGGTGCCCAGTTCCCTGCTGCGCCGGGAGAGCATAAACGCGGTGACATAGTGTATAAGCCATCCCATGACGCAGATGACAAGGATACTGGCCATGATAATGAAAGCCGGCAGGCTTTTCATGAGGGAGGACAGAGTCGACAGTTCCTCGGAGAAAACCAGGCCGTTAAAGGCATGTATCAGGGCGGCTGACAGGATGACAGTGACGAAATAGACCAGATAATCTCCGGCCTGACGTCTGGCATTGCGGAGGGAAAGTTTAGATAACGTCACTGATATCACCTCCCAACAGCCCCAGTACATCCAGGATTTCATGATAGAAAACGCTCCTTGTCCGGTTTCCGCGGATCAGCTCGTTGAACAGCCGCCCGTCTTTCAGGAACAGCACTCTGGCGGCATAGCCTGCGCTGTAGGCGTCATGCGTCACCATGAGGATGGTGGCGTGGTAGTCCCGGTTCATTCCGGACATGATTTCCAGTAGATTTTTGGACGCTTTTGAGTCTAAAGCGCCGGTTGGCTCATCCGCCAGGATCAGGGACTGTCCTGCCACCATGGCGCGGGCGCATGCGGCACGCTGTTTCTGGCCTCCGGATACCTGCCAGGGAAATTTGTTCAGAATATCGTCTATCCGAAGACGCATGGCCACATCCTGCACCTTATCCCGGACGGTGTGGGGGGAGGTGTGGTTAATGGTGAGCGCCAGGCCGATATTTTCTTCCAGAGTCAAGGTATCCAGGAGATTGAAATCCTGGAAGACAAAGCCCAGCTTCTCTCTCCTGAAACGGGCCAGCTCCGCAGGGGACAGCCCGGCGATATCCTGCCCGTTTAACAGGATGTGTCCGGCACTGACGGTGTCGATGGTGGAGATGCAGTTGAGCAGCGTTGTCTTGCCGCTGCCGGAGGCGCCCATGATGGCGATGAATTCTCCCTCTTCCACGTCAAAGCTGATGCGGTCCAGGGCTTTGGTGACATTATTTTTGTTTCCGTAATATTTTTCGATAGATTTTACCTGTAGCATTGTAGTGTCCTTTCTTTTGGGATTGATATGATGATACACCCGCGGCAGGGAAAATGGTATCGAATTTATATTGATTCAGGTTACAAATTTGTAAGATTCGGGTTTTCTGATCATTTGTACCATGGGGACCGGGCCGTCGGATATGTGTGCGGGGTGCTATTCGCGAATTTCAGGGGTTAAATGCCTGAAGTAAGACAAAATTCTACCTGAATGGAAAGATAAAAAATTCCATTCAGGCAGTTCCTTTTCATAGTGGAACATGATAATATTTTTAAATTAAGATTTTTCTGCGAGAAAGAACAGCGCAGGAGCAATATAGGACATGTCACTATGAAAGAAAGGAGAAAAGAATCATGAGAATTCATTGGAAGGACAAAGTAAAGAAAGTCTGGGTAAGCCCTGCTGTTCTTTTGCCGGGAGGATTTTTTCTATTGTTTTTAGTAAAAGGTACTCCTGGCGGTACAGAACATTTCTTTCGCCAGCCAATTGTTCCATTTCATCCAGATAAGCATCCAGCGTTTCAGAAGGCAGAAAACGCTCATACAGAATTTTATATTTTAAATCATGGAATCTTTTTTCTTTCTCATTTCCCCAGAAAGTAAATACCCGGTCTGAGAGGCCGAGACGCTGCAGCAGGGCTTCCGACAGCATAATATCCGGCTCTATGGAACCACATTCAATTTTAGACAGACGGGAGCCTGTACATAGTCCCTGACAGAGAAGGCTTTGGGAGATTTTCTGTTCCCTGCGCAGATCCTGTATGAGGCGGCCAAGAGGATAGGAACCTGAATTCTCTGCGTCATCACATAATCCCTCTGATGGAGAGGGGGAGTCTATCGTTTGGATCACAGGATATTCTTGAACAGGGATATCCGGGCGGGAGCATATTTCCCCTGTCAGAGTAAAAGCTGTTTCCCTGCGCAGGTAAGCCCGGCATACGGTTGCATAGCAGCTTTCCAGTGCATAGGCGGAGTAGAAGGCGGCTTTGATATGCTCTTTGCCTGCGGCCGGGTTCCATGTATGGCAGCAGCATAATCCGGTGAGGAAAGTCAACTCAAGCAAAGGTGCTGTTTCCGAATTGAGAGCCATTTTTCGGCGGCTGTTTTCCGCTGTTTCCAGAGCGGCTTCATAATTGCCTGCGGCAATGAGGTATTTCGTGTAAACAATTGCATCCTCTGCCTGTAGACGTTCCTTTTCCGTTTGAGGCCACTTGCTGTCTGACAGATATGTTGTCACCTGTTCGTGGATTTGCAGGCAGTCCTGTATTTTTCCCAGATAGAGGGCTTCCTGGGCCAATGCAATCAGAATTCGGATTTCGTTTCTGGACAGGAGAAAGCGGCGGAAATCTGACAGGTTAATCTCCGGCCTTGTAATATGTAAAGCACACAGAAGGTTATCGAAATTCTGCCTGTGGGAACAGCAGTAAGAGCAGAACTGCAGCCGGCAGTGCAGCAGGAGCCATTCCTGATAATAGAGTTTATTGCCGGCCCAATTGCGGTCTGCCAGTTTCAGCAGTTCTTCCCAGGCGGGGGAAAGCTGCCAGGCATCCAGGTGAAAATGTGCATGCTTCAGGGCGTGGAAACATTCAAAGCATTCCCGGCTGTCAAAAACAGGGGAAGCGGTGTACGATGCCCCGGCCCGTTCCATGAGCGCCTGGAAGGTAGCATGACTGGCATTTGTCAGCCCGGTTTCGATTCTTGACAGGACTTTGGCGGAGCAGATTCCCTCAGACATCTGTTCCTGGGTGAGCCCGGCTTTTTGTCTGGCTTCTCTGATGAGACTGCTGGCATTGTATATTCCCATATCGTTTACTCCGGCTGGTATTTTTTGGTTTTGGGGTTGAAGGTGTATTACTGAAGAACTTCATCTTTGGAATTATAAGAGACAGTTTTCGGAAAGTCAAGATTTTTATTTGAATTAGGTGTTTTTCTTTCTTTTCTATACTGGCTTTCATCATTCTAGGATAAATCTTCAATTTTGCTCTTGCCAAACAGGTTCATTTATTCTCTTTTTATTGAATTTATGCGGCTTTGGAGCCTTTGGGGGACTTTGGGAGAATTTTGGCATTTCTGCAGTCAGGTGCTTTTCCAAATGGCTTAAAACCATTGTTTGCACAGGCGATTTATTTTTTCCCTATCTAAGTGACTTTTGCCTTAAAGGGATTCCAACCGTGAAACTTGTTCTACCCAAATGGAAAATGGAAATTTTCCATTCAGATTGTGGCAATGGAAAGATATAAGTTATATATTAAAGTTATCATGCTGTAAAAGGATTGTGGCACATATACATGTGTTACAATCCTTTATCTAATGTGATCATAATGGTAAAATTATATTGAGATTTTGATATATTACGGAGGACTTATGCGCAGATTTATATGTAAATGTAAAAAAGAAATGGTGCTGTTTCTTGCGGCAAGCACTATTTGGGCCGGAATTGGAATATCATTGGCTTTTCTGTTGGAATATATAGCAGATACTGCTATCCAGGGGATGGGTAATCGCATAACAAGTATTGTATTGTTGGTAATAGCCTATTTGGCATTGGACACAGTTTTCGAATTTTAGATTTTTGACCATTAAGGTATTTGGCAGAGAATCTGAAGTGACCCGGTTCCATGACAGAACAAATGAAGAAACTATGATAAAAATGCGGCGCAATGCAAGATGGAAGCGGGTTTCCATGTGTTTGTCATACGGGATGGGAAATATGGTGGTACTGGGGGCATGGGTGGCCGGGATGATATTTGCACTGGCAGGCTCGATTGATTTTCCACAGCTGATTGCGCTGACATCTTTGATGAATATGGTAGCTGGTTCTTTCCAGATTATCAGTGAATACTATGCAGGCATTATATCCGGGCATGCAATTGCAGAAGACCTGATAAAGTTTATTGATTCCGGAGCGGAAGAGCAAAGCTATAAATCTTATGAAGAGAATATAAATTCTGTCGAACTGGATAATATTTCTATTGTCAGGGACGGACATTCTATTCTTAACAATGTGCATTTTTCTGCTGACCATGGACAGAAAATTTGTGTAATAGGAAGCAGCGGAAGTGGAAAGAGTACTTTGTTAAAAGCGCTAGCAGGTATTGCGGATATTCAGGAGGGAAGTCTGCGGATCAATCATGTGTCCGTGGAAAAGAACAGAGGGCTGACACACAGGAATCTGTTATTTCTGGCTCAAAGTACCATACTTTTTTCGACTACAATACGGGATAATGTTACTTTGTTTAAGGAAATGCCGGGGCACGCTGTTGAGGGGGCCATACATAAGGCAGGAATGACAGAATGGCTTAAGCGTGCAGGAGGGGATATTAACAGGGCCTTTGAGAAAAGCAGTGTAAATCTTTCCGGAGGTGAACAGAGGAGAATTGATTTTGCGCGTACATTAATGGAAGATGCCGAGGTTCTGCTTTTTGACGAACCAACAGCAGGACTTGATACTTTCCATGCAAGAAATATCATGGAACAAATATGTGCGATGTCCAATCGGATTATTGTGGTTGCAACACAATGCAATGTCATAATGCTAAAAGATTTTTAAAAATTGGGTTAAGGACATTTGAAAGAATATATGAAAACATTTGTTTATGCTGTAAAGAAATTAATACAACAGTACGCGTAAACATAGATAAAAGTAATATTCAAAGCGTAAGAAGTTTAATTGACAGATTCTCAATGGATCAATTTTTGGACATTGAGTTATTTTTTGCAAGACAAAAGAGCGGTTTCAGTGGTCAGAAAGACTCGGGAACATTTGGCAGTATAATTTGTGGTTGACAAAGAAGAAACGGGATGGCTATATCTGCACACAAACGACAGAGGAATGTGGTTTGTCACATGGCTGTCCTGTGTACGATAGAATGAAAAGAGCGGGCAGAAAGGCTACAGGATATCGCGTCCTGCCACTGCGGGAAACGTCAGGGTTACAGCGGTGCCCTGTTCTTCCGGCGACTGGACGTCCATTTGGATTTCAAGATGGCCCGCCAGCTTTTTGCAGAGATAGAGTCCCATTCCGGTGGAATTGCCCCGGAGGCGCCCGTTGGTGCCGGTGAAGCCCCGGTCAAAGACGCGGGACAGCTCGTGAGCCGGTATGCCGATGCCATTGTCGCTGACAGTCAGCTGCACCTGACTCCCGACGCGTTCGGCGGACAGGGTAATCAGAGGGTGTTCGTTCCGATAGCGGACTGCGTTCTGCAGAAGCTGTCCCAGTATAAAGCAGAGCCATTTTCCGTCCGTGTATACTACGGCATCCAGATTTTCTGTCCGGATGCTGACACCGTTTTGGAGCAGGAGAGAGCGGTGCCGTTCAATGGCCTGGTGGGCTATGGTCTCCAGGGCAGTCCGGCGCACCAGGAAATCCTGCTCGGGGCTTTCGGCCCGGGCATAGTACAGCGCCCGTTCTACATGATTGTCAATCTGCGCCAGTTCCGCTGTCAGCTTTCGCCCGGTTTCCCCGTCGGCATTGCGGCAGATCAGGCGGGCTGCGGTGATGGGGGTTTTGATCTCATGCACCCAGCTCTCGATGTACTCTTTGTATTCCCTGGTGGCGGCCCGGGCATTGGAAACGTTCTCAATCATATCCCTGCCTGCCCGGCGCAGCATTTCAAACAGCGCCCGTTCACAGGCGCTGTCCGGTTTCGGAATGCATTCCGTGAACAGATATTTCTGGTCCAGTCCGTTCAGGACGGATTCCAGCTCCCGGATATGGCGGCGGCATTTCAGAAAATCACGGAGTTCCACTGTCAGCAAAAGGAATCCCCCGAAAAGCAGCAGAATCACCAGAACGCCCCTCTGCGTTCCCGTAATCAGCAGAAATGCCGTTGCGGCAGTGGCGAAAATACCCAATACGGCAAAATGTCCCAGTCTGTCCCATATAAATTCTCCTAAAGTCATGGCGCTATCCTCCTGCTCCCATGGGAAACTTACTGAATTTCAACTGGTACCCCATTCCGCGCCGTGTTTTAATACAGTCCGGCAGTCCGAGCTCCGCCAGTTTTCCGCGCAGCCGGGTCATATTTACACTCAGTGTATTATCGTCAATGTAAATATGATTGTCCCATAAAGCGTTAATCAGGTCTGCCCGGGAGACAATTTCGCCGGGATGCCGCATCAGATGAACCAGAATCTGCAGTTCATTTCGGGTCAGTTCCATGCATTTGCCGCCTGCGGAAGCCGTTCCCCGGGTTAAATGGACAGAAAGTCCGCCTGCCTCCATCATATCCGGCTGCTGTGCACTCGAGGTGCGGCGCAGAAGGGCATTGATATGCGCCAGGAGCAAAGGAGCGCTGCAGGGCTTGACGATATAATCATCACCGCCCAGATTCAGTGCCTGAAGCTCATCCAGGGCGGAATCCCGGCCGGTGAGGAAGAGAATGGGAACCCGGGATATCCGGCGGATTTCCATGCACAGGGTAAAGCCGTTCTTTCCCGGCAACCCCAGGTCCAGTAATATAAGGTCGGAACTGCAATGTTCTGAAAGCGTCTGCTGTAATCCGGGCATAAATTCCTCAAACTGTCCGACAATATCCGTGAAATCCGTGACAGTCAGAACCTGGAAGCCCTCGCTTTCAAGCAGCAAAGCCAGTTCGTCCCGGGTTGTTGGGTCATCTTCTATTATCATGATTTTTTTCATATTGGATTTTCTGTACCGTTCTGGTCTTGTTTTTTCAGCCTGCTTACGACAGATTCAAAGTTTCCCCATGAGCTGAACCCTTGCATCTGCACCAGCCAGAAGCTCTTTACAGCCGGGAGAGGTATTTGCCCCGGGCTTCCATGGGAACCTTGATGGCATCCATTGCCTGTTCCGCGGTTAATTTCATGGTTTCCATCAGGTTTCGGACAGAAGTAATGATAGTATTATCCGTACCCTTTTCCATACCTTTTTCCATACCTTTTTCCATACCTTCTTCCATTGCCTTTTCTGCGGCCTTTGCAGCTTCTTCTGCGGCCTTTGCAGCCTCTTCTGCAGCCTTCTTTGCAGCTTCTTCTGCGGCCTTTGCAGCCTCTTCTGCAGCTTTCGCTGTAGCTTCATCCAATATCTGGTCTATCTCATCTTTCATCAGTTCCCTTAACGCTTCACACATACCCGAATCCCTCCTGACTTCATAGTATAATCTTTTGTTTGCATGGATGCTTGCCTGCAGAATCGCATCTGCATTATGTCTGTTTCCGGGGCTGTCCAGCCGTTTTGCTTTCGTAAGGAATGTCCTGACATCCTCCGCATCCGCATTCCTGGACAGGATACGCAGGCTGCTGTGGGTTTCCCTGCTTAAGCGCCCGGTTACCACGATCTGTGTGTCAAACAGCACATTCCCAAGAATATAGTATATTCCCGGGAATTGTTCCTTTATAATACAGCCGGACTTTTTCAGGGCTTTAAACAGTTCCCGGGGATAAAATTCCCGGAAGATTGACATTGTCAGCTCATCGGCCGGAACCTGGTTTACCCTGTCACTCAATCCCTTGTAGAAACAGGCATATCCTATGGTTTTGTAATAATCGTCTATGGTAAGCCCGTCATCCGGGCTTTTGTACTCCAGTATATTGTATTTTTTGAAAATACGCCCGATTTCATTCTCTATCTGTACGTCAGCCAGTTTTTTGATAATGAGCAGGTCTATCTGGATTGGCTTTTTACTCAGGTTGTATTCCCTCTGAAACTCCAGCGCCTCCCTGTTCGCCAGCAGTTCAAGCTCTGCTGCGCCGTAAAAGCCGGGATGCCATTGGATTTCCGTTGTCTCGAGATTATTGCCCATAGGCAGTCACTTCCCCTTTCTGTTTTGATGCGGCCAGACATATGGCCAGAACTGCCAGAGCGGCGATATAGAAACGCGGAATGATTCTTTGGGATTTTTCAAAAAATTTGATACAACCGCTTCAGGCAAAAACTCGGAAATACCGGATAAGCAGACATTTCCTTACTATCAGTATATATGAAATGTGGCAAATGGGCAAGAGAGAAATGAGAAAAATGGCTCACATTTTTCTATAAAAATAAATGAGGTGGAAGGTGGGATTAAAATATGTTACGCTATACCATAAGGGAACTGACTTGGCAAATGTGTTCGATGAGTTTACATAAAAGGGAAGGTAGAAATGAAGCAATTATTATCAAATGACAGGAAATACAACTTTTGGGATTTCCTGAGAATCCCCTTCACAGTGTGCCCGGTATATGCAGGCATAAAGATGCTCAACCAGGCAGCGGTGTCCCTCCTGCCGTCCCTGCAGGTGCTGGCCGCACGATGTGTTGGAAGGGAAGGCGGGCGCTTATCTTTCCACGGCAATACAGGAGAAAATCGCCCGTCTGGACCCGGCTACCTTTGAAGATACGGAGAAACTGGATGACATCAATAAGGCGGAGCAGGGGAAGGACAGCGCTTTCTGGTATGTCACTGATATAATCGCTATTTTGACCTTTTATATTTCGTATTTCGCCTTTATGGGGTGGTACCTTTTTTCGTTGAAACCGGTTCTTGCCAGTGCCATTGTTATCATTTTCCTGCCTACGGCCCTGGCGCAGCTGCTCCGCGTGAAGTTTTTCTCCCGCCTGGAGGACGATTCCGCCCCGGTGCGCAGGGAATACGAATATTACGAAACCTGCATGACAGGCCGGGAATATTTCAAGGAAACCCGGCTCCTGGGCGGCTTCTTCTATTTTAAGAAACTGTATCAGGAGACCCTGGCCTGTCTGCAGAAGCTGAGACTGAAGGCCACCGTGAAGTCCAACCTGTTTGAGCTTTCCATGCGCGCCCTGACGGTGGCAGGGTACTGCGGCATTCTCTGGATGCTGTTTGGCGCCCTGATGAAGCAGGAGGTGACGGTGGGGGCTTTTGCGGCTGTTTTTAATTCCCTGGGCATGCTGTACGACATCATGGAGGAGATCATATGCAGTCATGTGGGAGAGATGGCGAGTAATGTGGGATCCATCCGCAACTACCTGAATTTTCTGGACATGGAGGAACGTACCGGACAGCTGCAGGAAGCGCCCGGATGGGGGGATATTGTACTGGAAAATGTGAGCTTTTCTTATCCCGTTCGGAAAACGGAAGGAAGCCAATCCAAGGAAGAAAAGCAATCCAGGGAAGAAGGCCACTCCAGGGAAGAAAGTTGCTCCGGGGAAGAAGGCCACTCTATGGAAGAAGGCCACTCCGGGGAAGAAAAGCAATTCAGGAAAGAAAGCCGCTCTGGGGAAGAATGCGGTTCCAAGGAAGAAAGCCGTTCCGGAGAAGAAAAGCAATCCAGGGAAGAAAGCCGCTCCAAGGAAGAAAGCCATTTGGGGAAAGAAAGCCACTCCAGGGAAGAAGGTCATTCCAGAGAAGAAAACCGCTCCGGAGAAGAAGGTTACTCCATGGAAGAAGGCCATTCTGAGGAGAAAAGCCGTTCCGTGGAAGAAGGCCATTCCGGGAAAGAAAGCCGTTCCAGGGAAGAAGGCCGATCCAGGGAAGAAAAGCACTCCGCGGAAGATGGTCATTCCATAGAAGACGATACTGCGGAACCAGTGAAGTATGCAGTAAAAAACGTGAGCCTGACGCTGCATAAGGGGGAGACCCTGGCGGTGGTAGGGGAGAACGGTTCCGGAAAATCCACCCTGATCCGCCTGATTGCCGGACTCTACCTTCCCGAGAAAGGCTGCGTTAAGAAAAACGGCGTGGACACACGGGAGCTTGCCATGGGGGCACTGGCCGCCGGGACTTCCGCGGTATTTCAGAAATATCAGCGTTATCAGATGACCCTGGCCGAAAATATCACCATCAGCGATCCGTCGGCAGATTGCGGGAAAGCAGGGATGGACAGTGTATGCGATATGGCGGGCGTGGAGACAGGCACTTTCCCGGAGGGTTATGAGACCATGCTTTCCCGGGAATTTGACGGCATAGACCTGTCGGGCGGACAGTGGCAGCGTGTGGCCATCGCCCGGGGTTTTTTCAGGAGCCATGACCTGATTATCCTGGACGAGCCAACTGCCGCCATCGATCCATACGAAGAAACGGGGATTTATAACCGCTTTGCCGAAATTGCCCGGAATAAAACTGCGGTTATCGTGACTCACCGCCTGGGTTCCGTGAAGCTCGCGGACCGAATCCTGGTGATGAAGGACGGTGAGGCGGTGCAGACAGGTACCCATGAGGAGCTGATAGCCTGGGAAGGGGAGTACAAAAGGCTCTACGAGGCGCAGGAGCAGTGGTACAGCGACGGGAAGCAGGGTTAAAGCCGCTATAACGTATACCGCATTTTCCGTCAAGAAAAAGTTCCTTCATTCCTGTATGCTATGATCGTCAGGAACAAAAACAGGAACAAAGACAGGAGGCCTCAGGATGAATGAAAAAGACCCCATATTCCGCTCTCTTGCAATGATAGAGGAAAGGCTTCAGGAGAAGCTCACCGTGGAGATGCTGGCGGAGGGCATCCATTTTTCCAAATATCATTACCAGCGCATCTTTCGGGAGGCGGTGGGGGAGACCGTCATGGGATATGTAAACAGGCGCAGGCTTTTTCTGGCGGCGGAGGAACTGGCCCGGGGCAGAGATTCCGTGCTTGCCATCGCGCTGAAGTACGGCTATGATTCCCATGAAGGGTTTACCCGCAGCTTCAAGGCGCATCTGGGCGTGACGCCCACGGAATACAGGAAATATCACTCATCCATAGGCTTCCCGGGAAGGAAAAAGGAGGAAAACGCGATGATGTATTCAAAGAACGCCGAAGGGATGGTAAGGGAACTGAACAGCCTGATTGTACAGGCGAAGGAGACGGCGGCGGAAAGTAGAAAGTATAAGGGGGCGGACGGAGAAGCGGGGACAGTTTACGCGCAGGTATGGGAGTTCGCAGCCCGCCGGGCAGAAAAAATGGCAGGGCAGCTGGAGGAGGTCCTGAAACGTGTTTCTTCCGTGACACAGAACCCTGATGAGATATCGGCCCGTTTTCTGATTGTGAAGGCCGTGGAGGATGCGGCTTTTGAGGCCAGTGTGACGGCATTTCAGGTGGGGCTGATGATCGCGAGGGCTCTGCCGGAGCACCGTGCCGTGTTCGAACCCCTGTGTGCCCGGTATGACAGCCTGGCGCAGAATGCCAGGGTAAAATCCGGCAAAATAGCAGGTTTTCTCAGTGAGCTGTGGGGGCTGATTCTGCAGGATATGCGGAAAAATGCGGAACAGAAGATAGGGGACGCAGTGAAAACGGGCCTGGCAGCCGCCGGAGAACTGTCGGATCCCGCATTGCCCTATGGTTATATTGCGGACGGAGTCAGGGGGATTGCGGAGGCGCTTGCGGCCTTGAAACTGGAGAAAGTGACGGTATATGGTCTGGAAGATGCGCTGTTTCGCCTGGACACGATTCTCTTTGCCGCCGATATGGATATGCTCCGCGCACCGCAGCACAGGCAGCTTTTTGACGGTATTGCGGATTTTAGGGAAAAGCTGGGCGTGGTTGTGGAATTTTTCAGGAATTTATCGGGGGAAGCAGCCGGAGCTTTCGGGGAAACGGCCAGGGCTTTCCGGGATGCGGAAGAGGGTTCTGAGAGGAAGCGCACCGCAGGGAAGATGTACAGTGATCTGGCAGCGCAGGAGGAGATTCTGCTGTTCTACCTGAAAGGCGAAATCCAGAAGCTGGGGGATGCACGCCTGGAGGAAGGACAGAAGGCGGCGCTGAATGATGCCTGGGGCAGGATGGACAGGGCGGTGAAGATGGCACGCAGTACGACAGACGGGGAAGCAGGAAAGGAAATTGCGGAGCTTCTGCGCGGGACGTATGAGGAGATGTCGGTGGTGGCTGAAGGGCTTGGCGCGTATGGGGGCGCGGTACGGTATCTTGCGGAAGAGGTGAGGAAGCCATTGAAGGTGATTGGTTCATCCCTCTGATTGATATGTTGTGAAAATAAGCCTTCCGTTTCGGAGGGCTATTTTCCTGCAGGTCTTACAGTTGAAAAAGGGCGAAAGGGGTATGCTAATGCTTAAGGAAAACAGGAAGTAAAGGTTGGCGACATGTGATAAATACCAATTGGCCTGTAAGGAATCCAGAAACAAAGCATGGCAGTTTGTCAACTTGAAACTGTTTGTTTTGTTCTGGATTTTTTGAATTTATACACACAATCGTAATTAATTGCCGTCTGCATGGTATAACGAGTGAACGCATCGGCAATACAGAGCTGAAAGCGGCAATTAAATGCGTTCATGAGTATATAAACCGTGAGTATAAGTGGGCTTTTATTGCATTTCTTTTATGATCCCATGACTGCAGAAATAGTCCAGCCAGAGCGAATCGTACTTTCCCAGCAGATGGACTTCATCCCAGGTATAGTCAGGGTTCAGGTTTCCGGTTTCGTCCGTCACCAGCTCGTTGATATCCAGGTAAAATATATTTTCCCCGTCGGCCAGCTGAGCAATGCGTTCGTTGCGGGCCTGGATATTGGGATTGTTGAAAATCGGGTCGGATTCCGACTTGCTCTGCTTGACATACATGATGCCGCAAAGGTACAGGATTGCGTCGGGCTGCAGCTCCCGCAGGTGATTTACGGCTCTTTCATAGGCTTCCATAAAGGAATCCAGGGTGCCGGTTCCCATTTCATTGATGCCGATTTCCAGGTATATTTTGCCGAAAGTATGATTTTGCAGAGCTTCCTCAATGGTGGTTTTCTGCCCGTCTTCTTCTGCGGCCTGGCGCTGGAACATGTTGTAGACGGTCATGCCTCCTTCCGTATAGTAGGTCAGGTTGTTCCAGCCGGAGTAGAGCGCTACACCCTCCGCGCGGGAGTCGCCGATGAGCAGGGCATCGTCGAAATACTCCTGTGTTACACTTGTAAACTCATATTGCCGGGGTTCCGGTTGCGGTTCTGTGCCGGAAGCAGGGAGGCTGTTTTCCGATTGAAATGTCTCATCGCCGGAACGATTCGTTTGTCCCGAAGAAGCGTTGGAAGCCGGATTCCCTGTCTGCCCGGATGAGCTGCCTGGAGTTGAATTTCCCACCTGCGCGGATGAGTTACCTGGAGCCGGATGCCCTGCCTGCCCGGGAGCATTGTTCGGATCTGCGGTTCCCGGTTGCCTGCCAGGGAAATTGTCTGGAGCTGCCGCCTCCGAGCGTCCATCAGGGGTATTTGCTTCCGATTGCCCGCCAGGAAGGTTATCCGGGGCGGCTGTCCCGGATTGCCCACTGGGGAAATTGTCTGGAGATATCGCCTCCGAGCGCCCATCAGGAGTATCTGAGCCGGATTGCCCGCCAGGGAGATTATCTGGAGCTGCTGTGCCTGATTGCCCGTCGGTGGAATTCTGCTGATTTCCTGCAGTTGTCTGTCCGGCAACATTATTTCCGCTTCCTGCAGCCGTCGCCCCGGACTGCTCAACAATGGCAACCGGAAGCCCGTCCATGTTGGGCCAATTGGCGGAAGGGATGGCGGCATTGCCGGAACCGGCGCCTGTTCCGGTATTGTTCCAGGGAAAATCCCGGTTGGCGAGTCCCTGCATCAGGACGGCAACTGCGGGCTGCGACCAGCCATCCGTATTGTATTTCTGATAAATGCTGTGTGCGCCTGCGGCAGCTGCCAGGCTGGTGCACAGCATGCTGATTGTAAGGGTGGATAATAATGGAGTTGTCTGCTTTCGTTTTTTCATATTTCTATATTCTCATTCTTTCTCTGTAAGTTTATTTTCGTCCGGTAATTGTATGTTATAACACCCGGTATTTATACTCGTGAACGCATTTATTCCTTCACAGGTCTAATACTCCGCTGCTTGCAGCGGGGTGGTCCATTCCTGGGTGCTGCCGCACTGAGAAGTTCTATACCGGATATAGAATATCAGGCAACCAATCCTGTCTGTATCTGGTGTCTATGACCTTTAATGTGACAGCTCCATGCCGCTTACTGCGCTGGCATTGCAGAAACGTTCACTTGTTATACATTTAGACTGGCAAGTGTTTTATCGCTGCAACGACAATCGTCATAGCATATCAAAGTAAAGATTTTAAAGACATTTACTATAATTGCAATCGTTACAGTTTAAAAATTGAGATACATAAACGGATTATGCAGCCCGTTCACAATCCGGTACACGCATACCCAGAACAGGGCAAGCAGGGCGCCCTTTGCTGGGAGCGTATTCCAGTATTTTTTCCACAGGGAATCCGCCAGGGGACAGGATACCGCCAGTGCCGCCAGGAAGAAACCCAGGTAATTTCGGCCGTGGAGGAGCCAGTCCTTTCCGTTGACGGCAATTCCGCCGCCCTGAAAGGGGAAAAGCCTTGTAAAGTATATCCCCAGGCTGCTTAAATCCGTAATTGCGAAAATAATCCAGGTCAGCGGAAGGAGCAGCCATATGTACAGGTGCGAAAGCAGCCTGTGGTTGCCTAGAAAGTTTCCGAGGAATAACTTCTCCAGTACAATAAAGGTTCCCAGAATCAGGCCCCACAACAGAAAATTCAGTGTTACGCCATGCCAGATTCCCGTCACAATCCATACGATGAACAGGTTAAGGACCGTGCGTGCCGTTCCCGCCCGGCTTCCGCCCAGAGGTATGTACAGGTAGTCGCGGAACCAACGTCCCAGTGACATATGCCATCTGCGGTAGTATTCGCTGACACTCCGGGAACGGTAGGGGTGGTCGAAATTCTGCGGCAGGTCGAAGCCAAGCATATGTCCCAGTCCCACCGCCATCAGACTGTAGCCCTGAAAATCAAACAGCAGCTGTACGGAATAAGCGGCCATGCCCATCCACGCAAGGGGTGTGGATATGCTTTCAAAGCCTACGGTCTGTATGTCATGCCATAGAATCCCCAGAGTATCCGCAATGAGCACTTTGAAGGACAGGCCGATAATCATCAGGGACAGCCCGTATTCCACCTTTTTTCCGCTGGTCTCCCGGCTGCGCATCTGTCCGATGACGCTGTGGTATTCCGTGATGGGGCCGGAGAGCAGTTTGGGGAACATGGCAATGTAGGCTCCCAGTTCCAGCCAGCTTTGAGGCGCGGATTCTCTTCGGAGATAGATATCGATATCTGCCGACAGCAGCGTAAAAGTGTAAAAGCTGATGCCGGGAGGAAGCGTCCCCGCCGCATATTTATAAAACAAAAGCAGTCCGACATTGAAAAGTATGGTCAGGCAGAGCCAGGCCCTGCGCCAGGAAAGCATTTTAAACCTTCCGGAGGAGCAAACGCGCGTTCTGTTATCTGCCGGATGAGCGCCGCGGGAGCCAATATCCCGGGGTATCTCAGGGGAGCTGGCTGATGAGTGTGCTGTCGCTGCCCGTGTGTTAGTATCCCGGCGCATTTTGGGGGAACCGGCGGTTGACGAGCGTGCTGCCGCTGTCCATGTGCCGATATCCCGGGACACTTCAGGGGAACCGGCGGCTGACGAGCGTGCTGCCGCTGTCCATGTGCCGATATCCCGGGACACTCCAGGGGAACCGGCGGCTGACGAACGTGCTGCCGCTGTCCATGTGCCGGTATCCCGGGACATTTCAGGGGAACCGGCGGTTGACGAGCGTGCTGCCGCTGTCCATGTGCCGGTATCCCGGGACATTTCAGGGGAACCGGACGAATGCCCTGCCTGTCTGCTGCGGGGATATTGGCTTTCGAAGTCCATAAGGCGAATCAATATATAATTTACAGTCAGCGAGCAGAGCAAAACCAACACGCCCTCCCTGCTGTTCAACGCGCAGAACAGCAGACTGGCTGCAAAGAGTATCCCGTTCCTGTATTTGGGAGGACAGAGGATATAAAGCACTAAAAAAACAGGAAGAAAGCGGAATAAAAAGTTCAGGTCAGATAATCCCACTTCAGGTACACCTCCTCTTATACTCAAGACCGCCGGAATTTACGAATCCGCTGTAGACATGCATATATGGCTGGCGGTCTTAAAGCCGCCATAACGATGGTGGCCTGCCACTGCAGTGATAGTGGATTTGTTGTAAAAGTACGGCCTGTACGCTGTTATCATTTCCAGGCAAAGCAATGTTATGACCTTTGCTGTAAAACCGAAAACCCGGCGGCAGCCTGCACAATGTGATAAAGCAAAGTTTTTATGTATCCGTTATAACTATAAGATCGCAGAGGATGATAAAAAGTTTCAGTATATTTTCGCTCAAAATATTAATTCTTTGAGATGCAGGTATGAATGCAGGCCGGTGTTCGTTCGGAAATGTCGGGAAATATCCATACTGCCATTATTATTTATATTGTATTCTGCCGCAGTATCAAGACTACATCATTTTTCCATCAAAGTTGCATACTTGTTTTACTTATATTTCCGGGCGCCTGCAAATTGGATTTAATCTGTAACGAATTCAGATTAGGTATGCCATAACCTGCAGAGTGCCGCAAAATCAATCATTTCATAAAACTGGAGTCTGCAACAGCATACCTGATCAGGTATGTCATGAATTGTGGAATGCCTTGATTTCTCTGGCTTTTTGGGAAATGGCATACCTAATAAAAAGCGTTGGAGTTTAATCTGAATTCCCGGTTTAAGTGGTTCTGCCGGAAACATTTGCCGTTATAAATGCATAACGAGTGAGCGCCTCCGCAATACGAAATAATAATGCGTCGGATGAATAAAGCAAATTTCCTCTTGACAACTCTGAACATAGTGCATATACTCAATATATACACTAAGCGGAGGCGGAGATGAACATTCAGATTTCTTTACAAAGCGAAATACCTGCTTATGAACAGATTAAAATGCAGATCAAGGCGCAGATTCTTGCGGGTGAGCTGGCGCCGGACCAGCCGCTTACCTCCATGCGCCAGCTGGCCCGGGATCTGCGTGTCAGTGTCATCACCACTACCCGGGCTTACGGAGATCTGGAAGCGGAGGGGCTGATTTACATGGTGCAGGGGCGGGGATGTTTCGTCAAGGGAGATGCAGGAATGGTCAGGCGCCAATATCTGCACGCTGTGGACGAGGCATTCCGGACGGCTGTGGAAAAGGGAAGGGCTGCGGGCCTTGGTCTGGCCGAATTACAGAACAGATTGGAGGAAATATTTCATGGGCAATGCCATTGAGATTCGCAATTTATGTAAAAATTATCCGGGATTTTCCCTGAAAAATATCAGCTTTACCGTGCCGGAGGGGCTGTGCTGCGGCTTTGTAGGGCCCAACGGCGCCGGAAAATCCACCACTTTGCGGATTATGACGGGATTGGCTTCCTGTGACGGCGGGGAAGTCCGTCTGCTGGGCAAGCCGGCAGTGGATTCTTCCGTCAGGGAGGAAATCGGCATATTGTTTGACAGGCCTTATTTTCAGGAGGACTGGAATCCGCTGGATATCGAGAAATGCGTCAGGCGCTTTTACCGCAGCTGGGACGGCGCCCGGTACAGAGACTATTTGTCCCGCTTTGGCATTGCTTCCGGGAAGAAGGTGAAGAGCCTGTCCCGGGGGATGAAGCAGAAGCTGGCGCTGGCCGTCCACCTCTCCCATGATGCCAGGATGCTTCTGCTGGATGAGCCTACCGGCGGGCTGGACCCTGCGGCAAGGGATGAAATGCTGGATATTTTGCGGGAATATATGATTCCGGAAAACAGGACGATACTGTTTTCCACGCACATTACCGGTGACCTGGAGCGGATTGCGGACTGTATCGTCTATATCAGCAACGGTGCGGTTTCCTATAGCGGGGACAAGGAGGCGCTGACATCTTCCTACTGTGTGGTCCGGGGCGGGCTGCTGCCTGAAGAGAAGAGGGCATATGCCATCGGTTTGCGCCAGAGCGGCAGCGGCTATGAATGCCTTATGGATTTGCGCCACATCGGGGGGCTTCCCGCGGACACGGTTACGGAAGCGGCTTCGATTGACGACGTGGTAGTGTATATGGAAAGGAACGGAAGGTATGTTTAAGATGATGAAAACGGACTGGTCTGCGGCCAAATACTATTATAAGAGGATACTGCTGGTGCCGCTCTGTATGCTTGTGGTAGGGGCGCTTTCTGCCATTTACCTGGTGCCCATGGGGATGTTTCTGATGTTTTCCATATCCGTGAATCCCTTTGCGGTGGAGGAGAAGGGGGATTTGAACAGATTTTATCTGACGCTGCCGGTGGAGAGAACCGCCATAGTGAAAGGCAGATATGCCCTGTCCTTTGTGCTGTGCATGGCAGGCATTCTTCTGGGGGCCGTGCTGATGCCGCTGGCGAATCTTTTTTCCCTTTCCAGGTGGTATCCGGACTTTAAATGGATGCTGGCAATTGTATCGTTCAGTTTTCTCTTCTATGGGGTGATGAGCCTGGCCATGTATCCGCAGCTATTCCGGCTGGGATACCAGAAAGGGAAAATCTGGGGCTATTATCTGCCTGCGGTGATTATCTGCCTGCTCTATGTAGGGATTATGGAATATGACATGTTGGTGAAGGACGGGCTGTTTGTGACAGAGCTGCTTATCTATGCATCGGAACATGTTCTGGCCGTCAGCGGAGGGATGTTCGTTCTGGGGGCGGCACTGTTGGGGATTTCCTATATGCTGTCAGTTCTGATATATGGAAAACGTGAGTTTTAGAGATGTCTGAGGCGATAAAAAACAAATCGGTCGGCAGGACGGGTTTGGTAAAGGCCGGAAGACAGGATTTTATTATCCAGATTCCATTGTCAGGAATTGAGCAAAGCGCGCTCCTTTTGGCCCTGCTGTCATGGCAATCGCTTCGATTGTAAAGAAACCTGATTGGTTGCACTGGATTGTTCGTGCATAATGTGTACGAAAATTCTCGCGGAGGCACCGGGTGAACAGTAATAAAGCCGGGAACGGCCGGAAAAATTTCCGGGCAAAGGGGTTTGAAAAAACAGGAAACTATGGTAAAATGAGGCCATGGTTTCCTGTTTTTTACAGGATGGGAAAGACGTTGTTGAGGAGGAAGTATGGCACCAAAGAACACAACCCGTCAGGGAAAATTTCCAGGGAGAAATCCCCGCAATCACAGGACAGGCTGCAGACGGAGCCTGGTATTGCTGTTGGCAATTTTTATAATGATATGGGAGGGAACTGTGGCAAGCGCCGGGGCGGAGGCAGGCAATCGTACGGTGAAGGCAGGTATTTTCCATTTTGACGGATACCACATGAAGGATGAGGAGGGAAATCTGAGCGGATACGGCATCGAATTCCTGAATCTGGCAGCGGAATATTCTCACCTGAACTTTCAGTATGTGGAATATGATAAATCCTGGAACGATATGCTCACCATGTTGGAGGAGGGGCAGATTGACGTGGTCACATCGGGCCGGAAGACGGAGGAATGGGAGGAAAAGTATGCCTTTTCCCTGCCTATCGGGCGAAGCAGCACCATTCTGTCCATCCGGCCGGATAACACACGGCTGCACAGCGGTGATTATGAGACTTATGACGGTATGGTAATCGGGGCCGTGGAGGGCAGGAGTCAGAGGCAGAGCCTGGAAGCGTTTGCAGAGGAACACGGATTTACGTACCGCATTGTAGAATATGGAAGCGCGGACGAACTGACCGAGGCTTTGCAGGAGGGGAAGATTGACGCAATTCTGTCTACCAGCCTGCGGAAAACGCAGAACGAGAAAACCCTGGATACCATCGAGTTTGATTATTTTTATGCCATTGTAAGGAAAGAAGACGCCTGGCTGCTGCAGGAGATCAATTATGCCATCAGTCAGATGGATGTGAACGAAGGCGACTGGATGAATGTGCTGTTTTATAAGTATTACGGGCCGGAGTATTCGGATTCCTCCGCCTTTACCCAGCGGGAGAAGGACTATATCCAGGAGGTGGTATCCGGCAGGAAGGCCATTACGGTTACGGCAATCGGAGACAGGGAACCCTATTCCTATGTGGAGGACGGGGAACTGAAGGGCATTATGCCGGACTATTTTGCCGCGGTTATGGCTATGGCGGGACTGCCCTATGAAACCGTGGTGACCCGGGACCGGGCGGATTATTACGATATTGTGAACAGCAGCAGTGTGGACGTGGTAATCGACAGGAAAGACTTTGAGCCTGTGACGGAAGGGGTGGCGGCCTCAGGCTTTGGTACGGATTCCTATCTGACGGCCGGGGTGGCCAAGGTGACAAGGAAGGATTTCGACGGGGAAATTACCACGGTGGCCATCGCGGAAAATCAGGACAATGCGCCCATTGAGCAGGGACTTACAGGGGATGCCAGGCTTCTCTATTATCCCACCAGGGAAGCGGCGCTGCAGGCGGTTCTGGACGGGGAAGCGGAGGCGGCCTTTGTCTATACTTACACGGCGCAGCTGTTTGTCAATAATGATTTTACGGATTCTCTGCATTATGCCATTGTGAACAACGCGGGCTTTGATTTTCGGATGTATGTCCGGGAGAGCTGTGACAGAGAGCTTGTGACCATACTGAATAAATGTATTGACCGGGTGCCCGCTGAAGTGATGAATCAGCTGGTTACAAAATATACGGCTAATGCGCCTCAGGATCTGAGGTTTGCGGAGCTTTTGAAGATACATCCCGAGATTATGCTGGGAGCGGGTCTGACGGCGGCGATTGCCGTGAGCATCATTCTGATACTGGTGGTCAGAACCCGGTGGAACAAAAAACTTCTGGATACTACCGAGAATGCCAACCGGGAGCTGCTGGAGCAGCTTGCCATTGTGGATGCGCTCAGCCGTGATTTTGTGAATGTTTTTGCGGTAGATGCCAGGCAGAACCGTGCAAGGATCATCAAGATGATGGGGTATGTAACTACGGGACTGCACGGGGAGACGAAGGAGGAGTTCACCTATGACGTGATTCTTGACAGGTATATCCGTGAGCGGGTGTATGAGGAAGACCAGGATTATCTCAGAGAAGCACTTTCTCTGGAAAACGTGATACGGAAACTGGAAGTTGGCAGAGACTATCAGGGAAATTATCGGGTGAAAGAAGGAGATGACATCCGCAATTACCAGTTTTCCTATGTGAACGTGAAAGAGAGTGATTTCAGGAAGGAAGGCTTTATACTGGCCGGGTTCCGGAATATTGACGAGACCATCCGGGAGGAGCAGGTGCAGAAGCTGATGCTGGCGGAAGCGCTGGGGGAGGCCCGGTATGCCAACAATGCCAAGACTACTTTCCTCAACAGTATGTCCCATGACATCCGCACCCCCATGAACGCCATTATCGGATTCACCTCCCTGGCCATATCCCATATCGATAATCGGGAGCTGGTACAGAACTACCTGGAGAAGATTATCACTTCCGGCAACCATCTGCTGAGTCTGATCAATGATGTGCTGGATATGAGCCGCATCGAGAGCGGCAAGGTGAAGATAGAAGAGAAGGAGGCAAGCCTGCCGGAAATCATACATGACCTGAAGACCATCGTGCAGTCGGATGTGAAGGCGAAGCAGCTGTCCTTCTGCATTGATACCCAGGATGTGACGGATGAAATTATTGTCTGCGACAAGCTGCGGTTGAACCAGGTGCTGCTGAATCTGCTGAGCAATGCCATGAAGTATACCAGACCCGGAGGTTCTGTCAGCGTGAGGATCATCCAGACAGGGGACGCGCCGGAGGGCTATGCGGCTTTTGAATTTCGGATTAAAGATACGGGAATCGGAATGAGCAGGGAGTTTCTGGAGCATATTTTCGAACCCTTTGAGCGGGAACAGACTGCCACCATCAGCGGAATCCAGGGGACAGGCCTGGGGCTTTCCATCACAAAAAATATTGTGGACCTGATGCACGGCACCATTACGGTGGAGAGTGAGGTTGGGAAGGGAAGCGAGTTTATTGTGACTTTTCGATTTAAGGTAGCCGGCAAACCGTTAAAAACGGAACATCTTTCCCAACTGGCAGGCCTGCGGGCCCTGGTGGTGGATGATGATATCAATACCTGTACCAGTGTCAGTAAGATGCTCTCCGCCATGGGCCTGCGTCCTGACTGGACTACCCTGGGGAAGGAGGCGGTGGTCCGCAGCAGGTTTGCCATGGAGCAGGAAGAGCCCTTTGATTTGTACCTGGTAGACTGGCTTATGCCGGATATGAACGGTGTGGAGACCGTCCGCAGAATCCGTAAAATCGTAGGGGCGAAAATTCCCATTATCATTCTGACAGCCTATGACTGGGGGGACATCGAGGAAGAGGCCAGGGAGGCCGGGGTCACCACCTTCTGCTCCAAGCCCATATTCCTGTCGGAGCTGTGCAATGTGCTGACGGCACCCTATGAAACGGTGGGACAGGAGGAAAAGACGGAGCCCCATCCCACATGTTTTGAGGGGAAGAAAATCCTTCTGGTGGAGGACAACGAGATCAACCAGGAGATTGCAAGGACCATACTGGAGGAAGCAGGATTTGTCATCGATACGGCTGACGACGGGACTGTAGCAGTGAAAAAGATGAAGGAGAAACCGGCGGATGCCTATGACCTGATTCTGATGGATGTACAGATGCCGGTGATGAACGGATACCAGGCGACCCGGGCCATCCGCGGACTGGAGGATCCTGTGAAGGCGGCCATTCCCATTGTAGCCATGACGGCCAACGCCTTTGACGAGGACAGGATGCTGGCCCTGGATGCAGGCATGAACGGCCATATCGCCAAACCCATCGACATTGCCGTGCTGATGGAGACGCTGCAGGAGATTTTAAAAGTGTAAGGTACATTTGATTCCCGAACTATGCTGGGCACGGTTCGGGAATTTTGTTTTATGTTCAGAAAACGCAGGCGTCTGTCGGTTCCCTGCACATGGCATCTATATCATCCGTTGAAAAGCATGAAACGATAGAGGCGATCCCTGTTCCGAAAAATTTCGAACACGGATTTCATGCCTTGACAAACATACCGACGGTATGATAATATGAAACATACCAAAGGTATGTAAGGAGGAGATAACCGTGGCAAGGAATAAGCATCCGGAAGAAACCGTCGATCTTATATTGGATACGGCCTTCCGTTTATTTATGGAAAAAGGATATGAACATACTTCCATACAGGATATCATCAGTCAGTTGGGGGGGCTCAGCAAGGGTGCCATCTATCATCATTTTAAGTCAAAGGACGATATCCTGATGGCTGTCACGGACAGAATGACTGCGGAATCAAACCGGATGCTGGCTGTAATCCGTGATCGTGAGGACTTAAACGGCCGGGAGAAATTGAAGACAATTTTTAAAGAATCTATCTGCCGGCCTGTCCAGGACGACATTTTTACGGTAGCCCCCAATTTTCACAACAATCCCAGGCTTCTATTCAGCCTGCTGCACGATACCATTGATGAAGCGGCGCCGAACTATATCCTGCCCATTATCAGGCAGGGGATTTCGGACGGATCCATTGAGACGGAGTACCCGGAGCAGCTGGCGGAGCTGATTCTGCTCGCGGCCAATGTCTGGATGAACCCCATGATATTTGACAGCACCGTGGAGGAATCCTGCCGCAAATTTATGGTTTTTGCCAGGATGCTGCAGGGATTCGGGCTGGATGTGGTGGATGATGAAATGCTGGAAAGGCTGCGGGAGCTTACTGTTATCTATCAAAATACCCGTAAGGAAGCGACAGTTCTTAAAGATTAGAAAACGGAGGATTCAGGAATGAAATTATTTTCAAAGGATTTTACACTGGTGGTCATCGGCCAGATTATCTCGCTGTTCGGCAATGCTACCATACGGTTTGCGCTGCCCCTGTATCTGCTGAACCTGACGGGGTCATCAGCCCTGTACGGAACCGTTACGGCCTGCGCTTTTATTCCGGCTGTTTTACTGTCGCCAATTGGCGGTATCGTGGCGGACAGGGTGAATAAAAGGAACATCATGGTGATATTGGATTTCTTTACGGCGGCGGTGATACTGTTCTTTTCCCTGATGATGGACGGGGGACATCTCATTCCGCTCCTGACGGTGACAATGATGATTCTGTACGGCATCGCTGGTGCATATCAGCCCTCCGTGCAGGCAAGTATTCCCGCCCTGGTCCGCCAGGAGCATTTTATGGCGGCGAATTCTATTATCAATACCATCAGCTCCTTCGCCGCGTTAATCGGTCCCGTGCTTGGAGGCATCCTGTACAGCGCTTACGGACTGAAGCCTGTATTGGGGGTGTGCATGGTATGTTTTGTTCTGTCGGCAGTGATGGAGATTTTTATTTGGATACCCTTTCAGAAACAGGATTCCGGCGGCAGCATCCTGGCGACAGTCAGGGCTGATTTCGGTGAGAGCCTTCATTTTATCCGAAAGGAGAAGCCGGTGATTGGGAAAGGGGTTCTGATGGTCTGCGGCATCAATTTGTTTCTGTCCGCAATGATTCTTGTGGCCCTGCCTTATCTGGTGACGGAGGTGCTTGATCTGGAAGCTTCCCAGGCCAACAGGCTCTATGGATTCGCGGAAGGGGCGCTGGCGGCGGGAGGGCTTGCCGGAGGAATTGGCGCGGGCGTTTTCGCAGACAGATTAAAGATTCGGAAAGCGGGCAATTTAATTATTGCCTGCGCAGTCTGCGTGTTTCCCATGGGCGCCGTGCTGCTGCTGTCTTCCTCCGGGATGGGAAACTATGCGGTTCTGACTATATGCTGCTTTGCCATTATGGTGTTTTCCACCATGTTCAGCGTGCAGATGATGTCCTTTGTACAGGCGGAGACACCGCAGAAATTAATCGGGAAGGTGATTGCGGTCATCCTCACCGTGTCCATGTGCGCGCAGCCTCTGGGCAATGCCCTGTACGGGGTTCTGTTTGAACTCTGCAGGGGATTTGAATATGCGGTTATCCTGTTCTCCGGCGTTATGTCCCTGGGGATTGCCCTGGGGGCAGGGAAAATTTTCAGGGAGCTGGATTAACCCTGTATACATGCGGGTAGTAGGCTTCCAGGATTTCTGCATTGCTGTTATGCGGGAAAACAGGGCGGCACCTCCGTTTCGCCAGATGATTTTCATCAGGGTGAGTTCTGATTCAGCATAATCTATATCAACATGGCGTGGGCCTAAATGTCAAGAGGAGATTGCGAAACCGCTATACAAATGTCGTTATTTGTGCTAAACTAATAAAGACTCAAAAGGCAAAGCGAGGAATAAAGCATGGACGGAATGAACGAGTATAATGTAATGACAGGAAATGAGGACGGGATGGCCGGAATGCCTGAAAGAAACGGGGACGGCGAAATAAAGGCCGCCAGGAAACATTTTTCCAGACTGGGCGGGATGTATATCCTGGGTACCATCGTAATCTTTGCGGTGCAGCTGATTCCCATGACGCTGCTTCGTCTTGTGAAGCCTGAATGGCTGGAAAACGGCAATATTTACCTGATGGTATCCGTACTTCCGATGTACCTGATCGGAATGCCGCTGCTCATCCTGCTGGTGAGGGCGATTCCGAAGGAGGTGGTGGAGCGGCATTCCATAAGAGCCGGTTCTTTTGTGACAGCTGCCATTATGTGTTTTTCCATTGTATATATCACTAACATTGCGGGCAATCTCATAACGACACTGATCGGGATATTGAAAGGCGGTATGGTGCAGAACCAGGTTCTGAATGTGACTCAGTCCGTGAGTATGTGGCTGATTGTGCTCTATATGGTCATCTGTGCGCCTGTTATGGAAGAATTTGTTTTCCGGAAGCTGATAGTGGACAGGACTGTACGTTACGGGCAGGGAGCCGCTGTGGTCATGTCGGGGCTTATGTTCGGGCTTTTCCATGGAAACCTGAATCAGTTTGTGTACGCTTTTGCGCTGGGAATGTTTCTGGCATTTCTGTATGTGAAGACCGGCAACATTAAAATTACCATTGCGCTTCATATGCTGATTAATTTCATGGGCGGAGTGGTCTCTTCAGGGCTGATGCGGATGCTCGATCTGGACGCATATATGCAGGCCGTGACAGGCGGAGTGACCTCCATGATGGAGTATATCCAGGCGAATCTGGCGGGGATTATGGCCTACGCGGCGTTTGTGGTTTTTGTGCTGGGGATGATGATTGCGGGCGGTGTGCTGCTGATTGTGAATCTGGTGAAGCGGAGATTTGTGCTGGAGAGGGGCAGCGTGGTGATTCCGAAGGGAAAGCGTTTCAGCACTATGATATGCAATGTGGGCATGGGACTTTACAGTATTTTCTGGATTGTTATGATTGTTACGCAATTATTCATATAGCATTCCGTTGCATTACATGGAGTACTCCGCTGCATTATGTGGAGTACCCCATTGCATTACGTGGAGCACTCCGTTGCATTATGTGGAGTACTCCATTGCATTACGCAGGGATGAATGCAACGGGGTACCAGGGGCAGGAAGAAGGAATTTGATATGTATACCTTTGAGAGCAGAATCAGATACAGTGAGACGGGGAGCGACGGGAGACTGACCATGGCTTCCCTTATCAATTATTTTCAGGACTGTTCCACATTCCAGTCGGAAGACCTGGGACTGGGGGTGGCGTGTTTGAAGGAGGAGCATCTGGTGTGGGTGCTTTCCTCCTGGCAGATTGTGGTGGAACGGTATCCCAGGC